>NZ_AJTQ01000041.1 GCF_000262345.1 Streptomyces xiaopingdaonensis | reverse complement strand
GGGGGCGGAGCCGATCCTGCTCATCGGCGGCGGAGCCCGCGGCACCGCCTGGCGCGAGACGGTGCGCAGGCTCTCGGGGCGTCCCGTCGTGGTGCCGCAGGCACAGGAGTTGGTCGCGCTCGGTGCCGCGGCCCAGGCGGCGGGCCTTCTCCTCGGCGAGGACGCGGCGTCCGTCGCCCGCCGCTGGCGCACCGACGAGGGGCCCGCGTACGAGCCCGTCCCGGCGGACGAGGAGGCGCTGGCCCGCATCTCCGGCGTCCTGCGGGGCGCCGGCGGCCTGCTCGCCGGGGAGGGGTGAGCTCCGCGCGGCTGCCGTCCGGCCCTTCCGCCGGGCGGCAGGCAGATGCGCGGCGGTCGGCGGCGCCCAACTCGCAGCGCGAGATGCGTGAGCGGAACCTGTCGCGCGTGCTCTACGCCGTCGCCGAAGCCGGGAGGATCTCCCGCGCCTCGGCGGCGGCGCGGATCGGCCTCACGCGCGGTGCCGTCTCCACGCTCGTCGAGGAGCTCCTGCGCGGCGGGCTCCTCGACGAGTTGGGCCCCGGGCACTCGGGCGGCGTCGGCAGGCCCGGCAGCGCGCTCACCCTGCCCGACCGGGGACCGTGCGGCCTCGGGGCCGAGATCGGCGTCGACCACCTTGCGGTCTGTGCCGTCGACCTCCGCGGCGAGACGCGCGCCCGCGCGGCCGCCGACCTCGCGCATCCGCAGCCGGCGTCCGAGGTGGCGGACCGGCTGCGAGTGCTCGTCCGGGAGGTCGCGGACGCGGTGGCGCCGCAGGGGCTGCGTCCCGCCGGGCTGACCGTGGCGGTCCCCGGCACGGTGGAACGCGGCGGCACGACGGTCGTCCACGCGCCCAACCTCGACTGGCACGGCGTCGACCTCGCGCACCACCTCGGGGACGACCTGCCGCTGACGGTGGAGAACGAGGCCAACCTCGCGGCGCTCGCGGAGCTGTGGATCGGAGAGGGCGCCGCGGCGCACTCGGCGCTGCGGGACTTCGTCCGCGTCTCCGCCGAGGTCGGCGTGGGGGCCGGGCTCGTGCTAGACGGTGAACTGCTGCGCGGCACACGCGGCTTCGCCGGCGAGTTCGGTCACGTACCGGTGCGTCCAGAAGGCGCCGAGTGCGCGTGCGGCGGACGCGGCTGCCTGGAGCAGTACGCGGGCGCCGCCGCGGTGCTGCGTACGGCCGCTGTCACCGCCGCCGAGGGCGGCGAGGCGCGCCGCCTGCTCACGGTGCGGGCCGAGGCGGGCGACGCGGCCGCACTCCACGCTCTCCACGAGGCGGGCACCGCTCTCGGGACGGCGCTCGCCGGCGCGGTGAACCTCCTCGACCCGCGCGCCGTGGTGCTCGGCGGCGCGCTGGCCGACTTCGGCGAGTGGGTTCTTCCCCCTGTCGAGCGGGAGTTGGGACGCCGCACGGCAGCCCGCGGCGCCCCCGTGGAACTGTGCGTCTCGCCGCTCGGCCCCGACGCGGCACTCCTGGGCGCAGCCCACGCGGGGGTACGCCGGGTCCTGGACTCGCCGCTCTCGCTGTGAAGGCGGCCGCTGGTCACCCGTAGTGGGCCCCGAACGGGAGAACCGATGCCGCCGAGCCGCGGTACGCGTGCAGCGGTCGCCCGACGGCTGCTCGGCGCACACGCTGCCCCGGACCGCCGCCGAACAGCCGTACACACCCGCGCAGTTGCTAACTCCGCCCGGGGCCCGGCGCACGCACACCGAGCCGCTACGCTCCCGCGTGGCGTGGAAGACAACACGTTCCTTCCACGGTCCTCAACGCACCGCTCTCGGCCCCGGGGAACATCGGTACAGCGGTTGGCGCTGAGATTGATCATGGCCAGGGCGTGATCGTGCTGACGCGATTCTCGTGCTCACGTCGGGCTTGCCCTGGGCCGGGACCGCAGGGGTGCGCCCTGGACGCCGTCGAACGGCTGGCAACGGTCGAGGAGCTGGCGGTGCACGGCGGGGCCTGGGGCGCCACGACCGCCGCGGCCACGGTCATGCCGTCCGGCACGGCCGCCGCCCTGGCCGAACCGCTGGCGTGTCGCTCAGCGGGGCCTGAGTCCGTCGACGACGACGTCCAGCATCCGGTTCAGATGGGGGCGCTGCTCGGGTGCGCCGGCCACAGAGAGCAAACCGGCGAGGATGGCGCCTACCTCGACCGGATCGATGTCGCTGCGCAGTTCTCCTGCTGCGGCGCCGGCTTCGAGCACCATCGCCAGGACCTGCTGGACCTCGTCGCAGACCGGTCCGGTGCCGAAGCGGCCGGAAGCGCTCATGGCGACCAGGGCCTCGCAGATGCCGCGTCGTTCACCGGCCCAGTCGGCGAATCGGAGCATCCACGCGTGGAGGGCCTGCGTGGGCGGCTTGGTAGCCAGCAGCGTGCGCGCATCTTCCTGCAAAGGCCGGATCTGGTCCCGATAGACCTCTTCGACCAGATCCTCTCGGGTGGGGAAATGCCGGTACAGGGTGGCGTTCCCCACGCCCGCGCGTTTGGCGATCGCGTCGAGCGAGATCGCGCGTCCGGACGCGAAGGCTTCGGCGGCCGTGGCGATCAACTGCTCGCGGTTGCGCTGCGCGTCGGCGCGCAGGGTGCTGCGTGGAGGTGTCATGACCTTCGCGATCGTGAGTGTCGGATGAGGCTCGGGAGCGATTCGGGGATGTCCCCGGTTCAGTGTACGGTGAGGAAAACGGGGAGGTCCCCGATTACGGGCGTCCGACGCTTCAGCGACGAAAGGTTTGCCATGCCTACAGCTCTCCTCGCCGGGGGAACGACCGGGACCGGCAGAGCGACGGCCGGGCTGCTGTCCGCCCGCGGCCACCAGGTATCGCGGGCACCGGGCAGAAAGCCGATTCCCTCGCACGAGCAGAATCCGAACCGGCCCCGCGCAGGATCCGCGTCAACGCCGTGAGCCCCGGGGCCACCGACACCCGCCGCTCGACAGGCTGGGGGTACCCGAGAGCGGCCGGGACGCCATGTGCTCGAAGAGCCCCTTCAAGCGCTCGAGGTCCAGCCAGCAGGCCGCGGAAGCAGTCGCCTTCCTCGCCTCGGACGCCGCCGACTGCATCACCGGCCAGAACATCACCCCGGCCGGCGGCTACGGGCTCGGTGCCTGAAGCCCGGGCGAGCCGACCGCCAATCCGCACTTCTCGAAGGCCACGAACCGCACCTCACAGGAGAACACGATGGCACTCACTCTCGACACTTACCGGCTGCTGGGCCGTTCCGGACTCCGGGTCTCACCACTGGCGCTGGGCACGGCGACCTTCGGCACCGAGTGGGGCTGGGGCGCCGAGCGCGACGAGGCGCGCAGGCTCTTCGACCGCTACACCGAGCTCGGCGGCAACTTCTTCGACACCGCCAGCACCTACACCAACGGCAGCTCCGAGCGACTGCTGGGCGAATTCGCCCGCACCAACCGCGACAAGATGGTGCTGGCGACGAAGTATTCGACGCTGCGCCGGCCCGGTGACCCGAATGCCGGGGGTACCCACCGCAAGAGCATGCTGGCATCGGTGGAAGCCAGTCTGCGGCAACTGAACACCGACTACATCGATCTGCTCTATGTGAACGTATGGGACTTCAGGACGCCGGTGGAGGAGATCCTGCGAGGCCTGGACGATCTGGTGAGGCAGGGCAAGGTGCTGTACGTGGCGATCTCCAGCGCCCCGGCCTGGCAGGTGTCGCGCATGCAGGCGATCGCCGACCTGCGCGGCTGGTCGCCACTGGTCGCGCTGGAGACCGAGTACAGCCTGGTCGAGCGCACCGCGGAGCGTGATTTGATCCCGATGGCACGCGAGATGGGACTCGGCGTGGTCCCCTTCTCCCCGTTGGGCGGCGGGGTGCTCACCGGCAAGTACAGCCGGGAGGACCAGAATCCGACGGGTTCCGTTGTCAGCGAAACCGCCAGCAACCGCAAGAGCCTCAACGCCGCCCTGGGATGGGTCACCGACCGCAACCTCGCCATTGCCGACGCGGTGAAGGAGTTGGCCTCGGAGCTGGGCCGCACACCTGCCCAGGTCGCGCTGGCCTGGAGCCTGAACGCTCCGGGCGTGACGGCACCCGTCATCGGCGCCCGCACTGCCGCGCAGATGGAGGACAACCTGGGTGCCCTGCAGGTCGACCTCACCCCTTCCCAACTCGCCCGCCTCGACGAGGTCAGCGCCATCGACCTCGGCAATCCACACGGCCTGCTCGCCAGCGATCACATCCGCGCGGTCACCACAGGCGGCATGAAGATCGAGACCCTCGGCTGATTCGCTTCATGAACAGCGACATCCAGATATATTGACAAGTTTTTGGTGATGAAATGGAACGGCCTCGGTCATGGGTAAGTACAGCGACAAGAATGTGGTGGTCACGGGTGGCAGCAGGGGCATGGGGCTCGCACTGGCGGAGCTGCTGGTGCCAGGCGGAGCACGCGTGGTAATCACCCGCCGTTCTCAGGCCAAGCTCGACGCGGCACGCGAGCGGCTCGGGGAGGATGCCGTGGCCGTCCGGGCGGATGCGACTCGCTGTCCGACCTGGATATGCTCGCCGGCCGGGTGACGAGCGAGCTCGGCTCGATCAAGGCTTTGTTCGTCAATGCCGGCGTCTCATCTCCCACGCCCCTCGATGCGACGACCGAGGACGTGTACGACGAGCTGTTCGCGATCAACGTCAAGGGCGCCTTCGTCACTGTGCAGAAGTTCGACCCGCTGTTGAGCGCGAACGCCGGCATCGAACCGGCCGTGGACGGCGGCGAAAACCAGCTCTGAGCTCCGCTGCCGTCCCGCCACGGGCGTAAGGCCCGCTACCACGGCGGTTTCAGGGGGCGATGCGACAGGTGGTCGTGTCGATCAGGCCGCGAGCAGTTCATGCAGGCGCTCGGCCGGGGTTTTCCGGCCGAGCGTTTTGCGTGGGCGGCCATCGAATGCGGCGGCGACGGGGTCCGCGGAGGAGTCGGTGATCTCCGTCTGCCGGATACGACACAGCGTGGCCGGCAGCGTCAGCCGCCGCGACGGCTTCATCCGCTCCAGCTTCGCCGGGTACTCCTTCGACGCCCGCGCCCGCCACGCGTCCACCCGGGTCGCGCAGCGGGGGCAGGGCCCCGGTGGTCGGGACACTGGCGGTGAAGCTGTAGCGGCCGAGCAGGTTCAGGCTGCGGTGCTTGAGCGGGGAGCGCCGGGCGATGTCCTCGTCGCCGAACTCGTGGCCTTCGTCCCGGAGCTGGGCGACGGCGGCGTCGATGTACTCCGTGGTCCACAACACGATGGCGTTGAGGACCAGGCCGAGTGCGCCGAGCTGGTCTTCCATGCCGTCCCGGTACGCCGGTGGACGGTGCCGCGCTTGCCGTGGCACACGTCCCGCGCAAGCTTGTGGCGGAATTCCTGCACGGTTGAGCTGCCGGTTCACCGGCGGTGGTAGGTGTCGTCGACCGGGTCGACCACGCGCGGCCGATGTTCGGTCTTGGCGATGCGCCCGTACTCAGCGAACGCCGCGCCCAGTGGGACGAGGCGCCGTGGCGACCCGGCTCGACAGCTCGCAGTGCGGTGTGAGGCGACGGTCCAGGTCGCAGCGGTACACCGGTGCTGTGACCCTGCCTGCCTTCCCGCGGTTGTCCTGGCAGGGGGCGGACCGATCGTTACGGAGAGGGGTACTTCTCCCGGCACGGGTGCCGGGCGGAGTGACTCGGGTTGCACCTTCCGTAGCGGCATGTGGTCCGGTGGACTCACGTCCCGCCCCACTGAGGAAGGCCCCTGCTCATGTACTCGTCCTTCATCCCACCGCGCCAGGTCAAGATCGGTGACGCGGCGGCCTTCGTCGGCACCACACCGCGGGCGATCCGTCATTACCACGAGATCGGCCTGCTCCCCGAGCCCGTGCGAGGCGGCGACGACCGCCGCCGCTACGGCTACGAAGACACGATCCGGCTGCTGTGGATCCGCAAGATGGCCGACGCCGGGATCGCCCTGGACGACATCCGTGACGCCTTCGCCGACACGGCTTCCGCCGGTTCCGACAGCGACGACGGCATCGCGAACATCCTGGAACGGCTGGAGGAAACCCTCGTCGCCCAGGAAGCGGAACTGCGGCGGCAACGGGCTGCCGTGCAGCGCATGCGTACCGAGGGCAGCAGGATGGGCCTGCTCTCCGACTTCGTCACCGAACGCCTCAAGAGCCTGCCCGAGGGCTCCCTGCGTCAGGCGGACCTGGACAGTCTGCTGGTGACTGAGCGGATCTTCGGCCCGCTCGGTGCGGCCGTCCAGGCCACCCGTTTCATCGCCCTGGCCACTCACCCGAATCTGCGGGAGGACTCCGACCGTATCGATGCCGCCGAGGAGGCACTCGATGACACGATCGCTGTCGACGACCCCCGCGTGGTCCGGGTGGCTGCCGAACGGCACGCCTTCGAAGAGGCGCTGCAAGCCGTTGTCGAGGATTCCGGCCTGGCGGAGAGCGACGACGCGCTCTTCGACTCCTGGGACACTTTGCACCCCGCCACCGCCGACGAGGGTGAGGACGAGACCGGCCAGAGCTCCGGCAGGGGACAAGAGTCCATGAGCGCACTGGAAGCCACGGGAAAGATGCCCTACGACTTCTCCCCGGCCCGCCTGCGCTGCATGGAACTGGCCGCGGAACTCGCCGCCCACGAGTCACCCGCTTCCGAAGACACGGCCTAGGCCAACCGCCGGACGGCACATCGCGATCCGAGACGGCGAAACCGCGCCCAACTGGCTTCCGTGCAGTCGTGGTTCAAGCCGTCCGCAACGAACCCACGGTCCGCCCGGGAAGCCGGTGCCGAGCAAGCGCCCTCCACCAACTCCCCGCGGCGAGGCAGAACCGCGACGCTGACGGATGCCTTCGACCATCGCCCGGACATACGCAGCCCCGCAGCCCAGCGAGCACCCCTCCACCACGTCGAGCCGGGACGCACCTGGCTCCGCGCCACGACGGCCACCGGACAACCGAACCGTACGTGGGCCTCCCCAGGACCGGGCCGCCCCGAGGCCCCCCGCTCAGTGCGTGACGATCGCCAGCGCGAACCCGTCGTACCCTTTGCCGCCGACGGTCTGCACCGCCGTCGCCGCCAACCTCGGTTCCGCGCCGATGAGTTCCAGCGCCTTGCGGCTTCCCACGACCTTCGGGTCCGTCGCCCCCGGGTCGGCGACCGCGCCGTCCCGCACGACGTTGTCGACGACGATCACGCTCCCCGGCCGGGAGAGCCGCAGCGCCCACTCCAGGTACACGGGGTTGGAGGGCTTGTCCGCGTCGATGAAGAAGAAGTCGAACGGGCCGACGCTCTCCGCCTCCAGCAGCGGCAGCGTCTCCGAAGCGGGCCCGGTGCGCACCTCGACCCGGGGAGCGTCCGCGCGGCCAGCGAGGCCGCGCTCCAGGTTGCGGCGTGCGACGTCCGCGTGGTGCGGCTGCGCCTCCAGCGTGACGAGCAGCCCGTCCGCCGGCAGGGCCCGGGCCATCCACAGCGTGCTGTACCCGCCGAGGGTGCCGATCTCCAGCACCTTCGCGGCGCCGTGGATGCGCACCAGCAGCTCCAACAGCCGTCCCTGGCTGGGCGGGACGTCGATCGGCGGCAGGCCGGCCTCCCGGCTCGCCCGCAGCGCGTTCCGAAGTCCCGGCTCCTCGGGCAGGACCTCCCGCTCGATGTACTCGTCGACGGCCTCCCAGCGCTGCTGCGTCATCCGCTCCCGCTCCTCACCGGCGTACGTGCGCTCCTGAGCCGCCGAGCGACCCCCGGCCGATTTTACGGCGGGGACGGTGCCCGAACGGGCTTGTCGCCCAAAGGAGTCGGCGTCAGGAGTCGGGGCGCCACCGCCAGTCGGCGACCTCGGGCATGTCCTCCGCGTGCTCCTCGACCCACTCGCGGTGCCGCTGCCGGAAGGCGACCATCCGTTCCCGCAACTCCCCCGCCGCGGCCGACCCCTGCGGCTCCGCACGGTCGAGCACGTCGAGCACGAGACGGAAGCGGTCCATATCGTTCCGCACGACCATGTCGAAGGGCGTCGTCGTGGCGCCCGCCTCCTTGTACCCCCGCACGTGCAGGTCGTCGTGGTACGCGCGCCGATAGGTGAGGCGGTGGATCAGCCACGGGTAGCCGTGGTACGCGAAGACGACGGGACGGTCCCGGGTGAAGACCCCGTCGAACTCCTCGTCGGTGAGGCCGTGCGGATGCTCACCGTGCGGGAGCAGCCGCGCGAGGTCGACGACGTTGACCACGCGCACCGCCAGTTCGGGCAGTTCCGCACGGAGGATCGACGCGGCCGCCACCGCCTCCCGCGTCGGGACGTCCCCGGCGCAGGCGAGGACGGCGTCGGGCGCGGAGCCGGGGCGCTCGCTCCCCGCCCACTCCCAGACACCGAGCCCGCGTCGGCAGTGCTCACGGGCGGCGGGGAGGTCGAGCCAGTCGGGGCAGTCGTGCTTCGCCGCGACCACCGCGTTGACCGTGTCCCGGCTGCGCAGCACGTGTTCGGCGGTGCAGAGAAGGGTGTTGGTGTCGGGCGGCAGGTACGCGCGGACGATGTCGGGACTCTTGTTGAGGAGGCTGTCGACGTACCCGGGGTCCTGGTGCGAGAAGCCGTTGTGGTCCTGGCGCCAGACGTGCGAGGTGAGCAGCGTGTTGAGCGAGGCGACCGGTTCCCGC
>NZ_AJTQ01000040.1 GCF_000262345.1 Streptomyces xiaopingdaonensis | reverse complement strand
CTCGGACTGGTCGAGCCACTTGACGTACTGCGCCGTCATGCTCCCGACGATGTTGGCGAACGCCTCGTAGCTCGCGAAGAACCCGTGCCGTCCCGACTGCACGTACCCCTCGAGCCACCCCTGGCACATGTGCTCCGAGAGGACCTCCAGCACCCGGCCGTGGCGGCCGAGGTTCCGGTCCGTGGGGAGCAGCCCCTCCTGCCAGCCGCGGGTGCGCCCCGGTTCCTCGGTGTCGTAGAGGCTCTGCAGGTGGTTGGAGTCGATCTCGTCGGGGCCGAAGACGCGGAAGTCGCGCTGCTCGGCGGTGCGTGTGAGGAGTGCCCCGAGGTACGCGCCGAGGACGGCGGTCGGCTGGTGGCCCGTGCTCCCCGGCTCCTCGACCGGTACGGCGTGCGCCTCCGCCTCGGGGAGCGGCAGCTCGCTGACGAGCCGGCCGCCGTTGGCGTAGGGGGTGGCCCCGAGCCGCAGCTCCCCCTCGGGCACCGGTGCGAGCACCTCGGCGCGGGGGCGGCCCGCCGCATCGAAGAGGTCGTCGGGCCGGTAGGAACGCAGCCACTCCTCCAACTGCCGCAACTGCCGCGGGTCCTCGTGGACGTCGGTGAGCGGGATCTGGTGCGCACGCCAGGTGCCCTCGACGGGTTCGCCGTCGCGTTCTTTCGGCCCCGTCCAGCCCTTGGGCGTGCGGAGGACGAGCACGGGAGTACGCAGCCGCGACGGGCGGGCGGTGCTGCTGCGGTCCACGCTGCGCCTGCGTACGTCGTCGAGGCGCGCCACCGCGGTGTCGAGCGCGTGGGCCAACTCGACATGTACGCGCAGGGGATCGCTGTCGGCGTCGGCGGTGACGTGGAGCGGTTCGTGGCCGAGCCCCCTGAGGTAGTCGTCGAGGTCCTGCTCCTCGGTACGGGCAGGGAGCGTGGGGTTGGCGATCTTGTAGCCGTTGAGGTGGAGGACGGGGAGTACGGCGCCGTCGTGGACGGGGTCGAGGAAGGCGTTGCTGCGCCAGGAAGCGGCGAGCGGGCCCGTCTCGGACTCGCCGTCGCCGATCACGGCGCAGGCGAGCACCTCGGGGTTGTCGAACGCGACGCCGTAGGCGTGGAGCAGGCTGTAGCCGAGCTCGCCGCCCTCCTGGATCGACCCGGGGACCTCGGGCGAGGTGTGGCTCGCGACGCCGCCGGGCGTCGAGAACCTGCGGAAGAGGGCGCGCATGCCCTCCTCGTCCCAGCGGTACCGCGGCTCCAACTCGCCGTAGGTGCCCTCGAGCCAGGCCCCGGCGCGCACCGCCGGTGCTCCGTGCCCGGGGCCCCAGACGCTGACCGTCGGCCGGCCGCTGCGCCGGATCAGGCGGTCGAGGTGGGTGTAGAGGAGGGTCAGGCCGGGACAGGTGCCCCAGTGGCCCAGAAGTTGCGGCTTGAGGTGGTCGGTGGTGAGGGGCTCGCGGAGGAGGACGTTGTCGCGGAGGTAGATCTGGCCCGCTGAGAGGTAGTTGGCTGCGCGCCAGTGCGCGTCGAGGGCGGCGGCCTCGACACCGTCGATCTCCTGCGGTTCTCGGGGACGTGTCGACTCGGTCTCTGCTCGATGGCCGTGCATGGTGCCCAGGGATACCAGGTCGAGCGGGCGTTGACACGCGTGCCGCCCGACCGGTCCTCCGGCGCGGCGCGTCAGAAGCGGAAGAGGTCCCCTGAGCTGCGATGGAGCAGGCACTCGTTGGGGAAGGTCTCCTCCCATTCGACGGTCCGGCCGCGGAAGGTGCCGAAGGCGGTCGCGGTGACGGGGTCGTGGATCATCGAGCAGGCTCCGGTGGCCGGAGGGACGGCACCCGGGTCGCCGTGCGCCCTCGCGAGGTCGGCGCAGGCCGCGGGTCCTTGCGGGTGGGTACCGGTGCCCGAGGGGCAGTAGAGGCGGACGGCGCGGGTCCAGGTCCCCTCGCCGTCGGAGAGGGTGAGTTCGAGGCCGCCGGTGGGGCGGTCGGCTCCGAGCCGCGCCTCGTGGTCGGCGGATCGGGATCCGGCGCCGGCCGGGCTCTTCGCTCCGTCTGCCGCCGTGCCGGCGGCGGAGGCCGGGGTGGCGGCGAGGGGCAGCAGGGCGGCGGCGAGCGCGAGTGCGGCGCCGCCGAGTCGGTGGGCGGTGCGAGTTGTCTCCATGTCCCGTTCAACGCCCGGCGCGCCCGCGGGTCACCAACTCCCCTCGCCCGCTTGGTTGCAGGGCGGAGGGGGCGTACGCCGCGCGCAGGGGCGCCGGCGTGCGCCGCCGGGCTCCGGATCGGCCCGGACGACCCGGCGGCGCGTGTACTGCGGCCGTACGACGGCCGGTTGGCGCGTCAGTAGATCTCGTCGACCCACTCCGGGTGATCCACGAACGGGTTCCGGTTGTGCTGGACCTGCTCGTAGATGACGTCGTTGCGGTTCTCTTCGAACGCGTCCGGCGGGTCCTGCGCGCTCCACTCCTTCAGGACCGAGACGCGGCCGAGGTTGGGCGCCGAGCCGTTGTCCACCTCGTCGTTGGCCTCGAGGTCGGGCCAGGAGTCGTCGCCCTCGTACCGGACGTCCATGTAGAGGATCATCCGGGCGACGTCGCCCTTGACCTCGTCGCGCGGCTCGAAGGAGTCGTCGTCGGTGAAGTTGCCGGGGGCGTCCTCGACTTCCTCGCCTCCCTCGTCGAAGTCCTTGTTCCCGCGCACGCTGTTGACCTGGACGTCGGTGGGCCTCAGGTGGTGGACGTCGGTTCCGGGCCCCGTCGAGGTGCCGAAGTCGCCGTGCGACTTGGCCCAGACGTGCTCGCGGTTCCACTGCCCCGAGTCGCCCCCGTTGTCGCCCGCCGACTGGGAGCGGCCGGTGTAGAGGAGGATGACGTTCGAGGAGTTGTCGGGGTCCTTGTCGGTCTCCTTCAGGGCGTCCCAGACCTCGTCGTAGGAGATGGCCTCGGCGTCGGTGGAGATGATGGTGTGGAGTGCGTCCTTGAGCTCCCCGCCGGTCTTGCCTTCGGCGTCCTGGTAGTAGTCGGCGGGTGCTTCGAGCGCCCCGGGCGCCGGCCCGGCCGTGGCCGTGGGGACTGCGACGGCTGCGACGGCCACCGCTCCGGCGGCCGCGGCGGCGTAGAGGGTTCTGCGTATCACGGTTCATCCCATCGCGTGGGGGACGGACGCCTCCGGCGCCGGTACCGGCGCACGGCGCCCGTGTGACGGGTGTTCGGTCGCACGATTCCTGCCCGGGAATCTACGCGCGTGAACATGTCAGAAACCGCGGCGAAGTGAAGAATCCGTGTGCCAACCACCGTGGATTTCGCGGCGGTTACCCGAACGCGAGAGCCCCACCGCACGAGGCCGAGCCCCGGAACGCGCTACTCCCCCGCGCTCTCCTCCGACTCCGACTTGGCCGCGTCCTTCAACGCCTGGCTCGCCTGGAAAGCACCGTGCTCGGCGGGGAGCCCCGACTCCTGGAGCGCCCTGTTCTTCTCGACGACCGCCTGCTGCACCACGCCCCGCAGCCGCGCGGCCTCGGCCTTCTCCTCGTCCGTCCACTCGATGCCCGGTTTTCCGACGTCCCTGGCATGGCCGTCGAGGGCGGCGAAGGCGCCGTTCACGGCGCGCTGGAGGTCGATCAGCTCCCGATGCGTACTTCTGTCGATGATGTCGGCCATGTGTGCGATCCTACGTCCGCCCGGGAGTTTTCCCAGCGCACAGCGGCGCGCGACGCGCGAGCGGCCGCTCTTCGACGTCGCGTCCGCTTCCGTCAACGGCAGTGTGCCGCAGGCGTGTTGGACCGCTCGCGGCTCGTCCGCCGGCGGGCCCCGCTCGGGTGAACAGTGACCCCGGCGAGCGAGCGCACCGCCGCGGACGGGCACCGGTCGCAGGGAGGCGGCAGCAGACGGACGAGGGAGTGGCCATGGTGCGGGCACTGTTGGTGATCGATGTGCAGAAAGACTTCTGCGAGGGCGGCAGCGTCCCCGTCCCGGGCGGCGCCGGGCGGGCCGCCGCCATCGCCGGGCTCGTGGCGAGGACGGCGGCCGAGGGCGTGTACGCGGAGATCGTCGCCACCCGCGACCACCACATCGACCCGGGCGGCCACTTCTCCGCCGACCCCGACTTCCGCACCTCGTTTCCCGCGCACTGCGTCGCCGGCACCGAAGGCGCGGCCTTCCACCCGTACTTCGCGGCGGCCGCCGAGTCCGCAGCCGTTCGCGAGGTCTTCTACAAGGGCGAGCACGCCGCCTCCAAGAGCGGCTTCGACGGTGCGGACGCGGCGGGAACCCGGCTCACCGACTGGCTGCGTGCGCGCGGCGTCACCTCGGTCGACGTGGTGGGCATCGCCACCGACCACTGCGTCCGCGCGACGGCGCTCGACGCCGTCCGCGACGGCTTCGCCACGCGCGTCCTCCTCGACTACACGGCCGGCGTCGCCCGGGAGACGACGGACAGGGCCCTGGAGGAGCTCGGCAACGCCGGCGTCTCCCTGGACGGGGAGCCGGTCGTGCCGGCGTGAGGGCGCCCAACGTCGCTCCGCGGCACGGAGATTGGATTCCCGGTGCGTTCGGCCGGCCTCACTCGTCCGCGCCGAAGCCCTCCAGGAAGATCTCCGCGGTGTCCGTGGCGAGTTCCTCGACGCCGTAGACCTCGGAGGGGCGGAACCACCGCACCGAGAGGAAGACGGCGTCCCGCAGGAAGCGGTGGAAGACGCGTGCCTCCACGTCCCGGCGGAAGGCGTGCTCAGCGACCCCGTCGGCGATCGCCTCCTGCCACGTCCCGAAGATCCGTGCGGCGGCCTCGCGTACGGCGGCGAAGCGGTCGTGCGAGGCGAAGTAGCCGCGGTTGAGCTGGTAGACCTCCGTCGCGTGCGGGTGGGCGTGCGAGACGTGCAGCGACGCGAGGACCAGGGCGCGGAGACGTGTCGCGGCGTCACCGCCGGTGGCGAGCACGGCGCCGTAGGCGGCGTCGAGTGCGCCGAGGTACTCGGCGACGATCTCCTCGACGATCGCGTCCTTGGAGTCGAAGTAGTGGTAGAGGCTGCCCGAGAGGATGCCGGTCGCCTCGGCGATCTCGCGGACCGTGCAGCCGCCGATGCCCTTTCGGGCGAAGAGCGGGGCCGCGCGGTCGAGTATGAGACGGCGGCGGTCGCTCCCCGCCATCACGCCGGCTCTCACCGGGGGACCGCGAAGGTCGCCCAGGCGCGCACCGCGACGCCCCCGGTCTGCCGTGCGCAGCGCAACTCCAGCTCCACGTACCGCTCCCCGCCCTCCTCCAGATCACCGACCATCTCGCCCTCGCAGGTGAGGGTGTCCCCCGGCCACACCTGCTCGGCGAACCTGGCCCGGAAGCGGCGCACGTTGTGCGCGCCGAGCCAGTCCGTGGCCCAGGAGGCGAGGAGCCCCGCCTGGAACATCCCCACCGAGAACGGAGAGGGAAAGCCGGCGGCCCTGGCGTACTCCTCGTCGTGGTGGATGGGGTTCATGTCGCCCGAGGCGCCCTGGTAGCGGACGAAGTCGGTGCGCGTCACAGGTCCGTGCACGACGGGCCCGGGCGCGGGCGGGAGCGCGGCGCGGCCCGTCGTCACGACGCCTCCGGGACGCCGCCGGTCTCGACGCCGGTCATCCTCGCCTCCGCCACGAGACGGCCGTCCGCGTCACGGAACTCGGTGACCATCACGGCGAAGGTGAGCTCGCCGCCTCGCCTGCCCTGCTTGGTGTACATCTCGGTCACCGTCGACCGGGCGGTCAGCTCGGTGCCCGCGGTGGGCGGAGGCCCGTGGAAGACGTACTCCTGCTCGGCGTGGAGGCCGCGCTGCTGGTCGAGGGCGACGCGCTGCCAGGCGTCCGCCTTCCCCTCCTGCCAGAAGAACTGCGTGGTGAGGAAGGTCGGCGGGCACGGCGGCTCGTCGGAGTCCAGGTAGGCGGGGTTGCTGCTGCCGGTGGCCCGCGCGAACTCGCGGACCTTGCCGCGTTCGACGTCGAGCCTGAAGGGGGCGCCGGTGTGCCCGAGCGCCTGTCGGTCGGCCATCTTCTCCTCGATCCCTGCTCTCGGCGCGGGGAGTGCCCCGGACGCCTGCGGTGTTCAGTGCGCGCGGTCCGCCGTGGACACGGGGCCGCCGGTCGCGGCGAGGCGGTCGAGCACTTCGGTGGCCTCCCGGGTGAGGCGGGCGATCAGTTCCCGGCAGCTCGGCAGGTCGTCGATGACGCCGAGGACCTGGCCCGTCGCCATCACGCCCTCGTTCGGGCGGCCGTCGAGGAGCGCCGTCCGGTAGAGCATGGGCGCGTTGGCCGCCATCACCACCCGGCTCCAACTCAGGTTGTGCGCACGGCGCATCGCGAGCCCCTCCCGTACCATCTCGCGCCACGGCGTCCCGGACATGCGCCGGAAGGCGACGGCGTTCCGCGCGGCCCTGACCAGCCGGCCGGGGCCGGAGGTGCGCTCCAGCGCATCGACGGTGCGGCCGCGTACGACGCGCTGCGGTACGCCGTCGATCTCGCTGGTGAGCACGGTGTCGTGCACCGTCTTGCGGAGGTATTCCTCCTTGACCTCCGCCGCGACGGGGCTGTCGCTGGTGAGGAGGAAGCGCGTGCCCATCGCGATGCCGTCGGCTCCGTAGGCGAGTGCGGAGACGAGCCCGCGTCCGTCGAAGTAGCCGCCCGCGCCGATCACGACGATGTCCACCGCGTCCCTGACCTGCGGCAGCAGCAGGCTCGTCGGCACCTGTCCGGTGTGCCCGCCGCCTTCGCCGCCCTGGACGACGACCGCGTCGGCGCCCCAGGAGGCGACCTTCTCCGCATGCCGCCGCGCGCCCACCGAGGGCACCACGACGAGCCCGGCCTCCTTGCACCGCGCGATGAGCGGCTGCCGCGGGGCGAGCGCGAAGGAGGCGACGCGCACGCCCCTGCGTGCCATCAGGTCGATCCGCCGCTCGACGTCCGGCTGGTCGGCGCGGACGTTGACGCCGAACGGGCGGTCCGTGCGCGCCTGCACCTCGTCGATGGCGGCGGCGAGCTGCTCGTAGGAGAGCAGTCCGGCCGAGAGGATGCCGAGCCCGCCGGCCTCCGCGGTGGCAGCGGTGAGACGCGGGTCGGAGACGTACCCCATGCCCGTCTGGACGACGGGCACCTCGACGCCGAAGAGCGCGGTCGCGCGGGTGCGCAGGCGGCCCGCGGCCGGTTGCTCGGTCATGCGGTTCCTTCCCGTGGTGGTCAGCGCGTGGTGAGGAGGAAGCCCTCGTAGCCGCCGTCGCGGATCTCCTCGCAGCGCGCCGTGTACGCGCCGAGACCGGCCACGTACGGCATGAATCTCCGGGGCTTGCCGGGGATGTTGGCGCCGAGGTACCAGGACTCGGCGCGGGGGAAGAGGGTCGCGTCGGCCGCCTCCTGGACATGGGCCGTCCATTTCTCGGCCGCGTCGTCGCGGGGCTCCACCTGGGTCGCGCCGCGGGCGTCGGCCTCGCGTACGAAGCGGAGGATCCAGTCGACCTGCTGCTCGGCCGTGAGCACCATGTTGGAGAGGACCGAGGGCGCGCCCGGGCCGTTGACGGTGAACAGGTTCGGAAAGCCGGGCACTTGGAGCCCGAGGTAGGTGACGGGCCCTTCGGCCCAGGTCTCCGCGAGGCGCGCGCCGCGGGGGCCGCGGATGTCGATCCGGGTGAGCGCGCCCGTCATCGCGTCGAAGCCGGTGGCGCAGACGAGGACGTCGAGCGGGTGGTGGCCGCCGCGGGTCTCGGCGCCGTCGGGGGTGATCCGTACGAGCGGGTCCCGCCTGAGGTTGACGAGTGCGACGTGGGGGTGGTTGAACGCCTCGAAGTAGCCGGAGTCGGTGCAGATCCGCTTGGTGCCGAGTGGGTGGTCGGTCGGGATGAGATCCTCGGCCGTCTGCGGGTCTTCGACGAGCTCCCGGATCTTCCGCTCGGCGAACCGCCGTGCGTGGTCGTTCGACTCCAGGTCGGTGTACTGGTCGGGGAAGGTCTTCCCGAAGAGGACACCGCCGGCGCGCCATCCCTCTTCCAGTGCCGCCTCGCGCTCCTCGGGGGTGCACTCCGCCGCCCGCTTCGGGTACGGCACGTGCGGCGAACCGCCGCCGCTGAGTCGGGCTCTGCGCCTGCGCTCCGGGTACTCGGCGCGGATGCGTGCCTGGTCGGCGTCTGTGAGTCGCCGATTGAGCGCCGGGACGCTGTAGTTGGCCGTGCGCTGGAAGACGGTGAGCGACGCTGCCTCCTCCGCGAGGAGCGGCACCGACTGGATGCCGGACGAGCCCGTGCCGATGACGCCGACGCGCTTGCCGGCGAGCGAGGGGTGCGGGTCCGGCCAGCGCGCCGTGTAGTACGTCTCGCCCGCGAACTCGTCGATGCCCGGTATGCGGGGCTTGTTGGGCGCCGAGAGGGAGCCCGTCGCGAAGAGGAGGTGGCGGGCGCTGTGCTCCTCGCCTGCGGCGGTGCGCACCGTCCAGGCCGAGGCGGACTCGTCGAACTCGGCCGCGTCGACGCGGGTGCCGAGGCGCACGTGTTCGCGCAGGCCGAAGCGGTCGGCGACGTGCTCGAGGTAGGCGAGGATCTCCGGCTGGGTGGCGTAGCGCTCGCTCCACGGCCAGTCGTTCTGTAGCTGCTCGTCGAAGGAGTAGGAGTAGTCGACGGATTCGACGTCGCAGCGGGCGCCGGGGTAGCGGTTGAAGTACCAGGTGCCGCCGACGCCGTCGCCGGCTTCCAGGCAGACGACGTCGAGTCCGGCGGCGCGCGAGGCGTGCACCGCGTACAGCCCGGCGAAGCCCGCACCGACGACGAGGACGTCGTGCACTCTTCCGTCCGTCATTCTGCTGCTCCCCGGCTCGCGGTGGCGGTGAGGTTCCGTACGTCGTGCCAGAGCACCGCGCGCGCCGACTGCGCGGGCCGGAGCCCGGCGACGGTGAGGAACCCGTGGAAGAGTTCCGGGTAGTGGCGCCGGACGGCGGGGACGCCGCTGTCGGCGAGGGCGCGGCCGTAGGCGCGTCCCTCGTCGCAGAGCGGGTCGAGCCCGGCCGTCACCACGACCGCCGGGGGCAGGCCCCGGAGGCTCGCCGCTCGCAACGGGGCGACCTGCTCGACGGGTTCGGGCAGCCGCCCTCCGGGGAGGTACTGCCGCCAGTACCAGTCCATTGCCGCACGGGTGTTGCCGTATCCGGAACCGCGAGCGGTGTAGCTCTCGGTGTCGCAGGCGGGGTCGATGACGGGGTAGACGAGGATCTGCCCGGCGAGGTCCTGGCCCGTGTCGCGGGCGGCGAGAGCGGCGACGGCGGCGAGGTTGCCGCCCGCGCTGTCGCCGGCGACGAGGAGCCGCCCCGCGTCCCCGCCGAACGCGGCGGCCTCCTCGGCTGCCCAGGCGACCGCGGCGGAGGCGTCCAACGCGGCCGCCGGCGCCGGGTGTTCGGGGGCAAGCCGGTAGCCGACGGACACCACGACGGAGTCGGTTCCCTTCGCCATCTCGCGGCAGAAGCCGTCGTGGGAGTCGATGTCGCAGAAGACGAAGCCGCCGCCGTGGAAGAAGACGATCACGGGGCGCGGCGGGGCCTCCGGCGGCGAGGGGAAGTACAGCCGCACCGGCAGCGGTCCTTCCGGGCCCGGCACGGTGCGGTCCTCGGTCCTCGCCACGTCGCCGAGGTTCTCGACCGGTGCGCGCCGGGCTGCTATGGCGGCGCGGGCCTCCGCGCCCGTCATCCGGTGGACGGCGGGGAAGCTCGCGTCCAATTGCCGGACGGCGGCCGCCGTCTCTTCGTCGAACACTCTTCAACCCTTCACGCGGCTCAGGCGGTCTGCCCGCCGTCGACCACGAAGTCCTGGCCCGTGCAGTAGCTGCCGGCGTCGCCTGCGAGGAAGGCCACGAGGCGGGAGACCTCGGCGGGTTCCCCCGGGCGCGGTATGGGCAGGTGCGCGACGGCACCGCCGCCGGCTCTCGTGACCTCGGAGAGCATCCGGGTGACGATCGCCCCGGGGCAGACGCAGTTGACACGGATGCCGTACTGCCCGAGCGCCTTCGCCGCGGCTCTGCTGACGCCGCGCAGCCCCCACTTGGAGGCCGTGTAGCCGAGCCCTCCGGCGTATCCGGTGAGCGCCGCCGTGGAGGCGACGTTGACGATCGAGCCGCCCGCCTCGCGCATGAGCGGCAGGACGGCACGCATGCCGAGGATCGGGCCGACGAGGTTGACGTCGAGGGTGAGTTGAAGCTCCTCCTCGGTCAACTCCTCCAGCCCGCCCAGTCGGTAGCGTCCCGCGTTGTTGACGAGCACGTCGACGCGGCCGAACTCGCGGCGGACGCGGTCGACCGCGGCCTCCCAGGCGGCCTCGCTCGCCACGTCGAGACCGAGCGCGAGCGTCCTTCCTCCGATACCGTCGGCGACCGCGCGCACCAGTTCCTCGTCGATGTCGGCGAGGACGACGGCTGCGCCCAACGAGGCGAGCATACGGGCGTGTTCGGCACCCTGGCCCTGCCCGGCCCCGGTCACGAGCACCGTCTTTCCCGTGAGGTCGGCGAGTTGCTCCGACACGGCCCCAACCCCTTCGCGACGCCACCGTGCAATGCCTAGCAAGCGCTTGGTGTGGGGAGCGTAGCAAGGTGGCAGAGCCCGGGGAAGACTTCGGGCGACACCGGAGGACCTGCCCGACGGGCTTCCGCGGCGGGTGTCCTCGGGGGACGATCCAGGTGCGGGGCAGACGAGTTGCCGGGACGCCGTACAGCAGACGTCCGCCAAGGGCGGCGGGAGCGGGAGAAGGTGAGGCGGCAGGACGGACGGCGCTCGTCCGGTGCCGCACGTCGGCGACTTGGGCGTGGGCATGCTCGGTCGCGGGAGCGGACCGGCCGGCCGGCCGTGCACGAGGGTCTTCGCCTGCCGTGGCAGGCAGCGGGCCGGCGGCCGCTCGGACACTCGGCGGCAGCGCGGAAGAGACGAAGCCAAGCGCCAAAGGTCCGGGGCTGGTTGGGCGGCAGGCGGGCGGACACCGTCCACTGCTCACGGCAGTGCGCGGTGAGGGCCCGGAGTGGGCGGCCTCAGGCCTGCCCGCGTCGCCCGGAGCGTGTCGGCCCGGCCACGCCAGGGTGCCCCGGTCGGTCGTCCGGACCGGAAGCCGGAGGCGGCGCCTCGACGACGAAGAACAGGAAGCAGGGCTTCGTCGACAGGTCACGGAAACCGTCGGGGAAGAGTTCGCGGGCGGCCGGGTCGGGCTGCGGCTCGCTGAGGGCGGAGAGGCGGAAGCCGGCGGTGGTGAAGGCGTCGGTCATCGCGTGCAGCGGTCTGCGCCAGAACCTCATCGGGGCGGACCTCCCGCCGAACTCCCAGTCGAAGGAGTAGCTGGTGGTCGCGGAGTAGTCGGGCCGAGGCTCCTGGATCGTGTAAGCCACGAACGGGTGATCCACCGAGGCGATCAGCCGGCCGCCGGGGCTGAGCACGCGCCGCAACTCGGCCAACGTCGGCCCCCAGTCCTCCAGGTAGTGCAGTACGAGCGACGCGACCACGTCGTCGAACGCCCCGTCGTCGAAGGGCAGGCGCTCGCCCAGGTCGCCCGTGTGAAGGTCAGCCTCCTCGCCCAGTCGCCGCCTGGCCACGGCGAGCATTCCGGCGCTGGCGTCGATACCGGCGACGACGGCACCGCGGTCGCGAAGCGCGGCGAACAGGGAGCCCGAGCCGCAACCGGCGTCCAGGATGCGGTGACCGGCCACGTCTCCGGCGAGAGCCAGCATCGCGGGCCGCTCGTAAGCGGCGTTCACCAGGCTGTTCTCGCTCTCCGCCGCGTACGCCTCCGCGAAACCGTCATAGTCGTTCACGCGATCCGGACCCGCGACCCGGGTGAGGTTCCCGGGCACCTCGACTGCACGCTCCATCGTCGCAGCCTAGTGGTGAGCCGACCGCGGGACGGGCGAACCGCAGAGCTAGGACTTGACCGGGCGAGCACCCTCGGCGCCACGTGCACATCTCAGCGGCACCGCGGACACGCGCGCGACGGCCGGCATGTCCCGGCACAGCCCTCACCCCGCTCGGACCAGCAACACCCGGAACGGCCCACGCGTCCGGGCACCTCCCCGTAGTCCCTAGCAATCGCTTGGTTGACGTGAGTAGAGTGGGCACATGCGGACCGGCCTTCACCACGACATGCCCAACGCACCCTTTTTCGCCCGCCGTTGGCTCGATACGCCCACCGCCGAGGCCGACACCGCGGACGCAGCGGATGCCTCTGCGCCGCTCTCCCGCAGTGCGACAGACCCGCCCTGCACGTCCGCTCAACCGAAGACCGCACGACGCGGAGTCGAGGCTCTCCCAGCAGAGCTCCCGGGGACGCGCGACGCACACGCAGTGCGACCGCGGCGCCGCTCCACCGCCGTGCATGCACCGACACGACCCGGCGACCGACCGCATCGACTGAAGAGAGGAGAGGCATGGCGGACAAGACCATGGCCCTCGACGATTTCCCTGCCGCTCTCGCGTCGGGCTCGACGATCGGCATCGGCGGCTGGGGGTCGCGCCGCAAACCGATGGCGCTCGTGCGCGCCCTCCTCCGCAGCGACGTCACGGACCTGACGGTGGTGAGCCTCGGCGGCCCCGACGTCGGCCTGCTCTGCGCAGCGGGCAAGGTGCGCAAGCTCGTCTACGGCTTCGTGTCGCTCGACAGCATCCCGCTCGACCCGCACTTCCGCGCCGCACGGGAGACCGGCACGATCGAGGTGGCCGAGTACGACGAGGGCATGTTCGTCGCCGGCCTCCGCGCCGCCGCGAGCCGCCTCTCGTTCCTCCCCACCCGGACGGGCCTCGGTTCCGACGTGCTCACCATGAACCCGGAGCTGAAAACCGTCGCCTCGCCCTACTGCGACGAGGAGTACGTCGCGATGCCCGCGCTGCGCCTCGACGCCGCGCTCGTCCACGTGCACCGCGCCGACCGCGCCGGAAACGGCCAATACCTCGGCCCCGACCCGTACTTCGACGACCTCTACGCGCGCGCGGCCGACCGGTGCTACGTGAGCTGCGAGGAACTCGTGCCCACGGCGGACCTGTTGGACGCGGGGCCTCCGCAGTCCCTGCTGCTCAGCCAGATCTTCACGACCGGGGTGGTGGAGGCGCCGCGCGGAGCCCACTTCACCACCTGCGCCCCGGAGTACGCCCGCGACGAGCCGTTCCAGACCGAGTACGCGACGGCCGCCAAAAACCCCGAGGACTGGCGGGAGTTCGCGCGTACGTACCTCGGCGGCGACGAGGCGCACTACCAGGCGGCCGTGGCCCGCTTCCACGCGGACCGCACCGCGAAGACGCAGGAGGCGACGGCATGAGCGCGGAGTTCACCAGGGCCGAGGTCTGCGCGGTGGCCTGCGCCGAGACCTGGCGCGGCGCGGGAGAGGTGCTGGCGCACACGGTCGGCCTCGTGCCCACGATCGGCGCCCGGCTCGCCCGGCTCACGCACACACCTGAACTCGTCCTCTCCGACGGCGAGGCGTACCTCATGAGCGAGCCGCCGCCGCTCGGTGCCACCGCCGCGGAGGGCGGCGTCGTCAGCGGATGGCTGCCCTTCCGCACCGTCTTCGACATCGTGGAGAGCGGACGGCGGCAGAGCATGATGGGCGCGAGCCAGATCGACGCGTACGGCAACCAGAACATCTCGCTCATCGGCGACTGGCGCAGGCCCGACCGCCAACTCATCGGCGTACGGGGCGCGCCGGGCAACACCGTCAACCACCGGACCGACTATTTCGTCGCGCGGCACTCCCCCAAGGTCTTCGTCGAGCAGGTCGACGTCGTCTCCGGGGTGGGCAACGACCGTGCGCGCAGGCACAGTTCGGCCGGGCGCCACCACCGGCTGGTGGCCGTCGTCACCGATCTCGCCGTGCTCGGATTCGGGTCCGAAGGGCGCCTCCGTCTGGAGTCGGTGCATCCCGGCGTCACCGCGAACGAAGTCCGCGCGCGCACGGGTTTCGCCCTCGACACCGAGGGGGCGGGGGTGACCCGCGCGCCCACCGGCGAGGAACTGCGGCTGATCCGCGAGGTGATCGACCCGGAGGGCCTGCGCGACCGTGAAGTCCGGGGCTGAGCAGACGAGTTCGGCGCCGGGTCCCGCACCGGATCACTCCTCCGCGAGCAGGCCGCCCTGGAGCATGCGCAGGTACTGCTTCGCGACGGCGTCGACCTTGTACTTGCCGCGCGGCCGGTACCAGCGCACCGACGACCAGACCGTGTCGCGGATGAACCGGTAGGCGAGCTTGACGTCGATGTCGCCGCGGAAGGCGCCGGACTTCTGCCCCGCTCCCAGCACCCGCACCCACACGGCTTCGATCTTCCGGCTGGACTCGCCGACGTACTCGAAGCCGGGCTGCTTGCTGAGCGGGCCGACCTGGTTCTGGTAGAGCGCCACGGCGTGCGGAGCCGTGGCTATCGCGTCGAACGAGGCGTTGACCAGCTCCTCGAGCGCCTCCCTCGGCTCCCCCGCCTGCTTCTCGATCGCGGTGAACCGGCCGAGGAGGTTGACGAGGAAGTCGCGGAGAATCTCGTCGAGCATCGCCTCCTTGGAGCTGAAATGGTGGTAGAGGCTGCCGGAGAGGATGCCCGCCTCGTCCGCGATGTCGCGCACGGTCGTCTCCGCGTAGCCGCGGGTCGCGAACATGCCGGCGGCGATCTCCAGCAGCTCGCCGCGCCGCGCCGAGCCGCCCTTCGCGACGCTCTTGCCGGCCGGCGGCGCTCCTGGGCTCTTCACGGCACCCTGCCGGGGCTTCGCCGCCATCTGTCGTCCCTCCTGAGATGCCACAACAAGCATTTGACCGCCGGTGATTCTGCCACAGCCGACGACCGCGGCGCGGCCGGTCCCGGCCGCCCCGGCGAGCAATGACCGTAGAACCCGCGTGAGCAGCCCTGTTCAGCTCCGCACCACCTGAGTACGATGCCAAACAAGCAATTGCTCGCTTGGAGGAGAATGTGGTCACCGCGAGTGCTCCGAGAACGATCCCCCAGCTCGTGCGGGAGGCGGCGAAGAGGTACCACGACCGCCCGGCCGTAGTCGAAGGGGAGGTGCGCCTCGGGTACCGCGAACTCGCGGAGCGCGTCCACGAGACGGCCGCCGCCTACCTCGCCGCCGGCGTCTCCCCGGGCGACCGGGTCGCCGTGTGGGCACCGAACCGCACGGAGTTCGTGCTCGCCGTCCTGGGCGCGCAGACCGCAGGCGCCGCCGTTGTCCCCCTCAACACCCGCTACCGCGGCCACGAGGCGGTGGAGATCCTCAACCGCTCCCGCGCCTCGGCCCTCGTCCTCGCCGACGGATTCCTCGGTACGGCCTTCTCCCGCATGCTCCGCGACGCTGCCGCCGAGCGCTCCCGAGCAGGCGACCAGGGCTCGGTCCCCGGCGTCCCCGCCCTGCGCACCGTGGTCGACATCGGCGCCGCACCGGACACGCAGATCGCCGTGCCCTGGCGGGAGTTCCTCGCCGCCGGCGCCGACATCCCCACCGCACACGTCGAAGCGGTCGCCGACGCCGTCACGCCGGATGACGTCTGCGACATCATGTTCACCTCCGGTACGACGGGCGCACCCAAGGGCGTGATGAGCGCGCACCGGCAGACGATCGACGTCGCACGCGTGTGGGGAGAGCGCGCCGGTCTCGGCCCCGACGACAACTACGCGGTCGTAAACCCTTTTTTCCACGGTTTCGGCTACAAGGCGGGCATGGTCACCTCCCTCCTCTTCGGCGCGACCGTCCATCCCGTCTCCGTCTTCGACGCCGAAGAGCTCCTCCGACTCGTCGAGTCGGAGCGGATATCGGTGATGCCGGGCGCCCCGACGCTCTTCACCTCGCTCCTCGACCATCCCCGGCTCGGCGCGTACGACCTCTCCTCGCTGCGGTACTCCGTCGCGGGCGCGGCGACCGTGCCGCACTCCCTCTTCCGGCGCATGCGCGACGAGTTGGGGTTCGAAGCGGTGACACAGGGATACGGCCTCACCGAGGCGCTCGTGGTGACGATCTCGCGCCCCGGGGAGGCGCCCGAGCACGTCGCGGAGACGACCGGACCCGCCGTGGAGGGCATGGAGGTGCGCATCGTCGACGCAGAGGGGCGCGAGGTTCCGTGCGGCCAGGAGGGCGAGGTCCTCGTGCGTGGACGCAACGTGATGCTCGGCTACTTCGAGGACGAGGAGGCGACGCGGCGCGCGATCGACTCCGACGGCTGGCTGCACAGCGGCGACATCGGCCGGCAGGACGAGCACGGCTGCCTGCGCATCACCGACCGGCTCAAGGACATGTTCACCGTCGGGGGGTTCAACGTCTACCCGGCCGAGGTGGAGAACGTCCTCGCGGCGCACCCGCACGTCTCGGCCAGCGCGGTCGTCGGTGTGCCCGACGGGCGGCTGGGCTCGGTGCCTTTCGCCTTCGTCGTACCGCGGCAGGGGTGCGAACCCGAGGCGTCCGAACTCGTCGGCTACTGCCGGGAGCGGCTCGCCAACTTCAAGGTGCCGCGCGGTGTCAGGCTCTGCGAAGAGTTGCCGAGGAACGCGAGCGGGAAGGTGCTCAAGACCGAGTTGCGTGAGGCGGCTGCTGGGGAGTGAGGAGCGTGGCCGGCACGTTCGCGGACGCCGAGCCGGTGGTCGGGGACGGGTCGGCCCCGCAGGAAACGGGTTGCCGGGCGGCGGAGTACGTGGCGGCTTCGCGTGCGCCGTTGCCCGACGCGGTTGCTGGTCCGCGGCGTTGGGCGGCCCGGCCGTCGCCGGTGCGGTCCGCGGGCCGGCGCCGCCGCGCGTCGGCCGGGGCAGCGGAACGCACTTTCCTGCCGCGGCTCCGTATACGCCGACCGAACTGCATCCGCGGTCGGTTCGTGCGCGGAGCCCGCTGCGGCCCGCATGCGGCAGCCGCTCCCCGGCGATCTCTCACCCCTCGTCCGCCTGCGCGAGGAAGGCCGGCCATTCGCCGCCCCCGTCGACGTTGAGCACGGCCCCCGTGATGTGCGCGGCGTACTCGGAGGCGAGCATCAGGCAGGCGGCTCCGATGTCCCGGGGTGTGGCGAAGACGCCTCGCGGGATCGTCGCGGCGATGCGGGCGGTCGCCTCCTCGTCGCCGTAGTGGCCGGTGGCGCCCGGTGTGGCGACGAGCCCCGAACTCACCGCGTTCACCCGGACTTTGGGCGCCCACTCGACGGCGAGGCTGCGGGTGAGGCTTTCGAGACCGGCCTTGGCCGCGCCGTAGACGGCGGTACCCGGGCTCGCCCGGCGCGCGCTGATGGAGGTGACGTTGAGCACGACCCCGTCGAGGGCGGACTCCGCCATCACGGGGAAGGCGGCGTGTGCGACGAACGCCGGGGCGAGCAGATTGAGTTCGGTGATCTTGCGGTGGAAGCGCGGGGACGCCCCGGCGAAGTGGGCGAACGGAGCGCCGCCCGCATTGTTGACCAGGACGTCGATCCGGCCGCGCCGCTCGGCGACGTCGGCGATCCAGGAGGCCGCCTGCTCCTCGTCACGGACGTCTACGGAGCGGTAGGTGACGCCCCCTGGCAACCGCTCGGGCTCGGAACTTCGTCCGCAGATCTCGACGCTCGCCCCCGCCTCGCGGAAGACGTCGACGATCCCGGCCCCTACGCCCCGCGCCCCACCGGTGACCAGCACGACCTTTTCCGACAGGTCAAGAGTTGGCGGCACGGACCCTCCTAGCTGCACGGCGTGTCGGGCGAAAATCCTAACCGAGCAACCAACCAAACGCTAGGTTAGAAGGCTACGATGGCCGCCATGAAGTACTCAGTCATCGCCCCCGTGTCGGCGTCGGTCACGGCCGACCCGGAGTGGATAGCGGAATATGCCGAGCACGTGGAGGCGTGCGGCTTCGAGTCGCTCTCCGTCGTCGAGCACGCCCTCGTCGTCAGCCGGTACTCCAGCGTCTACCCGTACGCCTCGTCGGGCCGCATGGAACTCGCCGACGACTGCGTCATCCCCGACCCGCTCGACCTCCTCTCCTTCCTCGCCGCCCGGACCACCCGACTCGGCCTCGCCACAGGTGTGTTGGTCCTGCCCAACCACCACCCGGTCGTCCTGGCCAAGCGCCTGGCGACGATCGACGCGCTCTCCCGCGGCCGGCTGCGGATCTGCGTCGGCGTCGGCTGGATGAAGGAGGAAGTGGAGGCGTGCGGTGCCGAGTTCGCCTCCCGCGGCCGCCGGGCCGACGAGCAGCTCGACGTGGTGCGCGCCCTCTGGGCCGACCGCTCCCCCGAAGGCGTGGACCACCACGGCGAGTTCTTCTCCTTCGAGGGCGGCATGAGCTACCCCAAGCCGGCGAACGGCCGCAGCGTACCGCTGCACATCGGCGGACACAGCCTCGCCGCCGCCCGCCGCGCCGGCCGCCGAGGCGACGGGCTGCAACCGCTCGGCGTCGCGGGCGACCGGCTCGAGCGGCTCGTCTCGGTGATGCACGAGGAGGCGGAGGGGGCCGGCCGCGACCCTTCCACTCTGGAGTTGACCCTCGGCCACCAGGTATCGCGAATCACCCTTGGGAAAGCGGCATCACTCGCGGCGCGCGGCGCCTCGCGCCTCACCCTGCAACCGGAGCCCACCGGCAACCTCTCGCGAGCCAAGGACGAACTCTCGGCATGCGCGGACCGGTTGGGGCTGGCGTGAGCCTCGCACCAGCGGACCGGCTCGACCTCGCCGACCTGGTCGCCCGGTACGCCGCTTACGTGGACGACCGCCGCGTGGAGGAAGCCGCCGCGCTCTTCACTCGGGACGCCACCCTGGCCCTCCCCGCTCCCCCGGCACGGCTGGCCCCTGAGGTGACCCGCACCGGCCGCGCCGAGATCGTCTCGGCGCTGCGTGAAGCCGCGGCCTTTCCCCTCACCCGCCACACGGTGCAGGGCGAACTCTTCAACGCCCAGAGCTCGTCGGACGCCGGAGCACGGGCAGCCGGCCGGGTCCTGTGCACGGCACACCATCTGCGGAGGCGCACGTCCGGCGCGCTCACCGATCTCGTCTGGCAGCTCCAGTACACCGACAACTACCTCCGCGAGGAGGAGGGTTGGCGGATCACCCGCCGGGAGGTCCGGATCGACTGGATAGAGACGCGCTCGCCCCGCCTGTGGCGCGCCGAGGAGGACGAAGGACCGGCCGACGTCGAGGGGTCGGCGACGGAGAACGGAGGGACGCCATGAACGAGCAAGCGCACGGCAGGCCGCGCGTCTGCGTGGTGACAGGAGGGGCGCGCGGTATCGGCGGCGCGGTGAGCCGCCTCCTCGGCCGTGGAGGTGACACGGTCGTCCTCAACGACACCGGGGCCGAGGCGGCGAGCGCGGCCTCGCGCGAGATCACCGATGCGGGCGGCCGCTGCGTCACCGTACTCGGCGACATCACGCAGGACGCCGTCGTCGCCGAGGTCGCCGAGGTCGCGCTCTCCGTCGGCGAAGGGCACGTCGACGTCCTCGTCAACAACGTGGGCGACTTCCGTCCGGCCTCCCGCACCTTCCTCCACTCGACTCCCGAGCAGTGGCAGCGGCTCTACGAGCTCAACCTCCGCCACGTGCTGACGCTCACGCACGCGCTCCTTCCCGCGATGGTCGAGCACCGCTCGGGCGCGATCGTCAACAACTCGACGGTGGAAGCCTTCCGCGGCATTCCGGCCCACGCCCCGTACTCGGCGTTCAACGCCGGTGTCTCCGCCTTCACGAGGAGCCTCGCCGTCGAGGTCGGGCAGTACGGCGTGCGCGTCAACGCCGTCGCACCCGACCTCGCGGACACCCCGCAGACGCCGGCGGCCGCGATGCTCAGGGGCGCGATCCGGAACGGCTGCGGACCTGGACACCGCTGGGAAGGTTCGGCGCTCCCGAGGAGTGCGCCGAGGTCGTCGCTTTCCTCGCCTCCGATCAGGCGCGGTACGTCACGGGGCACACCGTTCCCGTCGACGGCGGCACCCTCGCCGCCTCGGGCTGGTACGGGCGCGCGGACCGCAGGGGCTGGACCAACATGCCCAACGAAGCCTGATGAGCGCCTACTTCACGACGGAGTCGAAAGCGGGGGACGCCTCCGCGCCGCGGACGGGGCGCCGCCCGCAGCACTTCTCGTTCGCAGCAAACGCTTGGTGGACGCTTCGTCACGCTCGCGGCCGTAGGAACGTCCGCGCGGTACACACCGGAAGGGGAGGCGGCTGATGCCCGTCCGTCAGGAGCAGTTCGGTGCGGTGTCCCTGGTGACGCTCGACCGTCCGAAGGTACGCAACGCGCTCGACCAGCAGGCGCTCCACGCCGTCGCGGAAGCCCTCGACCGAGCGGCCGCTCCGGGCAGCGGCATCCGCTGCGTCGTGCTGACCGGAGCGGGCGAGCGTTCCTTCTGCGCAGGCCTCGACCTCGCCGACGCCGCGGGAAGCGGCCTCCCCGACCCGGACACCTCACCGCTCGCGCGGCTGCGCTCCGGGTACCCGCTCCCGGTGGTCGCCGCGCTCAACGGGGCGGCCGTCGGCGGCGGCCTGGAGCTGGCGCTCGCCTGCGACCTGCGCATCGCGGCGGAGCACGCCGTCTTCGCGCTCCCCGAGGTGTCGCTCGGCTTCGCCGCGACCGAGGGGGGCGTGGAGCTCGGCCGCCTCGTCCCCTTCGGCATCGCGCTGGAACTCATGCTCACCGCCGAACGTGTCGACGCCGCCCGCGCCTTCGACGTGGGACTCGTCAACCGCGTCCTCCCTGCCGACGAAGTCCTGCCGGTGGCCATGGAGTTGGCGCGACGAATCAGCTCGCACTCGCCCGCCGGCGTGCGGGCGAGCAAGGAACTCGCCTACCGCGCCCTCTGGCAGGAGCCCTCGCAACTCCACCGTCTCGCACGGAAGCGCACCGAGGAGCTCATGGAGGGCGAGGACGCAGCCGAGGGGCTTGCGGCCTTCAGGGAGAGGCGACGGCCGCGGTTCAGGGACGTGTGACCCGGCCCGCACGGCCTCCGCGCCGGTGGCCTCCGGCGGTCAGCGCGCCCCAACCGCCGTTGCAGAGCGGGCCGTTCACGCGTCCGCGAGGCGGTCGGCGAGTTCGCGCCGCAGTGCGGGGCCCGAACCGGCGAGGAGCTGGGCCGACTTGGCCCGCTTGAGGTAGAGGTGGAGGTCGTGCTCGTAGGTGAAGCCGACGCCGCCATGGAGCTGGAGCGCCTCGGCCGCGACGTCCATGAACGTGTCGGCGGCCATCGACTTCGCGAGCGCCGCCACGCTCCCCACACCGTCGCCGAGTTCGTCGACCTCGCCCGGGTGCGGTGCCGAGGCGGCGAACCGGACCGCGTAGTCGACGGCGGCGCGTGCCCCGTGGACGGCGAGCGCGAGGTCGGCGCAGCGATGCTTGAGCGCCTGGAACGATCCCAGCGGCCTGCCGAACTGCCGCCGCAGCGTGAGGTGTTCGACGGTCATGTCGAGGCAGGTGCGCGCCGCGGCGACGGACTCGGCGGCGAGGGAGACCCGGACGAGCGCACGCAGGCGGGCCGCGAGAGCGCCGCCGTCGTCCGGCGGCGAGAGCGGCGTGGCGGGTACGTCGGCGAACGCGATGTCGGCGAGGCGCCGCGTGTGGTCGAGCGCGGCGCGCTCGGTGCGCTCCACCCCGGGCGCATCACCGGGCACGAAGTGCACCGACGCCGCGTCCCCCGTACCGGCGACGACGAGGAACCCGTCCGCCACCGCCCCGAAGGGGACCGCACCCAGCCGCCCGCTCAGCGCGCCGCCCGCACCGGCGAGGCACTCCCCCGCGCCCGGCGTCACCCCCGCCGCGGCGAGGACGAGCGGCTGCCGCGCCATCCGCTCCAGCACCTCCTCGCCCGCCGCGCAGCCGCCCCGTGCCACCCGCTCCGCGACGAGCACAGCCGTGACGAGCGTCCCCGGCAGCGGCGACGGTGTGAGACGGCGGCCGAACTCCTCGACCACGGTGGCGACTTCGCGGAACCCGAGGCCCAGGCCGCCGAGGCTCTCCGGCACGGGCAGCGCACCGAGGCCGAGTTCGTCCCAGGCACGGTCGTGGAGCGCCCGGTCGAACCCGTGCGGTTGCGCCATCTCCGAGCGCCGTCCCTGCGCGCCGGAGCGGGCGTCCAGAAACGCGGCGACCGTGCTCCGCATCTCCTCGCGTACTTCGTCCTCGACGTCGTCGCTCACCGGTCGCTTCCTCTCCCTCGTGCCGTGCCGCCGCGCCCGCCGCCCGGCTTCAGCCGCGGGGCAGACCGAGCAATCGCTCGGCGATGATGTTGCGTTGCACCTCGTTCGAGCCGCCGTAGATCGTGTCGGCACGGCTGAACAGGAAGAGCGTCTGCTCGTCGGTCAGTTCGTACGGCGGCGCCACGGTGAGCGCCTCCGTACCCGCGACGTCCACGGCGAGCTCGCCCAACTCACGGTGCCATTCGGCCCATTGGAGCTTGGAGAGCGACGCTTCCAGGCCGGAGGCCCCGCCGCCGGAACTGCGAAGGGAGGCGAGCGCGGTGTACCGCATGACGCGCAGCCGGACCCAGGCGCGGACGAGGCGGTTGCGCAACTCCGCGTCCGCCCACGCCCCGTTGGCGCGAGCGAGGCGGAGCGCCGCGTCGAACTCCCGGCGGAACCCGATCTGTTGCCCGAGCGTGGCGACGCCGCGCTCGAACCCGAGCGTGGACATCGCCACGCGCCAGCCGTCCCCCTCCTCGCCCACCCGGTTCGCCGCCGCGGTGCGGGCGCCGTCGAAGAAGACCTCGTTGAACTCGCTCGTGCCGGTGAGCTGCCGGATGGGACGAATCTCCACGCCGGGCTGGTCCAGCGGGACCAGCAGGTAGGAGAGGCCCGCGTGGCGCGTCGAGTCGGGGTCGGTCCTGGCGAGGACGAAGATCCAGTCGGCGAGGTGCGCCAGGGACGTCCAGACCTTCTGCCCGGTGAGGACGTACTCCTCCCCCTCGCGCACGGCCCGCGTGCGCACGGACGCGAGGTCGGAGCCGGCGCCGGGCTCCGAGTACCCCTGGCACCACAGGTCCTCTCCGGCGAGGATGCCGGGGAGGAACCGGCGGCGCTGGTCGTCCGAACCGTGGGCGAGCAGCGTCGGGCCGAGGAGCTGCTCGCTCATGTGCATCAGCCTGCCGGGGCCGCCCGCCGCCGCGTACTCCTCGTGGAAGACGACCTGTCGGGCGAGGGACGCGCCGCCCCCGCCGTGCTCGGTGGGCCACCCGAGGCCGATCCACCCCTCGGAGCCGAGCCGTCGCTCCCACGCCCGCCGGCGCTCCAGCGCCTCGTCCTCGTGGCCGGGCCCGCCCGTGTCCACGACATCCGAGAACTCGCCCCCGAGTTGCTCGGCGAGCCAGCCGCGGACACGCAGCCTGAACTCTTCGCCCGCTTCGGGTACTTCGGTCTCGCCGCCCATCGTCATGCCCCGTAGACGGGCGCCGGCGGCTCGGCGTCCGCGAGCAACCCGGCTACGACGGGGAAGAGTTCCTCTGGCTCCCAGCGGCGCCCCCGCTCCGCCGGTGGTCCGTGGCGCCAGCCGTCGGCGAGCGAGACGGAGCCGCCCTCCACCTCGAAGACGCGCCCTGTGACCTCGCGTGCGGCGTCGCTGCCGAGCCAGACGACGAGCCCCGAGACGTTCGACGGGTCCATGGCGTCGAACCCGGAGGCCGGGGCCGCCATCCGCTCGGCGAAGACCGTCTCGGTCATGGGCGTGCGGGCCGAGGGTGCGATGGCGTTGACGACGACGCCGTACCGCGCCAACTCCGCGGCGGCGACCTGGGTGAGCGCGGCGATGCCCGCCTTGCTCGCCGCGTAGTTGCCCTGTCCGACGCTGCCCATCAGCCCGGCGCCGGAAGAGGTGTTGACGACGCGCGCCGCCACCCGGCGGCCGGCCTTGGCCTCGGTGCGCCACCACTCGACGGCGTGCCGCAGGGGTGCGAAGTGGCCCTTGAGGTTGACCCGCACGACGTCGTCCCACTCGGCCTCGCTCATGGTGGCGAGCATGCGGTCGCGGTTGATCCCCGCGTTGTTGACGAGCGTGTCGATCCGCCCGTACCGCTCGACCGCGGTGGCGACGAGCGCGGACGCCGCCTCCCACTCGGAGGCGTCGGCGGTGACGGCGACCGCCTCTCCCCCGTTCCCGGTGATCTCCGCCGCGACGTCCTCGACCGTCCCCGCGGCGTCGTTGAGGACGAGGCGCGCGCCGTGGCGGGCGAACTCCAGTGCGTGCGCGCGTCCCAGGCCCTGCCCGGCGCCCGTGACCACGACGACGCGGTCCGCGCAGAAACCGCTCTTCACAGCTGTCCGTGTCACGCGCACAGCGCACCACACCTCTCGCACAACAGGAAAGCAAACGCTTGGTACTTCTCAACTCGCCGTCGCCCCACGAGGCTCGGCGACTTCGCACCACCGACGCCGAAGACGGCCAACCGGCTTGTGGTTCCGGCGTGTTGGGCAGGGTGCTACGTTAACAAGCAAATGCTAGGTTAGGAAGTGAGAGAATGACCGTCACCACCTCGACCGGGCAGGACGGCGTCACCGCCGTCACCGTCTCGTATCCACCAGTGAACGCCCTCCCCGTGGCCGGCTGGCACGACCTCGCCGACGCCGTGACGGAGGCGGGGAGCGAGCGGAGCCGGGTGGTCGTGCTCCGCGCCGAGGGGCGGGGGTTCAATGCCGGGGTCGACATCAAGGAGATGCAGCGGACGGCCGGGTTCGAGGCGCTGCTCGGCGCCAACCGCGGCTGTTACCGCGCGTTCAAGGCGGTCTACGAGTGCCCCGTCCCCGTCGTCGCGGCCGTGCAGGGGTTCTGCCTCGGCGGCGGCGTCGGCCTCGTCGGCAACTGCGACACCGTGATCGCCTCGGAGGACGCCTACTTCGGGGTGCCCGAGGTCGACCGCGGCGCGCTCGGCGCCGCCACGCACCTGGCGCGGCTCGTCCCCCAACACCTCATGCGCACGCTGTACTTCACCGGCCGCACCGTGCCCGCCACCCAACTCCAGGCGTACGGCTCGGTTCTGGATACGGTGCCGCGCGAGCAGCTCGACGCGGCCGCGCTCCGGGTGGCGGGCGAAATCGCACACAAGGACCCGCGCGTGATCCGCGCGGCCAAGGAAGCGCTCAACGGCATCGACCCCGTCGACGTCCACCGCAGCTACCGCTTCGAGCAGGGCTTCACCTTCGAACTCAACCTGGCGGGCGTCGCGGACCAACGGCGCGACGCGTTCGCCTCGCCGGAAGGCGCCGACCCGGCCGATGCCGACTGACGGGTGACGGGTGACGAGCAGCTCCGAGGCCCCGTCAGAGCCGCTCGACGACGGTGACGTTCGCCTGGCCCCCGCCCTCGCACATCGTCTGGAGTCCGAACCGTCCCCCGCGCCGCTCCAGTTCGTGGAGCAGCGTCGTCATCAGGCGGACCCCCGTGGCCCCGATGGGGTGACCGAGCGCGATGCCGCCGCCGTTGACGTTGATCCGCTCCGGGTCCGCGCCGGTCTCCTTCATCCACGCCAACACCACGGAGGCGAACGCCTCGTTCACCTCGAAGAGGTCGAAGTCCTCGATGGCCAGGCCGGTTCGGCGCAGGGCGTGCGCCGTCGCCGGGATCGGCGCCGTCAGCATCCACAGCGGATCAGCGCCCCGTACCGAGAGGTGGTGTACCCGTGCCCGCGGCACCAGTCCCTGTTCCTCGACGGCGCGTTCGGAAGCGACGAGGACGGCCGCCGACGCGTCGCTGAGCTGTGAGGCGACCGCCGCCGTGATGCGCTCGCCGCCCGCGACGGGTTCGAGGGAGGCCATCTTCGCCGGGCTGGTGTCACGGCGCACCCCCTCGTCCACGGCGAAGGGGCCGACCGGTGCGATCTCTGCGTCGAACCGCCCTGCGTCGATCGCCGCCGCGGCGCGCAGATGACTCCGCCAGGCGAACTCCTCCAACTCTCCGCGCGAGAGCGACCACCTCTCCGCGATCCGCTCGGCCGCGCGGAACTGCGAGACCTCCTCGTCCCCGTACCGCTTCCGCCACCCTTCGGACTCGGCGAACGGCGTGGTGAACCCGTACTGCTCGCCCGCCGTCATCGCGGCGGAGATCGGGATCGCCGACATGTTCTGCACCCCACCGGCGACGACGAGGTCCGCCGTGCCGGAGAGCACCGCCTGCGCGGCGAAGTGGATCGCCTGCTGGCCCGAGCCGCACTGCCGGTCCACGGTCACGCCCGGTACCTCCTCGGGGAGGCCGGCCGCGAGCCACGCGGTGCGGGCTATGTCGCCGGCCTGCGAGCCGATCGTGTCGCAGCAGCCGAGGACGACGTCGTCGACGAGTGCGGGGTCGAGACCGGTCCGGTCGATCAGGGCGCGCAGCGTGTGCGCCGCCAGGTCGGCGGAGTGCACGCCGGACAGGGCGCCGCCGCGCCGTCCGACGGGGGTGCGTACGGCGTCGACGAGGTATGCCTGGGACATGTCCGTCTCCTCAACTGACTGGTCGGCTCCGGGCGTCGGGCTGCCGGGCTCACGCGTGCTGGCTGCTCGCCGAGAGGACCTCGCCCGTCAGGTAGGAGGCGTACTCGCCGGCGAGGAAGACCATCACGTTGGCGATCTCCCACGGTTCGGCCGCACGTCCGAACGCCTCGCCCGCCCTCAGCTCCTCGAGCAGCTCTTCGCTGGTCACCTTCGCGAGGAAGGGATGCATCGCGAGGCTGGGTGAGACGGCGTTGACGCGGATGCCGTCGTCGGCGAGGTCCATGGCGGCCGAGCGGGTGAGCGCCATGACACCGGCCTTCGCCGCCGCGTAGTGCGCCTGCCCCTGCTGAGCCCGCCAGCCCACGACCGAGGCGTTGTTGACGATGGCGCCGCCCCTGCCCGCCGCGCGCATCCGCCTGCCGGCCGCCCGTACGCAGCGGAACGTGCCGGTGAGCGTGATCTCCAGAACCCGCTCCCACTCCTCGTCGCTCATCTCCAGCACGGACGCCGTGCCGCCGAGCCCGGCGTTGTTGACCATCACCTCGACGCCGCCGAACTCCTCCGCCGCGTCGAGGAGTGCGGCTATCTGCTCCTCCCGCCGGACGTCGCAGACGACGGCGCGGACGCGGTCGGCGCCGAACTCCGCGGCGAGCGCGCCCTCGCTCTCGGCGAGGCGGCGCTCGTGCGTGTCACCGAGCACGACCCGGGCTCCTTCCTCCAGGAAGCGGCGGGCCGCGGCGGCACCGATACCCGCGCCGGCGGCCGCGGTGACGACGACCGTCCTCCCGCGCAACAGGGCGCGGGGCTCGGGATACGGCGGTGGGGGGACTCGCCTGGATGCGCTCATGGGCTCTGCTCCCGGATTCCGGTCGTCTGGTGCGGAGTTGGCCCCTGGCCAAGGCCGGCGTGGACCCGTAGGCTAGCAAATCAAGCACTTGCTTGGGAATCGCTGGAGGAGCCATGCCGAGCACCGGAGGGGACGCCCCGGACGAGGCGGTCGTCACCTACGAGCGCCGCGGTCCCGTCGCTGCCGTGACCCTGAACCGCCCGCGGTACCGCAACGCGCAGAACTCGAAGATGACGTACGCGCTCGACGCGGCCTTCACCCGCGCCGTCGACGACGACGAGGTGAAGGTGATCGTCCTCGCGGGCGCCGGCGAGCACTTCTGCGCGGGCCACGACATCGGCACCCCGGACCGGGACGTCGACGAGAGCTTCGAGCGCAAGGCCGTCATCTGGTGGGACCACACGGAACGGGAGGGCGTCGACCGGCGCTGGGCCCGCGAGTCGGAGGTCTACCTGGGGATGTGCCGGCGCTGGCGGGAGATCCCCAAACCGGTGATCGCGATGGTCCACGGCGCCTGCGTCGCCGGGGGCCTCATGCTCGCCTGGTGCTGCGACTTCATCGTCGCCTCCGACGACGCCTTCTTCGCCGACCCGGTGGTACGCATGGGCATACCCGGCGTCGAGTACTTCGCGCATCCCTGGGTGATGAACCCGCGCGCCGCGAAGGAGTTCCTCTACACGGGCGAGCGGTTCTCCGCCGAGCAGGCGCGGGAGTGGGGCATGGTCAACCGCACCGTTCCGTTGGAAGAGTTGGAGAGCGAGACGTACCGGATCGCCGAGCGGATCAGTGCGATGCCCGCTTTCGGCCTCGCGCTCACCAAGCGAGCGGTCAACCAGGCCGAGGACCTCCAGGGGATGCGCAGCGGCATGGACTCCGTCTTCGGGTTGCACCACGCGGCCCACGCGCACAACGCCGAAGTGGGCGGCGACTCGCTCGCCGGCATGGACGCCAGGCGGATGCGGGACGCGGGACGGAGCGCCTCGTGAACCTCGACCTCGGCGAGTCCGAACTCGCCTTCCGCGACAAGGCCCGGGCCTGGCTCCGCGCCCACGTACCGGCGGAGCCGCTGCCGCCGACGGACTCGGCGGAGGGCTTCGCCGCGCGCCGCGCGTGGGAGGCCGAACTCGCCGCCGGACGCTGGTCGGTGGTGAGTTGGCCCGAGCAGTTCGGCGGGCGAGGCGCGACGTTGCTGGAATGGGTTCTCTTCGAGGAGGAGTACTACCGCGCGGGCGCCCCCGTGCGGGTGGCGCAGAACGGCATCTCGCTGCTGGCGCCGATCCTCTTCGCGCACGGCACACCGCAGCAACAGCAGCGCTGTCTGCCGAGGTTGGCCGACGGGACGGAGATCTGGGCGCAGTGCTGGTCGGAGCCGGAGGCCGGCAGCGACCTGGCGTCGCTGCGCAGCACCGCCGTCCGCGACGAGGCGCGCGGGGGCTGGCTCCTCAGCGGCGCGAAGACGTGGAGCTCGCGCGCCGCCTTCGCCGACCGCGGCTTCGGCCTCTTCCGCTCGGACCCGGAGGCAAGGCGCCACAGCGGCCTCACCTACTTCCTCTTCCCGCTCGACGCGGAAGGACTCACCGTCCGCCCGATCCCGCAGCTCGACGGGAACCCGGGGTTCGCCGAACTCTTCTTCGACGAGGTCTTCGTCCCCGACGAGGACGTCCTGGGCGCCCCCGGCGACGGCTGGCGCGTGGCGATGAGCACGGCCGGCAACGAACGGGGACTTTCGCTGCGCTCGCCCGGCCGGTTCTGCGCCGCCGCGGACCGGCTGCTCCACCTCTGGTGCGAGCGCGGCGCCTCGCTGCCCGAAGCGCGGGACCGTGTCGCGGACGCCTGGATAGCGGCGGAGGCGTATCGGCTCTACACGTTCGGGACGGTGACGAAGCTCGCCGAGGGCGGGGAGGTCGGCGCGGAGGGCAGCGTCAACAAGCTCTTCTGGTCCCAACTGGACGTCGGCCTCCACGAGACGGCGCTCGAACTCCTCGGCCCGGAGGCCGAGTTGCGCGACGCCGAGGGCGCGTGGGCGGACGGCTACCTCTTCTCGCTCGGCGGACCCATCTACGCCGGCACCAACGAGATCCAGCGGAACATCGTGGCCGAGCGGCTGCTCGGCCTGCCGAGGGGGACCCGATGAGATTCGCGCTCACCGAGGAGCAGCGCGCGTTCGCGGAGTCGCTCGACGACCTGCTCACGGCGGCCGAGGCGCCGGCTGCGGCCCGCGCCTGGGGCGCGGGGGACACCGGGCCCGGGCTGCGGCTGTGGGGCCGGCTCGCCCGACTCGGCCTCCATGCCCTGCGGTTGCCGGAGGAGTACGGCGGGCTCGGTGCGGGGCCCGTCGAGACCGTCGTCGCCTTCGAGCGGCTCGGGCGGCACCCGGCCCCCGGGCCGTACGTCGAGTCGGCCGTCGTGGCACCGGTGCTGCTCGGCGTCGCGGGAGCACCGCGGTTCGCCTCACCCGACGCCCTCGCCGAGGGGCGTGAGATCGTGACGTTCGCGGCACCGCCGTGGACGCCGCTCGCGCTCGACGCCGAAGCGGCGAGCCGGGTGCTCGTCCTGGACGGGCACACCCTGCGCGAGGCCGAGGTGGGGGCCGGGCGCCGTTCCGTGGACGCCTCCCGCCGCCTCCACGAGGTCGCCGCACGGGGCGAGTTGGGCGGCGTCACGGCGCGGACGGCCGCCGCGGCGCTCGACGAGGCCGCGCTGGCGTGTGCGGCGGTGCTTCTCGGCGCCGGGCGGCGGCTGCTCGCCGAGGCGGTCTCGTACGCGGGCGTGCGGCGCCAGTTCGGCCGGGCGATCGGCGAGTACCAGGCGCTGAAGCACGCCCTCGCGGACGTCCGGGTCGGTCTGGACTTCGCCGAACCGCTGCTGTACAGGGCCGCGTTGAGCCTCGGCGAGGAGGCGCCCGAGGCCGCGCGCGACGTCTCGGCGGCGAAGGTGGCGGCCGCCGGCGCCGCGCACCGCGCCGCACGTACCGCACTCCAGGTGCACGGCGCCGTCGGCTACACCCTCGAACACGACCTCGGCATGTGGGTCACCAAGGTGCGTGCCTTGATGGGGGCTTGGGGCACACCGGCGGTGCACCGGTCGCGGGTCCTGGCCGCGGTGGCGCCCGACGCGGCCGTCGGGCGCCGGGATTGAACCCTCTCACCCCGCCACGACCTGGTAGAGCACCTGACCGGGGATGCGGCGGAGCTCCGTGCCGCGCGGGTCCACGAACCCGGAGTCGGCGAGCCAGTCGAGGAGTTGGTGCCGTCCGTGGAGAGAGGCGCCGGAGCTGAGGTGGAAGAGGAGGCCGAGTCCTGCGGCCGTCGCGTCGGGGCCCCGCTGGTCGGGATCGCGCGCGAAGAGGTCGAGGACGGCGAGGGTGCCGCCCGGGCGCAGGGCCGCGCGGAAGCGGCGCAGCAGCGGGGGGATCTCCTCGGGCTGGAGGTGGTGGAGAAGGTTGAGGCACAGCAACACGTCGTGTCCGGCACCGAGTTCGGCAGTACGCGCATCGCCCTCGCGGTGCTCGACCCGGCTCGCCCACCCGGCGTCCGCAATGATGCGGCGCCCGACGGCGACGCTCCCCGGCAGGTCGAGGACGGTGGCACTCAACCCCCGGTGCCGCGCGCAGAGCTGCGCCGCGTACCACCCGTGCCCGCCGCCCACGTCCAGCACGTGGCGAGCCCCCTCCGGCACCCTGACCGCGGCCGCGAACTCCGGAGCGCTGAACCGCGCGAGCTCGTACTGCCCCTCGATGTACTCGCGCCAGTACGGGGAGTCGGCCGGGGCGAGGTGGTGGTCGACGGCGGCGGCCCCGCCGGCGTGCTCCGGCAGCCGCGACCACCAAGGCCAGTACTCCTGATGGCTGGCGACGTAACTCCGCACCGATCGGGGCGAGTCGGCGAGCAGCCAGCGCCGCGCCGCGCGGGTCGGCGCGTAGCGGCCGCGGCGGCCCGCGCGCACGTACCCGAGCGCCCGGAGGGCCTCCAGGAGCAGCCGGGTGGTGTCGGCGCGCAGCGAGAGATCCTCGGCGAGCTGCTCGGGCGTCGCGGCCCGCGTGGCGAGGCGGTCCAGCAGGCCGAGGCGCACGGTCGCGACGAGGACACCGGGCAGGGCCATGCCGGCGAGCGACTGGAGCGCCGGCAGCGGGACGCGCCCGCTGCGCAGTGCGAGGCGTTCGAGCAACGTCTCCCCCTGGACGGCGATGCGCACGGGCGTCTCCTTCGTTCGTCGGCCGGTGCTCCCCGGCCCCGGTTCAGCGGGCGAGGCGTCCCACGGCGGCGTCGAAGAGCGCCGGAGCGCCGGTGCAGCACCTCAACAGGTGCCGGCGGAGCAGCGGTCGGGACGTGGCGAGGACGAGCGCTCGGGTGGTGAGGCGGTAGCCGCGGGTGGCGCGGCGCCAGCTCCGCTCGTACGTCTCGGGTCCGCCGTCGGCGAGGGCCTCGACGACCGCTCTCGCCTGCGCGAGCGCGAGGCTGACGCCCTCCCCCGTGAGCGCGTCCTCGTACCCGGCGGCGTCTCCGACGAGGAGGACGCGGCCGTGCACGCGCAGCCGCGGGTACTGGCGCATCGGTCCTGCCCCGCGCACGGGCGAGGCGGGCTCCGCGCCGTCGAGCCGCGCCGCCAGCTCGGGGAAGGCGCGCAGCAGTCCCGCGTAGGAGGGCGCACCCCCGGTACGCGCCCTGTCCCTGGCGAAGAGCACGGCCACGCCGACGAGTTGGGGCCCGACGGGCGTCACGTACGCCTCCGCGTGCGGCGCCCACACCACCTCGACCCGCGTGCTCCAAGGGGTCGTACGCCAGTGCCGACGCAGCCCGAAGCGGCACGGTGCGCCGTACCTGACGCCGACCCCGAGCGTGCGGCGCACCGGCGAGTGCAGCCCGTCGGCCGCGACGAGCCACCGGGCCCGCACCCCGGCCGCGCGGACCGAGCGGGCGTCCTGCTCCACGCGGTCGACCCGCCGCCGCACCCGCGGCACCCCTGCGGCCTCCACCGCCTCCGCCAGCGCCGTGTGCAGCTCGGTGCGGCGGACGCCCCGTCCCGTCCCCGAGCGGAACCGCGCGCGTGCGCGGTTGCCCGCGAGGTCGGCGTACTCGATCCCGGTGAGTTCGTACCCCGCGGGCTCGACGCCCAACTCGGCGAGCAGCCGCACCCCTTGGGGCATCAGGCCCTCCCCGCACGCCTTGTCGACGGGTGCGCCGCGCGGTTCGCAGACGAGCGCGGAGAGCCCTGCCCGCGAGGCGTGGAGCGCCGTGGCGAGCCCCGCCGGCCCGCCGCCGGCGACGAGCAGGTCGACGTCGTAGGCCGGTCCGGTCACGGTGCGAAGCCCAGCGCCGCGTTCTCCACCCGCAGGCGGACGGCGAGGACGAGGGAGTTCGCGGCGAGGAAGAGCAGCGCCGACAGCCAGGCGGTGTGGACGAGCGGCAGGGCGACCCCTTCTGCCACCACGGCAAGGTAGTTGGGATGGCGCAGCCACCGGTACGGGCCCCGCTCGACGAGCGGCAGCCCCGGCACGACGACCACCCGCGTGTTCCACCGCGAGCCGAGCGACTGCACGCACCACCAGCGCAGTGCCTGCGAGGCGACCACGAAGGCGAGCGCCGTCCAGCCGAGCGGAGGGAGGAACGGCCGTCCGGCGAGGGCCACTTCGGCGACCATGCCGACGAGCAGGGCCGCGTGCACGGCGACCATCGCGGGGTAGTGCCCACCGCCGTACTCGACGCCGCCCCGGTCCCTGGCCCAGCGCAAGTGACGTGCGGACACGAGGAGTTCGACGAGCCGCTCCGCGGCGACGGCGAGCGCGAGCAGCGCGAACCAGAGGAGGCTCACGGTGCGACCGCCTCACGCGCGCCGGCGCGGGACGGCCCGTACGGCGGCTCAGGCGGTGGCGAGGACGAGAGCGGCATTGTGGCCTCCGAAGCCGAACGAAGTGGTGAGGGCCGCCTCCATCGCCACGTTCCGCGGTCCGCGCGTGACGAGGTCGAACTCGGCGCCGGCGTCCTGGAGTCGGAGGCCGGCCGTCGGCGGGACCTGCTGGTGCTGGAGGGCGAGGACGGTGAGGGCCGCCTCGATGGCGCCGGAGGCTCCGAGTGCGTGGCCGAGGACGCCCTTGGCGGCCGTCGCGGGAGGCGGCTCGCCGAAGACGCGCCGCAGCGCCTGCGCCTCGGCGGCGTCCCCGAGCTGTGTGGCGGTGCCGTGCGTGTTGACGTGGTGGATCCGGTCGGGCGTGCGGTCCGCGTCGGCGAGGGCGCCGCGGATCGCCTGTTCGGCGCCGCGCGCTTCGGGGTGCGGCGCCGTCGGGTGGTGCGCGTCGGCGGAGGCGCCGTATCCGAGGAGTCGGGCGCGCGCTTGGGCGCCGCGCGTTCGCGCGTGCGCCTGCGACTCGACGACGAGCACCGCGGCGCCCTCGCCGAGGACGAAGCCGTCGCGCTCCCGGTCGAAGGGGCGGCACGCGCGCAGCGGGTCCGGGTTGCGGGAGAGCGCGCCGAGTTGGGCGAAGCCCGTCGCGGTGATCGGCACCCGCGCCGACTCGCTGCCGCCGGCGAGGACGACGTCGCAACTGCCGGAGCGCACCATGTTCCGCGCGACGCCGAGCGCGGTCGCGCCGGAGGCGCAGGCGCTGGAGACGACGAAGTTCGGCCCGTGCGCACCGAGTTCGAGCGCCGCCTCCGCCGCCGACATGCTCGGCAGGCTGCGCGGCAGCGTCGAGGGCGAGACGCGGCGGGGCGAGCCGTCCGCGAGGCGCCGGAACTCGTCGGCGTACCGGTCGAGGCTGTTGCCGGCCGTCCCCAGCACGACACCGACGCGCTCCGCCGCCCAGTGGGGCGCGGCGAGCTTCGCGTCGTCGACGGCTCGCCTGGCCGCCCCGACGGCGAACTGCGTGAAGCGGTCGAGCCGCCGGCTCAGCCGTCCGCCGAGCTCCGCCTCGGCGTCGAACTCCGCGACCTGGCACGAGTACGCGACGGGCAGCCCGGCGAGGAGCGGATCGGGGCGCGCCGTCGACACGCCCTCGCACACCGTCCGCCACACCCCTTCGGGCTCGGCTCCGGCCGGCGTCACCAGGCCGAGTCCGGTGACGAGGACCTCATCCCTCGACACGGGCCTCTCCTCCCGCGGGACCGGCAGGCGTGCGTCCCGGCACGGCGAGCGCCTCCAGCGCGCTGCACGCCTCGCCGAGCGTCGATTCGCGGCTCACTCCGTCGAGTTCGGCGGGGAACTCCAGGTCGAGGTCGTTCTCGACGGCGACGACGAGCTCGACGAGCGCCAAGGAGTCGACGCCCAGCTCGCGGAAGGTCTGCTCGGGGCGCAACTCTTCGGCGTCGAGGTCGAGTTGCTCGGCGAGCAGTTGGAGCATGCGGTCCTGGAACTTCGGCGCGGGTGTGGACACGGAGCCTTCTCCTCTGCGTGGGGCGGGTGTTGGCGGAACCGGAGGGGCGCTCACCAGTCGAGGAGGACCAGTTCGCTGGCGAAACCGGGCCCCATCGCCGTCATCAGGCCGGGAGAGCCGGGCGGCGGCGGGGCGTGCATCGTCCGCCGCAGCACGTCGAGGACCGAGGCGGAGGAGAGGTTGCCCAGGCTGGAGAGGGAGCGGCGGGTGTGCGCGAGCGACCCGTCCGGCAGTTGGAGGCCGCGCTCGACCGCCTCGATCACCTTCGGGCCGCCGGGGTGGCAGACCCAGGAGGCGATGTCGGCGGGGACGAGGTCGTGCTCGGCGAGGAAGCCTGTGACGTCCTTGGGCAGTTCGCCCTCGGCGACGTCGGCGACGTCTGGCGAGAGGACGATGGTGAACCCGTCGGCGCCGATCTCCCATCCCATGACGGAGAGCGAGTCGGGGTAGAGGCGGCTGCGGGTCGCGAGCATCCGCGGCCCCGTGGCCGGCTCGGTCCTGTCGGCTCCGAGGACGACGGCCGCGGCCGCACCGTCCCCGAAGAGGCTGGAGGCGACGAGGTTGGCCGTCGCCGTGTCGCTGCGCTGCACCGTCAGCGAGCAGAGTTCGACCGAGAGGAGGACCGCGACCTGCTCGGGGAAGGCCCGCAGATAGTCGTGAAGCCGAGCCAGTCCCGCGGCGCCCGCGGCGCACCCCAGTCCGAAGAGGGGCACCCGCTTGACGTCCTCGCGCAGCCCGATCCGCTCGGCGAGCCGTGCCTCGAGCGACGGGACGGTGAGCCCCGTCACGGTGGTGCTGGCGATCAGGTCGACGTCCTCGGCCGCGATCCCCGCGCGGTGCAGCGCGGCGCGGAGCGCCTCCTCGCCGAGTGCGCAGGCGGTCGAGCACCAGGCGGAGTTGGCGTCGGTGAAGTCGGCGAGCTCCTGGTAGCGGTGGAGCGGCTGGGAGAGGTGGCGGGTGCGGACGCCCGCGTTGGCGGAGATCCGGGCGAGCATGCGGCGTCGGTCGTCGTCGGGCAGGCAGGTGGCGGCGAACGTCTCCGCGATCTCCTCCTGCGTGTAGCGGTACGGCGGAACCGCCACCTCGACGGCCGCGATCCGCGGTGCCGCCGCCCCGGGTCCGCCGGAGCCCGGGTTCCGCCGCGAGGAACCGTCAGCGCTCTGCATCACGAGACCTGCCCTGTGTCGACGTGTCCCCCGGCGGAACCCTAGAGCACCGGAAGGCGATATCCGGATAAATACGCCCGGAGCGCGCCAGTCTGCCGCCCCTCCGCGACGTGGGCGCGAGTACCGGGGAAGATGGCGCACGGTGACGGGCGAGAAATGTGTGCCCCGAGCGTTGGAGACAGCGGAGGCGACGGCAGCCGAGCCGCGCCGAGGTGCGGCCCGGAAGGCGCCGCGAGAGGAGGGGCGGTGCGCACGACGAGGCGCCCGGCACGGGTACGTGCCGCGGCCCACCGCGCCACCCGCGCCGCCGCGGCACTCCTCACCGCGCTCCTCGTCGTCCTCGTCGGCGACACCGGCTCGCAGGCGCACGCAGGCGGCGCCCCCGCCATCGAGCACGTCGAGCACGCGCAGCACGCTTGGTCGGACCAGGGGCAGCCCCTACGCCTCCACGAGACGTTCGGGCACCCGATCCACCCGGCGCACACTCCGCCTCCCCCTGTCGTCCTGCCGGACGCCGGCGCGGGGCAGGCGCACGCCGTCGCGGCGGCGCCGGCGGAGCCCGGCGAATCGGCGCTGCGCCTCGCCCGGCTCGCTCCCTACCTGGGGCGCGGACCGCCCCTTCCAGCAGGCAGCTGACAACTTCCCACCCCGCCGCGGTCGGTGACCCGACCGCGGTACGCCTGCTGGAGGCAACCCATGACCCGCGCCAACAAGGTGCGGGCGGTGATCGCGCTCGCCGTACTGGCGTTCTCCGCGCTGCTCACCGCCACCACTCCGCCGAACCTCGGGATCGACCTGAAGGGCGGCACCCGCATCGTCCTGGAGACGCGCGACACCGCGAAGGCCGATGCGACCGCACACACCACCGACCGCACCATGGAGGTACTGCGCCAGCGCATCGACGGCCTCGGCGTCACCGAGCCGGAGCTGGTGCGCTCCGGAGACAACCGCATCCTCGTCGACCTGCCGGGCGTCGACGATCCCACCGAGGCCGCCGAGGTGCTCGGCCGCACCGCCAGCCTCTCGTTCCATCCCGTCGAAGGACCCGCGGACGCTGCGGAGGCCAAGGGCAAGGGCGGGTCGGACGAAGGCAAACCGCCGGGCTCCGCCGCGGACGGGGACGAGACCGACGGCCGCGCCCTGCGCGACGAGTCGGGGCAGGCACTGCAACTCGACGCGGCGGAGCTCACCGGCGCCGAGGTCGCGCAGGCAAAAGCCGCGATCGACCCCGAGCGCGGCGGCTGGTTCGTCGAGCTCGGCCTGCGCGACGGAGGCAAGGACGCCTGGGCCGACGTGACGGGAGAGGCGGCCTGCGCTCCCGAGGGCGACCCCGCGCGGCGGGTGGCCGTCGTCCTCGACAACAAGATCATCTCGTCGCCGCAGATCGATCCGTCCGTCGCCTGCGGGCGGGGGATCACCCAGGGCACCACGCAGATCACCGGGTCCTTCAGCGAGGCGGAGGCGAAGGAGCTCGCCGCGCTGATCGAGGGCGGTGCGCTGCCCGTCCCCGTCGACGTCGTGGAACACCGCACCGTCGGGCCCACCCTCGGTGCGCGCGCGATCACCGCGAGCGCCGAGGCGGCCGTGCTCGGTGCGGCGCTCACCGCGGCGTTCGTGCTCTTCGTCTACCGGGTGGCGGGGCTGCTGACCGTCATCGGACTGCTCAGCTACGCGCTCATCGCCTACGCGGGACTTCTCGCCTTCGACGCGACGCTCACCCTGCCGGGGCTCGCCGGCTTCGTCCTGGCGATCGGTATGGCCGTCGACGCCAACGTGCTCGTCCTCGAACGGGCACGCGAGGCGTACGGGGGAGGCGAGGGGCGCAAACGGTCGCTGCGCTCGGCCCTGACGAAGGGGTTCAAGGGCGCCCTCTCGGCCGTCATCGACTCCAACGTCACGACGCTGCTCGCCGCCGGGCTCCTCTTCTTCCTCGCGGCGGGCCCGGTGCGCGGCTTCGGGGTGACGCTCTCGCTCGGGGTCGTCGCCTCGATGGTGAGCGCGCTCGTGGTGGCCCGGATCCTCACCGACCTCGCCGCCGGGAGCCGCTGGCTCAGGGCGCGTCCCGCGCTCAGCGGTATCGCGGCGCGCGGGTGGCTGCGGGCCAAATGGGAGCGGAGCAGCCCCGACTGGATGCGGCACGGGCGGCGGTGGCTGGTCGTCTCCGGGCTCGCGCTCGCCGTCGCCGTCACCGGGCTGTTCGCCCGCGGCCTGGAGTTCGGTGTCGACTTCACCGGCGGGCGGATCGTGGAGTACACGACCGAGCAGTCCGTCGAGCCGGACCGGGCAAGGCAGGCGCTGGAGCGGGCCGGTATCTCGGACGCCGTCGTGCAGAGCTCGGACGACGGGGGCGAGAAGGTGTCCGTGCGCACCGAGAAGCTGACGGCCGAGCAGGAGAAGGCCGTGGACGACACGGTCGACGAACTCGGCGGCGGTGCCGACCGGGTGCGGGACGAGCTGATCGGCCCGAGCATCGGCGAGGAGCTGCGCCGCAACGCGCTCGTCGCCATCGGGGTCGCGCTCTGCGCCCAGTTCGCCTACCTCGCGGCGCGGTTCAGGTGGAGCTTCGCGGCAGCCTCGATCACGGCGCTCCTCCACGACGTGGTCATCGTCGCCGGGGTGTTCGCCTGGCTGGGGATGTCCGTCGACGGGGTGTTCCTCGCCGCGCTGCTGACGGTGGTCGGCTACTCGGTGAACGACTCGGTCGTCGTCTTCGACCGCGTACGCACCGAGTGGGCCGCCGACCGGGCGGGGCGGCTGCGGTCGATCGTCAACCGGGCAGTCGTGCGCACCATGCCGCGGACCCTGAACACCGGGATGGGGACGCTCTTCATCGCCGGGTCGCTCGCGCTCCTCGGCGGGGATTCGCTCCAGGACTTCGCGGTGGCGCTGCTCGTGGGGGTCGTGGCGGGGTCGTACTCGTCGCTCTTCGTCGCCGCGCCGCTCGCCGTCGAGCTGGAGCTGATGGGGGGTGCTCCGAAGCCGCCGACGCCGAAGGAGCCGGCCGAGCGGAAGCGTCGGGTGCGCGGTCCGGCCGACACCGGGGCGCGCGTCTGACGCGGCCGGTGCGGCCCCGGTCCGCAGCGGGACCGGGCCGCGCCGGCCCGTCGACCGTGGTCGGCGGGACGGTGCTTGGTTTCGCCTTCGCGGGGAATCCGCTCGTGCGGGCGGGCGCTCCCCGGCGCGGGGCTCAAGTCCCGCGCCGGGCGCGCCACTCCGGAGCGAGTACCGACCAGACCTCCATGTCGGCGCGCTCCCCCCGATGGAGGAAGCTCTCCCTGAGGACGCCGTCCCGCTGCATGCCGAGGCGTCGGGCGACGGCGATGCTCGGCTGGTTCTCGGCCGACGTCAACCACTCCACCCGGTGGATGCCCCGCTCCTCCACGGCCCACTCGATGAGGACACGCGCCGCTTTCGTCACCAACCCCCGTCCGACGGCGGACGGTTCGAGCCAGCAGCCCGCCTCGGCCGTGCCCTGCGCGACGTCCATCGTCCGGAAGAGCACGCCGCCCCGCAGCTCGCCGTCGGCCCAGATGCCGTAGATCCGGCCGGTGTCGGCGGCGGCCTTGTCCGCGTACCCCTGGAGGAAGGCGCGGCTCGACGCCGTGTCCCGCACCGCGTCGGAGAGTCCGATGTGACGTCCGACGAACTCGCGTCCGCGGTCCATGTGGGCGAGGAACTCCTCGGCCCGCCACGGCTCCAACGGGCGCAACTCGCCCTCGTCTTCCAGCGGTACGGCGAACATCGACGTCCTTCGATCGGCTTTCGGACGCCGTTGAGCATGACACGGCCGCCTTGTCGGGGGAAGCGCCGCCAGGGGGTGCGGCACACTCGTCCGCATGGTGCGTCTGCGGATTCTCACGGTCGACGACTGGCCGCTGTGGCGGGAGCTGCGCCTCGCGGCGCTGCGCGAGGCACCGCACGCCTTCACCGCACGGCTCGCGGACTGGGGGCACGGGGGCGAGGAGCGGTGGCGGGCGAGGCTGGAGGCGCCGGCCACCCGCAATGTCGCCGCCTTCGCGCAGGGGACGGCCGTCGGGATGGCGAGCGGGCTGTCCCGGGACGGCGCGTACGAGCTGCGGTCGGTCTGGGTGAGCCCCCGGGCGCGGGGCCGGGGCGTCGGCGACCTCCTGCTCTCGGACGTCGCTTCGTGGGCACGGGAGCACGGGGCAACGTCCCTGCGCCTCAAGGTCGTTCGCGGCAACGAGGCCGCCGAGGCGCTGTACGCGCGCAACGGCTTCGTCGCCGAGGAGGCTGCCCGGGCGGAGGGTGCCGGGGAACGCGTGATGGTCAGGTCTCTCGTGCCCTGACGCGGTGGCCGTGTCCCGGATCGGCCGCGGAGCGCCTCGCCGGCTGGTTGCCGACGGCGGCGCGACCGGGCCGGCGCCCGGAGCGCGGTGCGCCCCGGGCGCCGCCCGCTGCGGGGCGCCCGCCGAGAGCCGACGGCCCTCCGTGGGCGCCCCGTCGGCCGCCGACCCGCGGAATGTGCGCCCCCGCCGACGGAGCACACAGCGCCCCGGCGTCCGACCCGCGGAGCCACCGCCCCGCCGGAGCGACGCCCGGCGTCAAAGCCCGTCGGAGCGCGGCTGTTGACGTGGAATGCGGGCCAAGGCCCAGCGGCGCATCTCCGGGCGATCGAGCGAGGCGACCCAGAGGTCGACGAGGTCGAGGACCTTCTCCGCGGGCGTGGGACCGACGCCGAGCACCCGCATCCCGGCCGAGCGTGCGGCCTCGATCCCGGCGTGCGAGTCCTCCACGGCGAGGGTGTCGGTCGTCTCGGCGCCGCAGTGGCGGGCCGCCGTGAGATAGGTGTCGGGCTGCGGCTTCGGGCGCACTGCCTCCTCCGGCACGGAGATGTACCGGAAGTAGTGCAGCAGTCCCGCGGCGTCCAGCGAGGACTCGACCACGTCGCGCGGGCAGTTGCTCGCCACGGCGAGCGGCGCGAACGTGCTGACGGCGCCGACGAGTTCGACGGAGCCCGGCATGGTCACCGGTTCCGCGACGGAGAGCCGCCGGAAGATCTCCAGCAGGCGGCCGGCGACCGCTTCGGCCTCGTCCGGGTGTCCGGCCTCTTCCGCCATCATGCGGCCGCAGTCGGTGTAGTGGAGTCCCGCCGCGCGTTCGGCGAAGCCCTCGCCGACGGTGAATCCGTACTCGGCGAGCGTGAGCGACCTGGCTTCCTGCCAGTGCCGTTCGGAGTCGAGCAACGTCCCGTCGCAGTCGAATACGACGGCCTTGGGGGTCCAGGTGAGAAGGCACGGGTTATCCATGCGATTGCTCCCGTTCGACGAGTGTGCTGAAAGTATTCGAGACGGCAGGGCACGCTGTTGCAGACACCGCAGAATTCTGGCGTCCGCGGTTTTTCGGGCAGCGTTCCTCGCCGCCGGAGGAGAGACGTGCGGACGAGCGGCGCTGCACGGCAGGCTTCTCAACGCTCATCCGGATGGGGACGCAACTCACGCTAGAGAACCTGCACTTGCCGGTCAATCGATCCCGGAAAGTATTCATAACGCGGGGATGCGAAGCACGGGGCAACCATCGGGCCACAAAAGAATGGAATTACGAACGCGATTCGAATCGCCGGACCCCCGAGTGGCCTGTTCGTTTCGCCTTCCGGGGGCGATGCCGCTCAAAAAACCCACAGAAAAACAGGAGTTCGCGGCGCATGGGGCGGGAGGGGAGCCATTCGACCGCCGGCATGTACGCCCCTCGTCCCCCAACCGCGCCCCGTCGCCACCCTCGTCCGGGGAGCCACCCGCGCACCAGGGCGAGCGCAGGGCCGCGCCCTCGGGCGCACGTCACCTTCCGCGGGCAGCCGGGCGGAGCCCCTCGGCGTGCGCCACCGTCACCGTCCGTTTCCGAACGGCAGCTCGGGGAAAGCGGGACGGTGTCCCCGAGAGCGAACGGAGGTGCAGGGATGGAGCGCGCCGAGACGGTCCGCGCGTCGGACGGCGAGTCAGCGACGGACGACGTCGTGGAGCTGATCCTCAGCGACCACCGCGCGATGGAGGAGCTCTTCCGCGAGATGCGCAGTGTGGAGGCCGACCGCACCGGAGCGCTGCGCCGCTTCTCCGACCTGCTGATCGCACACTCCGAGGCCGAGGAGAGCGACGTCTACCCGGTGCTGCGCCACCTCAACGACGTCGAGGGCGACGAGGTCGAGCACGGCGTCCACGAGCACGCCGAGGCCAACGCGGCCCTGCTCGCCCTCCTGGAGACGGGCGAGCCGGGCGGAGAGGACTGGGACGCGAAGCTGGAGTCCCTCGTGGAGGCGGTCACCCACCACCTCGACGAGGAGGAGCGCTCGCTCATCAACCACACCAGGGAGAACGTCGCCCCGGCGAGGCGCCGCGAACTCGGGCGGGCCTTCGCACGGGCCCGCCGCGACCAGTTGGCGAGCGCGCCGGGACGAGTGGAGAACGTACGCAGAGTCGTCGCAGCGGGGACCGCCTGAGACCGGCCGGTCGGACGCGCGCCGCGTCGGAGCGCCCTGCTCCGGCTACCCGGCCGCGCGTCTGATCGACTGGTGCCGAGAGCCTGATCGAACGACCCCGAAACGAGAGTGAGTCACAGTGGGCATCATCGCGTGGATCATCATCGGACTGCTGGCCGGCGCCATCGCCAAGGCCCTGGTCCCCGGCAAGGACCCGGGCGGCTGCCTGATCACCATGCTCATCGGTGTGGTCGGCGGGCTCCTGGGCGGGTGGCTCGGCAAGGTCATCTTCGGGGTCGATTCCATCAACGGCTTCTTCCACCTCTCCACGTGGATCGCCGCCGTCGTCGGCTCCGTCATCGTGCTGCTGGTCTACCGGCTCCTGACGGGGAACCGGGGCCGCTGACGCGGCGCCGCCAGCAGACGCACCGGAAGGCTCCGGCGGTGGCCGCCACCGCCGGAGCCTTCCGCGTGTCAGCACGCCTGCCGGCTACGGGTGTTCGACGCGGACGGCCGGCGGAGGCTCCGTTCCGGGGAGCCCGAGCGCGAGGTTGCCGACGTGGAGCGCCTCCTCCTCGCAGCCCTCGAGGAAGGGGGCGGTGACGGGTGCCTCCATCCGCCCCGTCAGGCACGAGGCGAGGCCCAGATCCGTCGCCGCGAGGCTGAGCGTTTGCATCAGGCACCCGGTGTCGCGGTAGACGAGGCTCAGCGCCATCCCCTCGTACTTCCACGCCGTGCGGTCCCCGTAGGAGGCGAGGTAGAGGCTGGCGGGCGGCGGGCCCTCCAGCAGCGCGGGGAGGGTGACCGTGCGGTGCTGGAGCACGTCGAGCTCCTCGTCCCACGCGGAGAGGCGGTGCAGGACGTGGTCGAAGGGGTCGTAGTGGTAGGCGCCGGCGGGGAGTCGGGCGACCTCGCGGGCGAGGAGGTAGACGTCGAGGCTGTGCCTGCCGCCGCCGGAGGGCGCCGGGCGCTGCGTCTGCTCGTACGAGCGGGGCGGTAGGTAGCCGCGCACCCTCGCCGAGCGGGCGAGGAGAGCGGCGAGCCGGTCGAGGGGCAGCGGGTCCGGCGCGAAGCACCTGGTGCTGCGCCGCTCGCCGAGGACGTCGGCGAGCGGGCGGCTGGGCTCGCCCCCGGCCTCGGGCAGCGCGACGCTCTCCGGCGCCTCGGGGTGCGTGCGCCGTGCCGCGGGCGCGCGTCCCCGCCGCGCGTGCGGCACGGGGCCGCGGCCGGCCTGCGCGTGGGCGGCCCGCTCGTACGGCGTCCAGCGGGGGCGGCGTGCGTCGTCGCCGGTGCCTGTGGTGCGCTCCAGGATGCCTGCGGACGCCAGGCGTTCGAGGAGGGCGTGCGTCGCCTGCTCGTCGCCTGGCGGGCGCCACCGGGCGTGGAGCTCGTCCGGGGTGAGGGCGGTGTCGAGGTGGTGGAGGAGGTCGACGAGTTCGGGCCTGGCCGCGAACTTGCGCCAGGCGCGGCAGTCGACGAGCACGGGGCCGCCGCCCTCGGCCCACTCCAGGAGTACGTCGGGGTTGCGCCGGTAGCGCACGCTTGGCAGGTGGCTCGCTCCCTTCGGCCGTACGCCCCACTCAGAGAAACGGCAGCGGGTACGGGTTGAGTTGGCTTTCGATGCGCGGCTCGGCACGCACGCCCATCGCCACCGGCGCCTCGAGGACGCGGGGGCCGCCGCGCCTGTGGAAGTCGCTGCGCAACGTGATCGGGCACAGGCCCGGCACGACGGTGCGGACGACGGAGACGCCGCACTCGGCCACGTCGATCGGGGTGAGGTCGACGGTCACCGTCTCGTATCCGCGCGCGGCGAGCCGGGCGACGGCCTCGGTGACGTCGGCGTCGAGCCCCTCCGACGACCGCGGCTCCGGCGGTGGGCGCAGCGGTCCCTCGTCCCAGAAGGCGAGGTGCCGTACGCGGTCGGGGTGCCAGTAGTAGAGGCTGAAGTCGCGGAGGGAGTCCAGCACTTCGTCGTCGTGCGGGATGCGGGCGCCGGCGTCGAGTTGCTCCTGCCACTTGCCGGCGCCCGCGTGGCCGAGGCACGCCTCCTCCAGGGCGCCGAGCAGCGCGGCGTGCGGGTCGAGGTCGGCGCGGGCCGCGTGGACGACGACGGGGCGCTCGGGGGTGCCCTCGCGAAGCCGCACGCCGAAAGCGGGGATGCCGAGGTCCGTGGTGAGGTCTTTGCCGGTCACGGAGATGCCGCGCGCTCTGAGCCGCTCGACGATGCCGCGGGCCGTGCCCTTGGGCAGGCGGTCGAAGTCGAGGGTGGGGAGGGTGAGTCGGTTCTCCCAGAAGACGACGGAGGAGTCCCGCTCGACCACCTCCATCACCCCGGCGAAGACGGCGTGCCGCGGAGACGCTCCGGCCGCGAGCCCCGTGGAGATCGGGTCGAACCAGGAGCGGTGGCCGCGGGGGAAGCGGTAGGGGAGGTGGACGGCGCAGGCCGGCAGGTAGCGCCTGCGGCCGGTGGTGAGCGAGCGGCCCTCGACCCAGTCGATCGGCGCCCGCGGGTCGAAGGGGCGGTGGCGGGCGTGCGTCGCGTACTCGCGCGCGGAGCCGAGCGGCAGGAGGCGCGGGTCGACGGCTTCCTCCCCCAACTCGGCCAGCGTGGCACGGTGCAGGGCGCGCTGCTCGTGGACGCCGGCCGCGTACCGCTCCATCGTCTCGCCGACGGCGCAGACCCGGGCGTTGAGCGGGTCGCTCTTGACGGCTCCTCCGCGGGCCTCGGCCGTGACGGCGGAGAACCACTTCGTCGTCGTCTCGCCCGCGGTGCGTGCGTAGGTGGTGCTCCCTTCGGCCTCCTCGCCGTCGTCGACGCGCAGTTCGGGGACGATCCCGGTCAGCGGGTCGACGGCGCCGCGCATGCGCTCCCAGCTCTCGTGCAGGCTGCGGGGCCCGTCGCCGGGCGCCGGCGGGACGGCGTGGGACGCGCACGCGGGGCAGGCGGGGGTGTGGAGGAGCCGGTGCTCGGTGCGCTCCAGGGAGTCGAGGGCGAGGTCGACGAGGACGGGGCGCTCGGAGCCGTCGGCCGGGGCGAGGACCGTGTGCGCGAGGACCCCCGCGGCGATGGCGGTCGTGGGCCACATGTTGCTCTCCGCCGCCCCGAAGAGGGTGCCCAGCGGCAGGTCGGCGACGGCCTGCCAGAGGTGGTTGGCACGCAGGCGGCGCACGAGGCAGACGGGGCAGGGGGTGCGGGGCGGGTCGAGGCGGGCGAGGAGGAGGCGGGTCGGTGTGCAGAGGTGGACGAGGAGCTGCGGGCCTCGGTCCAGGGCCGCGCGTGTCCAGGAGGTGAGGGTCTCCTCGGGGATGTCGAGGGGGAGCAGGGCGAGTCGGGCCGCGGTCCACGGCTCGGCGGGTCCGGTGCGGAGGCCGGCGCGGTGGAGGAGCCGCACCGTCTGCGTGGCGAGGGGACCCTCGCCCGCAACGGCGACACGTCGGCCCTCCTGCTTTCCGCCCGGGCCGTAGACGGGGTGGGCACGATCGTCGGGACCCCGGTGTGCGAGGCCGCGCTCGCGGAGGGCCTCGGCGAGCCGGGGCGGGAGGGAGGCGAAGGGCACGGCGCCCGTCTCGCCCTCGTGCAAGGGCGGTTGGGCCGGGACGCGGAGCGTCCCCGTACTCGCGCAGACGTAGAGGTGGCCGTTCCGCTGCACGAGCCGGACGTCCCGTCGGACCGTACCGGCCGGGGCCCGGCCGGCGCGCTGTTCATCCACTGCTTTTCACCTTCGGGAGGGGGTTCGGGGCTCGGGGCAGCCGCCTCCCGGCCGGGCGCAGGCCGGGCCGGGAGGCTCACGCCGGCTGACCCGGCGTCACTCCTCCTCGGACTCGGCTTCGCTCGCCGCGGCCGAGAGGCACGAGTGGCCCGCGAAGGTCTCCTCGGCCTCCGGGATCGTCATCTCCTCGAAGAGGGCGTCGTTTTCGGGCATGCTTCGTCCTTTCCGCTCGTGAAGGTTTTCCGATTCGGCGACCAATGCCCCCGCTTTCAGGAGGAGGAAGCCGCAGCTCGAATCATCCACGAGGCAAGCCGGGACGGAAGGGGACGGGAACGAAACTCGCACTTACGGGGCAGGTGCACGCAAAGAAATCCCGCGCAGCGTGAAGCAAAGGCCACGAGACCGTTGTCCGACTTTTCTGCGTGCCGGCGGAGTTCGGGGGCGTCCCGCATTCCGCGGTACGGGCCTCCCCATGAATGCGCCCACGCGGGCCCGACCCGGCGGGCAGGGCGGTCGTGGATTTGCCCGGAGCCGCCCGGCCGGTGAGGGTGGAGCGGGCGGGGCCTCGCTCGGGGCTCTCGACGTCGCGGGCAGCACGGCCCGACGTCGCCGCGGCGTACGCAGCAAGGAAGGTGGAGGACATGGCAGAGCAGGTGGTCGTCGTCATCGGCGCCGGGGGCATGGGGAGGGCCGTCGCGCGACGCACGGGGGCGGGGAACCGGCTGCTGCTCGCGGACTTCGACGAAGGGCTTCTGCGGTCGGTCGCCGACGAGTTGGAGGGCGAGGGCCACGCCGTGACCACGGCGGCCGTCGACGTCTCCTCCGCCGGCTCGGTGGCCGCGCTCGCCCGGCAGGCGGCCTCGCTCGGCGAGGTCGGCAGCATCGTGCACACCGCCGGACTCTCGCCCGTGCAAGCGCCCGTCGACGCGATCCTCGCCGTCGACCTCCTCGGAGTCGCGCTGGTGCTCGACGAGTTCGCCGGCGTCGTCGCGCACGGCGGCGCAGGCGTCGTCATCGCCAGCATGGCCGGCCACGGCCGCCCGGGTCCCTCCGCCGAGGAGAGCCGCCGGCTGGCCACGGTGCCAGCGGGGGAGCTGCTCTCCCTGCCGTGCGCCGCGGCGTCCAACTTCCCGGACCCCGGCGCCGCTTACGCGTTCGCCAAGCGCGCCAACCTCCTGCGCGTACAGGCTGCTAGCACGTCGTGGGGCGAGCGGGGGGCACGGATCAACTCGGTGAGCCCCGGCATCATCGCCACTCCCATGGGGCAGCAGGAACTCAACGGTGAGCACGGCGGCACCATGCGTGCGATGATCTCCGCCTCCAACGCCAAGCGGGTCGGCACGGCCTCCGACATCGCGGAGGCCGTCGCCTTCCTCCTCGGGCCCGGCGCCGGCTTCGTCTCGGGGACGGACCTGCTCGTCGACGGAGGCGTGACGGCGGTGGCGAGCACCGGGGGGCTCGGCTAGGCGCGTCGGAGTCCGAGCGGTAGCAGCGCCTGCCGGGCCGCGAACGGCCCTCCTTGCGCTCTCGGTCCGTCCTTCGCACGCTCAAGTGGCCTCCGCAGCCCGGTCGGACGCCTCTTCGAGGAACCAGCCGGCCTTCGGTCGGGGTGCTGTGTGGACTGGGCGCGTCGCCGCAGACGAGACTTGACGTGGCGCCGCGAGGAGCCGTCACCGCCGGGCGGCCGGGCAAGGGGGTGCCCCGGGCGTTCCACGAGGGCGGCGCGGAGGAAGCCGGGCGACGTATGGAGGGACATGTCCGATGGGGAACGAGACACGTGTGCGCTTCCGGATACTCGGGTCCTTCGAATGCTGGGACGGTGAGGAACGCCTGCGTGTGGGCGGGCCCGTGCACGAACGCGTACTCGTCACCCTTCTCCTCGACCCCGGGCGGGTGCTGCCGGTCCCCCGCCTCGTCGAGGCCGTCTGGGGTGAGGAGGCGCCCGCGACCGCCGAGCACCAGGTCCGCAAGGCGGTTGCCGATCTGCGCAGGCGTCTCCCCGACGGGCGGAGCGTGATCGTCACCGACGGTCCCGGGTACCGGGCCGTGGTCACGGAGGAGCAGCTCGACCTCAGCCAGTTCAACGAGGGGCTGCGCAGGGCGAGGGAGGCGACGGCCGACGGCCGGACGCGCCGTGCCGCGGAGGCGCTGCGCGACTCGCTGGCGCTGTGGCGCGGCCCCGTGCTCTCGGGGGCCGGCGGCGAGGTGATCGTGGCTGCGTCCGCCGCGGTCGAGGAGCGGCGCCTGACCGCCCTGGAGCAGTCCTTCCAACTGCGCCTCGGCTTCGGGGAGAGCGGTGAACTCATCGGAGACCTCCGCGAGTTGATCAGCGCGCACCCGCTCCGGGAGCGGGTCAGGGGCCAGTTGATGCTCGCGCTCTACCGCTCGGGGAGACAGGCGGAGGCGCTGGAGGAGTTCAACAGGGTGCGTGACCTGCTCGTCGAGGAGCTCGGCATCGGTCCGGGCGAGGAGTTGCAGGAGCTCCACCAGGGCATCCTGCGCAACAGCCCGGAGCTGGCGGCGCCCGCGCCGGCCGAGGAGCCGCCGGGCCCCGCACCGCTCGTCGTCGAGGAGACGCGCACCACGCTCCCCTACGACCTGCCCGACTTCGCCGGCCGCAACGAGGAGTTGGGGCGCATCCTGGGATTCGTCGACGAGCCGACCGGGTCGGGGCCGCTCATCGTGATGGTCGACGGGATGGGCGGGAGCGGGAAGACGTCACTCGCCGTGCGCGCAGCACACCAGCTCGCGGCGCACTACACCGACGCCCAACTTTACCTGGACTTACGGGGTTTCGCGCCCGGCGAGCAACCGCTGTCGGCGTTCGCGGCCACCGAGGCGCTGCTGCGCATGCTCGGCGCACCGGCCGAACGCATCCCCGAGGACCTCGACGGGCGCACCGCCCTCTGGCGGCAGACGGCGACGAGGCACCGAATGCTGCTGCTCCTCGACAACGCCGTGGACGAGGCGCAGATCCGCCCGCTGCTGACCCCGTCGAGCGACGTCCTCACGCTGATCACCAGCAGATCCCTCCTCGTCGACCTCGACGGGGCGCACAGCGTGTCGCTCGGCACCATGTCGCCCCAGGACAGCACGGCGCTCGTCGTCGCGGTGCTCGGAGCGGCGCGTGCCGAGGCCGAGCCGGAGGCCGTCGCCGAACTCACCTCGCTCTGCGGGCACTTGCCGCTCGCCCTGCGCATCGCGGCGGCGCGGCTCCGCAAGCGGCCGCGGTGGACCGTGCGCTACCTCGTCGACCGGCTGCGCGACGACACGCACCGGCTCGCCGAGCTCAACGCCGGCGAGCGCAGCGTCGAGGTGACGCTGCGGCTCTCGTACGAGGGGCTGGAGGCCGGACACCGCAAGGCTTTCCGCCTGTTGGGGCAGTACCCGGGCCCGGAGCTCGACGTCCACACGGCCGCCGCCCTCCTCGACGCGCCGACGCGGGACGCCGAGGACACTCTCGAATACCTCCTCGACGTGCACCTCATGCAGCAGCAGGAACCCGGCCGCTACGCCTTTCACGACCTGGTGCGGAGCTTCGCCCTCGGACTGCTGCGCCCCGCGGACGAAGACGACGAGGCCGAGGGCGCCGTCGTCCGGCTGCTCGACTACTGCCAGCTCGCCACCGACGCCGCCTGCGACCTCCTCTTCCCCGGGCGGGTGCGGACCGAGGGCCCGCAGCAGGAGGTGCACCGTGAACTCCCCGCCCTGCACAGCGCGGTGCGGGCCAGGGAGTGGCTGGAGCGGGAGCAGGACGGCCTGCTCGCCGCCGTCGCCCTCGCCTACCGCAGGGGCATGGACCGGCGGGTGGCGCGGCTCGCCGCGAACATCGTCTTCCAACTCGACCTGCGCGGACGCTTCGACGACTTCCAGGAGCTCGCCGGCACCGCGGTCGACGCCTCCCGGAGGCTGGGCGACAGGCCGCTGCTGCGGCTGAGCCTCTCCAATCTCGCCGTCGCGCACTGGAAGTTGGGGCGGTTCGAGGAAGGGGTGGCGGAGGCCGAGGAGGCGCTGCAACTCGCCGTCGAGCTGCGGGACCAGCGAGGCGAGGCGAAGGACACCGGGTTGCTGGGGCTGCTCTTCTCCGCGCTCGGCAGGTTCGACGAGGCCGCGCCGCGGCTGGAGCAGTCGATCGCGCTCAAGCGGGAGTTGGGCGCGGAGCGCGCCGAGGCGGAGTCCCTCACCAACCTCAGTGCGCTGTACGCGCAGCGCGGGCGGTTCGCGGACGCCGCCGAGGCGGCCGAGCGGGCCGTCGCGCTCGACCGGCGCATCGGCGCCACCGACAAGGAGGTCGAGGCGCTCACCGACCTCGCCGTCGCGAAGCTGGGGCTCGGCGAGGAGAGGGAGGCCTACCGGGTGCTGGCGCGCGCCCGCGAGCTGGCGAGCGACGCCGTCTCCCCTGCCGAGGGTGCGCTCCTCCTCGCGGTGTCGGCGGAGGCGAGCGAGCGGCTCGGCGAGTCCGAGGAGGCGGAGCGGCGAGCCGGAGCCGCCCTGCACCAGGCGCGGTTGAGCGGCGCACCGCTGCGCCAGGCCGCGGTCGCCAACACCCTCGGCCGCCTGCACCGCCGACGCGGCGGGCACGTACGCGCACTGGAGCTGCACCGACAGGCGCACCGCCACGCCTCCGAGTCCGGCTACCGCGTGGAGGAGGCCCACGCACTCCACGGGATCGCCGCCGCGCTGCGGGGGCTCGGCGACGACCACGAGGCGGAGAGGTACCGAACGCGCGCGGAGGAGGCGTTCGAGACGATGGGGGTGCCGGAGGAGTGCCGCGGGTGAGCGGGGCTCGGGGGGCTCGTCGGTAACTCATGGACAAGGTCAGATGGCCGGGGTGCCGGGAGACGTGCGGGCGCTTTCGCGGGGGACGTCGCGTGTGGGAATTCCTCGGGCGCCCGCGCCCGTCCGGCACGGACGCGCGGCGGACGGAAGCACTCTTCGGGGACGCCCGTCGGGTGTGGCTCCACGGACACTTCTCGGAGCAGGCACCGTACGGACGCGGACGCTCCGGCTCGTCGCCCGGCGCCTCCGGACGCCGCGGCTCACCCGGTTTCGCCGGCGGGCGACCGGCGCCCGAGGACGGACAGGAACGGGCGGGCGACCGGCGTTCGAAGTGCTGACACGACGAGGCGGCGCCACCGGTTTCCTACCGGTGGCGCCGCCTGCGCCCGAGCGTGTGCCTTGCGCTGCCGACTGCCTCAGGCCGCGGCCACGTTGGGGCCTTCCCCATCGGCGGGTGCGGAGTTGGGACCCTCGCCCGAGGCCGGGGCGGGAGCGACGTTCGGACCTTCTCCCGGCTCGGAGTCGAGGCCCCCGCCTTCCACGGCGGCGGAGTTGGGCCCTTCGCCCTCCGTCCCCGCCGAGTTCGGCCCCTCACCCGCTACGAA
>NZ_AJTQ01000039.1 GCF_000262345.1 Streptomyces xiaopingdaonensis | reverse complement strand
TCACCCGACGCCGAGTTCGGCCCCTCACCGTCCAGCACGGCGAAGTTGGGCCCCTCGCCCTCCGCCACCGCCGCGTTCGGACCCTCACCCGACACCAGGTTCGGTCCCTCCCCCGCCGGCGAGTCGAGCCCCGCACCGAGCACCGTCACGTTCGACGGTGTGCCGGGCCAGGTCGGCTGCGCCGCGGCGAGCGGGGCGGCGAGGCCGAGGGTGAGGACGCCGGTCGCGAGAAACCCAGCCAGTGTGGCCGACTTGCTGCACATAGTCCCTGCCTTAGGTGAGGTGGCGCGGTGCTGACGAGAAGAAGGTCGCGCGCCGCGCTCCCCTGCCGTTCCGCTTCCGCTACCCCCCGCCGCCGCCGAAACGGGAACCAGGCGGGAAGGAGCGGTGCGGGCCGCGCACCACGGCGCGCCCACCGCCTGCCGGGAGGCGCCCGGACTCCGCCACGTGCGCCCGGAAGAGCCTCCGTACCGCCGTCACCAGGTGCGCCGCCTCGCCGGGCGAGTCCGCCGCGACGACGACGTACCCGGGCCACCGGTCGGTGCCGTCCTCCCCCTCCGGCACCCGGTCGCCGGGAAGGTACGGGAACGAGAGCTCGCACACGCCCGGCAGCGCGGCGATCTCCTCGATCCCCTCCACGGACAGCAGCCACCCGGCCGGCGGCCGCAGCGGCGCCGCCAACGCGTGGCGCCCCGCGACGGGGCGGCCGAGGGAGCCGCCCGCGAGCAGCCCGAAGAACTCGGCGTCGCGGTCGAGCCCCGTCGCCGGTGCGAGGAGCCCGGCCACGGGGCCCGACGCCTGGCGTGCGCTCGCGCCGACGACGCGCGGCCCGTCCGCGGTGAGCGCGACGACGGTGTACGCGGGGCCGCACTCGTACCCGGCGAGGTCGAGCAGCCCGGTGACGGCCGCCCGGGTCTGCGCCTCCTCCTCCCGCCCGAGCGGCGCCGGCAGCAGGTGGCCGCTGACCGAGGCGCAGGCGTGGTGGAGCGAGGCGAGGCCCAGCACGTGGTGCATCCCGTCGACGGTCACCGTCTCGACGCCCAACCGCGGCCCGTCGAGGGCCTCTTCGACGAGGTAGACGCCCTCGTCCCGGCCCCCGGGACCGGCCCGCGGGCTCCCCTCGACGTGGCGCACGGTGGCGCGCGGGCCCAACTTCCTGACGGCCGCGCCCAGTTCGTCGTCGGTATCCGCGAGCGCGTAGGCGACGTACCCGCCGCTCCCGCGGTTGAGGAGCCGGCGCCGCTCGATCGGGTCGCCGAGGAGGCGGGCCGACGCGGCGGGGTTCGCCGTGAGCGACAGTGCCTCCGCCGTCTCCCGCACGGCCGGGAACTCGCCGGCCGACCCGAACGCCACAAGACCGGCGATCCGCTGCGTGCGCGTCGTCGCGGAGACGAGCGCGCGCACCGCTTCCGGGTCGCGGAGGTCGGCGCGGAGGAGGGGGCCGCCGAGGCCCGACTCCGTTCCGTACGGCGGCTCTTCCCGCTCGGGGCCGACGAGCGCCAGGACTTCGAAGCCGGCCGCGGCGGCGGCTCTGACCGCCGCCCACTCGGGCTCGACGAGGAGCAGCGCTCCCAGGTCCCGACGGTCGCGGCCCCGGGGGCCACGGTCAGCGGTTGGTGAGTTCACGGCCGTGCTCCGGCTCGTCCGCGGGCGGGGTCTCCGCCGCCGTCCGCTCGTCCTCCACCTCCCCGGAGGCTGCCGCGTCGGCGAGCTCTCCTCCCTTCCCCCAGTACGCGGGCTCCACGTCCCTGACGATGACGGTCACCGCCTCGCCCGGGCAGCCGGCGACGCGCGCGACGGTGCTCGTGACCTCCGAGACGAGCCGGGCACGCCGACTGCGGTCGTTCCCCTTCCACCAGTCCACGGTGACGACGGGCATGACGATCTCCTTCCACATGGCTCCACGCGCCGTGAGTGCCGCGCGTGAGGCTGCCGGCCGGAGGCGGACCGCTCCGACTCGTCGAGCGTGCACAGGGGCGTTCCCTTCCGCCTCCCGTTCTCTTCCCGTCCCCCTGGTTCCGCCCGGCACCGCGGCGCACGGGGCGGGGGAACGGGCCGGGAAGCGATCGGGAAGCGGTGGCGGGAGTGTCTGCCGTGTCGGGAGCCGGTGCGGCAGCGCCGGCCGCGGTAGACGACAGCCCCGGAGTGTCCATGAATGCCTCGCTCACCTCACGGCGGAAGACCCTTCCGCCGCCCAGGCGCCGCGGCGCCGCCCCCGTACACGCTCCCCGCACGCGCCCCGAACGGCCGGGCATGCTGCGGACGATGGGCGAGGACCTGCGTGCGGTGGTCGAGCGCGACCCCTCCGTACGCGGGCGCCTGGAGGCGTCGCTGCATCCCGCGCTCACCGCGCTGTGGAGCCACCGGGTCGCCCACCGGCTCCACACGCGAGGGATGCGGCTGCCCGCGAAGCTGCTCGCGCGGTGGGCACGGAAGGTCACCGCGGTGGAGATCCATCCGGGGGCCGAACTCGGCCGCCGTGTCTTCATCGACCACGGAGCCGCCGTGGTGATCGGCGAGACCTGCCGCATCGGCGACGACGTGACCCTCTACCACCAGGTGACGCTCGGCGCCGTCGGTTGGTGGAGCGACAACGCCCGTCCGCCGGGCGCCCGGCGCCACCCCGTGGTCGGCCGCGGTGTCGTCCTCGGCGCCAACGCGACCGTGCTCGGGCCCGTGACCGTGGGCGACCGGGCGGTCATCGGCGCGCAGGCCCTCGTCAACAAGGACGTCCCCGCGGGCTCGCGCGTGCTGGCGCCGACCGCCGTCGTCAAGGAGCCGGGCAGGCAGCCCGAGTTGCTCACCGACGTCTTCGCCGACATCGCCTCGGCCGGCTCCTGGTAGCCCGCGCCGCCCACCTCCGCCCCACCAACGTGAGGACCCCCTCCCATGGAGACCATCAGCCCCCCGCAGAAGACCCGCCGCCTTCCCGCGGTCGCCGAGAGCGTCGAGGACCTCGTCGGCTCGACGCCGCTGCTCCGGCTCCGCCTTCCGGCGGCCGCGCCCGGTGCCGAGGTGCTCGCCAAGCTGGAGTCGGCCAACCCGATGTCGAGCAGCAAGGACCGGGCGGCGCTGCGGATGATCCGCGGCGCCGAGGACCGGGGCCAACTCCTGCCCGGCAGCGGCACGATCGTGGAGGCCACGTCCGGCAACACCGGGATCTCGCTCGCGGCGTTCGCGGCCTCGCGCGGCTACCGGTGCGTCATCGTGCTCCCCGACAACGCCACCACCGAGCGCGTACGGCTCCTGCGGGCCCTCGGCGCCGAGGTGGTGCAGACGCCGAGCGAGCAGGGGTACCCGGGCGCGATCGAGAAGGCGGAGGAGATCCACGCCGCCACCCCGGGGTCGTGGTTCCCCTGCCAGCACGAGAACCAGGACAACGTCCGCGCGCACTACGAGACGACGGGCCCCGAGATCGACGCGGCGCTCCGCGCCACCGGACGCCGGCTCGCCACACTCGTCTGCGGCGTCGGCACCGGCGGGACGCTCACCGGCATCGCCCGGTACTTCAAGGAGACGGACCCGGCCGTGCACGTGGTCGCCGTCGAGCCGGAGAACTCCCCCGTCCTCTCCCGCGGTTACGCGGGACGGCACCGCATCCCCGGCCTCACCGGCGGGTTCGTCGCGGAGACCACCGACGTCTCGCTCATCGACGAGGTCCGCACCGTCCCCGACGAGGACGCGCTCGCCGCCGCCCGCGAACTCGCCCGCGGCCAGGGCGTGTTCGCCGGGGTCTCCTCCGGCGCCGCGGCGCACGTCAGCGCGGCCCTCGCCGCGGAGGACCGGCACGCGGGGCGGACCGTCGTCACGGTCCTGCCCGACACCGGCGAGCGCTACCTGAGCATGTGGGACGAGTGAGCGTCCGAAGGCCGCAGCGCCCCACCGAGAGAGGACGTGAGAGACCATGACCCTGGCCGCGCTCCACGCGTTCGACGACGCGCGCACGGTCCGCATCGGGGAGACGACGACCACGCGGTTCATCGCCCCCGCCGGAGCGACCGACGGCCGCCTCGGCATCTTCCACCACAGCATGCTTCCCGGCGCCTCCGGCGCGGCGCCCCACTACCACACGCGCATCGCCGAGTCGTTCTACGTGCTGCGCGGGGAAGTGGCGCTCCACGACGGGACCGGCTGGCGGACGGCGCACGCCGGCGACTTCCTCCACGTGCCCGAACGGGCCGTGCACGGCTTCCGCAACGACAGCGCCGCGCTTGCGGAGATGCTCATCATCTTCACCCCCGCCGAGCACCGCGAGGGCTTCTTCGAGGGGCTCTCCCGCCTGCTCGCCGACGGCAACAAGCCGAGCAGGGAGGAGATGGTCGCGCTGATGGAGGAGTTCGACCAGTACGAGGTCGATCCCGACGCAGCACCGCACCACCACACCCACGCGCACCACCACGACCAGACATCACCGGGAGAGTGACCATGAACACCGCCAGCTGGGGACGGTTCCTGCTGCTCGCCGCCTTGTGGGGATGCAGTTTCGCCTTCATCAAGGTCTCGCTCGACGCGTTCGAGCCGCTCCAACTCGCCACGGGGCGGCTCCTCGTGGGCGCCCTCGTCGTCGCCGCGATCGTCGCGCTCAAGCGCATCCCGCTGCCGGCGCGGCCGGTGTGGGGGCACATCGTCGTCGCCTCCGTCTTCGGCAACGCGATCCCCTTCACCCTCTTCGCCGTCGGCGAGCAGCACACCACCGCGAGCGTCGCCGGCGTGATCCAGGGGGCAACTCCCCTGGTGACGCTGGGGATCGCGGCCCTCGCCATTCCGGAGGAGAAGCCGACGTCGCGGAAGGTGGTCGGGCTCGCCGCCGGGTTCGTCGGCCTCGTCGTCATCGTCGGGCCCTGGGCCGCCGGCGGACTGGGCTCCGTCGGCGGGCAGTTGGCGTGCATCGGCGCCGCCGCGAGCTACGCGGTGAGCTTCGTCTACGTCCGGCGCTTCATCGCCCCGCACAAGATCCCCGCGCTCGCCGTGACCGCGGGACAGCTCACCTCGGGGACCGTGATCACCGCGGTCGTCACGACGTTCGTCTCCGGCTGGACGCTCGCCGGCGACCTCGCGGTCAAGCCCGTGCTCGCGCTGGTGCTGCTCGGCGCCGCGTCCACCGGCCTCGCCTTCGTCCTGCTCAACCGGCTCATCGCGGACGCCGGCCCGACCACGGCCTCCGGGGTCAACTACCTGGTCCCCGTCTTCTCGGTGATCGTCGGCGCCGTGGCGCTGGGCGAGTCCGTGGGCTGGAACGTCCCCGTGGGAGGCGCCGTGGTGATCCTCGCGCTCGGCTTCGCCGAGGGCCGGCTGCGGAAGCCGGCCGACCGGCCGAAGCGCGTGCCCGCCGCGGAACCCGTCGAGCGCGTCCCGCAGAACGCCGGGCGCTGAGGCGACCGCGCACC
>NZ_AJTQ01000038.1 GCF_000262345.1 Streptomyces xiaopingdaonensis | reverse complement strand
CCGGTCCGACACCCGCAGGGTGCTCGGACCGGGCCCCGGCCCTTCGCGTGCGCCCCGCGGAGGCGTTCCCGTCCCTCCTCTCCCGCGTTCCTCCGCGCAGGGACCGGTGAGGGAGGGCGCCGGGAAGGCAGCCGCCGATGCTGGCGGAGCCAGAGCGCATCAAGGTCCAAGGAGTGAGTAGCCCCCATGCAGACCTCCACGCACCTCGGCGGCGGCAGGATCATCCCGTCCTCCGAGCTGCACTTCGAACCCGTCGGCTCGGGACGCACGGTCGTCGCCACCCCCGTCAGCCCCGCCGCCGGCGCGACCCACGTGACGCTGCACGTCGTACGCGTCGCCGCCGGCGAGACGTTCACCCCGGACGCGAGCGCCGAGGAGGAGAACACCGCGGTCGTCTTCGACGGTTCGGGCACGGCCCGCGTCGGCGACGAGACCCGCGCCGTGCGCCGCGCCGACTCCGTGCACGCACCGACCGGGCTTCCCCTCAACCTCTCCGCAGGCACCGACGGGCTCGTCGCCTACGTGTGGCGCGCCCCGCTGGAGCCGGCCCGCGCCGCGGGGACGCGGCCGGTGCTCTTCTCCTCGCTGTGGGACGAGACGACGCGCCTCCAGGGGTTCGGCGGCACCGGGCAGGTCAGCGCGGCCGAGGACCGCGCCACCATGAACTTCGTCTTCTGGCCCGGCACCGGAAGCGCCCAACTCTGCCTGCACTGCGGCATCCAGCAGCCGGGCCAGACCTTCAACGTCCACCTCCATCCCGAGAGCGACGAGGCTTTCCTCGCCTTCGAGGGGCACGGCCAGATGTACCTGCGCGACCGCTGGATCGACGTCTCCGCCGGCGACGTCCTCTACGCGGCCCCCGGCGTGCTCCACGGCGCCCGCAACCCCCACACGGGACCCGCCGCCGCACGCTTCGTCACCTGCGGCGGGCCCAGCCCCTTCGACCCGGCGCTGTACTCCGCCGCCGGCGTCTCCTCCGAGATCAGGTGAGAGTGATGTGCCGCATCTACGGAACCTTCAACACCCGTACCGGCGACCGCGAACTGCGCACCGCCGCAGCGCTCCTGCACCACGGGGGCCCGGACGCCCGCTCGTTCGTCCGCGGAGCCGACTGGGCCCTGGGCAACAACCGCCTGTCGATCATGGACCCGCAGGGCGGTGCCCAGCCCTACCACCACGACGGGGTCGTCGTCGTCTTCAACGGTGAGCTCTACAACCACGAAGAGCTCCGCGCACGCCTGCGCGGACGCGGCTTCCACTTCGAGGACCGCTGCGACGGGTCGATCCTCCCGGCGCTCTACCTCACCTACGGCGACTCCTTCGCCGAGCACCTCGACGGCATGTTCGCGGTCGCCGTGATCGACCTGCGCGCCGAGCCGCGGCTCGTCCTCGCCACCGACCCGGCCGGCATGAAGTCCCTCTACTACTCCTGGGACGCGCGTACCGGCGTCCTCCACTTCGCCTCCGAGATACCGGCGCTGCTGAGCTTCCCCGACGTCCGCACCCGCGAGGACGAGCTGGGCCTCGACGCGTACCTGGCGTCGAAGACCCCGTTCGGCGAACGCACCATGTTCGAGGGGATCGACGTGCTGCCGCCCGCGGCCACCGCCACCGCCTCGCACGCGGACGGGCTGCGCATCGGCAGGCGCTCCCTCGGCTACGAGAGTGCCGAGGCCGCGGCCTCCGGGCGCTCGCTGGAGGAGGCGGGCGGAGAGCTGCGCGCCGCGCTGGAGACGGAGGTCTCCCGGCTCCTCACCGCGGACGTGCCCGTGGCGGCCATCACCTCGGGCGGCCTCGACTCCAGCCTCGTCACCGCCCTCGCCGCACGCGCGGCGCGCGGCGCACTCCACACTTTCAACATCGCCTACACCGGCCGCTGGCCCGGCGACGAACGCGCCTACGCGGCCCGCGTCGCCGAGTCCGTCGGCACCACGCACCACCAGGTGGAGATCGACCCGGCCTCCTTCCCCGAACTCCTCTCCGACGTCGTCTGGCACCTCGGCCAACCCAACGCCGACCCGATCACCCTCAGCACCTTCTCGCTCTTCCGCGCCGTCCGCGACGCCGGCTTCAAGGTGGCGCTCACGGGCGACGCCGCCGATGAACTCTTCGCCGGCTACTCGCGCATGAGCCAGGCGCTCGCGGCCCCCGAAGGCGCCGACTGGTCGGGCGCCTACCTCGACCACCTCGCCGCCGTACCCCGCGCACTCCGCGCCCGCCTCTACACCGACGACTACGCGGCAACCGTCCGTGCGCGCCCCGCCCTGCCGCCGGAACTGCACGCGGCCCTGGCGCACGGCAACGGGAGCCGCCTCACCCGCATCTGCGAGGCCGAGCAGCGGTACCGGCTGCCCGCCTACCACCTGCGCCGCGTCGACCACCTCTCGATGGCGTCCTCGGTCGAGGCCCGCATCCCCTTCTGCCAGCCCGCGATCGTCCGCTTCGCCGCGGGGCTGCCCGACGCGCACCGCCTCACTGCGGCAGGCGTCAAACGCGCGCTCTACGCGGCGGCCGGCGGCCTCGTCCCCGACGCCGTCCTCGACCGCCCCAAGCAGCCGTTCACGCTCCCCGTCACCGCCATGCTCGCGCCGGGGCAGCGCCTCTGGGAGATGGCGCGGGACGTGCTCTCGCCCGTATCGCTCCGGGCCGACGGGCGGTTGCGGGCCGACACCGTGGAGGCGCTCTTCACCGAGCAGGCCGAACGCCCCTCGGACACCTCCTCGCTCGCGCTGTGGTCCCTCATGGGCCACCAGCTCTGGCGGCGTCAGTTCTTCAACGGCGCCACCCGGTTCGACACCGCGGTGCAGGCACCGCACGCGCTGGAAGGAGCAGCGGCATGAACGCACCGACGGCACCGGCCGTCCCCCTCTCGACCGCGCTGGCGAGGGCGCACGGCGCCCCCTGCCCCACGGCGGTCCTCGACGCCCGCGAGCTCCCCGAGTCGCAGACCGGCCAACTCGGCGCACTCACCGCACTGCGGGGCGAGTTGACGGCACGCGGCACCGACGGCGTCCTGAAGAACGCGCTCGTGCGCCCGTCCCGCCATCCGCTCTTCGACCTCGACTACCGGTTCGTGCAGTCCCTCCCCGGGAGCGACGACGCCTTCGACGTACGCGGCTCCTGCGGCCACTCGATCCTCGCCGCCGTGGAGGCGGCCGCGCGCACCGGGATGATCCAGCCGCTCGTGCCGGGGTGCCGAGTGCGGGTGAACGTCCTCAACAACGGCGACAACGTCGTCTGCGAGGTCGAGGAGACCTCGACGGGCGGCACCCGCTTCACCGCGCACTTCCTCTGCTCCCCGCCGCGGCCGCTCGGCGACCTGCTGCTCGCGGGCGATCCGCGGACCCGAATCCCGTTCGGCGGAGGGTCGTTGGAGGTCTCGCTCGTCTCCATGGGCAACCCCTACGTCCTCGTCTCCGCCGCCGACCTGGGAGCGGGGAGCGTCGACGCGCTCTTCGCCGACGACCCGGCGCTCTTCGCGCGGATGCTCCAGGTGCGCCGCACCGTCTGCGAGGCGCAGGGCTGGGACCCGCACGGCGCGTTCCCCAAGATCGCGGCGCTCCTGCCGGACGGGCCGCAGCGCCTCGCCGTCCGGGCGGTCTCCGTTCCCTCCTGGCACCCGACCGTCGCCCTCACCGGCGCGGTCTGCCTCGGTTCGGCGGCGGAGATCACGGACAGCGTCCCGTGGCGGCTGCTCGCCGAGGCGGGCAGGGACGAGGGGCTGCTGACGCTCCGTACGACCGACGGCGAGGTACGCGTCGCCGCCTCCACCTCGGGTGCGCCCGCGGACCGGCACCTCGCCTGGGTCTCCGTCGCGCGGAAGCAGGTCGACTACGCCGGACTGCTCCGCGAGCGCACCCCCGACTCCCCCGCGTCCCCGCACACTTCGACCTCCGAGGAGACACCATGGCTGCCCTTGACGGTCTGACCGCCGCCCGCCCTTCCGTCCGACCCGCCCTCGCCCCCTCCGACCGCGAACGGCTCGCCGACTGCGCCGAGGCCGCGTACCGCAGCGGCCGTCCCGACGTCGAGGCCCTCGCCGTGCTGCGCGAGACCGGACTCCTCGGCGCCGCCGTGCCCGCCGAGTACGGCGGCGCCGGCGCCGACGCCGAGGAGCTCAACTCCCTTGTCGCCGACGTCGCGTACGCCAACGCCTCGGCGGCGATCATGCTCTTCCAGCACTACGCCGTGAGCGCCCGCGTCGTCGAGCACGGCAGCGCGGAGCAGCGCGGCGAACTGCTCCCGCGGCTCGCCTCCGGCACCTGGCTCGCCGCCTCCGCCTGGAGCGAGACCGGCGCGGGGGCCGACAAGAAGAAGCTCTCCACCACGGCGAGCCGCACCCGCGACGGCTGGCTGCTCGACGGCGCGAAGTCCTTCACGACCAGCGCGGGCCTCGCCGACGTCTACCTCGTCCTCGCGCAGAGCACCTCGCCGGACGGCGACTCCTCCGACGCCTCCTACGGCGCCGCGGGACAGACGTTCTTCCTCGTTCCCGGCGACAACCCCGGCCTGCTGCCCGACACTTCGATGCGGCTGAGCGGCATGCGCGGCTCCGCGACCGGCTTCGTCTCGGTGCGCGACTGCCACGTCCCGGACTCGGCGCGGCTCGGTGCCGAGGGCGTCGCCGCCCGGATCATCGCCGGCGTCCGGGAGAGCGGCGCCTCCCTCGGCGCCGTCGCCGTCGGCGTGGCCCAAGCCGCGCTCGACGCGGCCCACCGGCACGCCGAGCGCCGCGGCCTCCTCGATCACCAGGCGGTCCGGCACCGCCTCGTCGACCTCGCCACCCGCGTCGAGGCCGCACGCGCGAGCGTCGAACGCGCGGGCCGGCACACCTCCGCGGACCCGGGGACGGCGACGCTCCACAGCAAGCTCTTCGCCTCGACGACGGGCGAATCGGTCGTCGCCGACGTGGAGCGCATGCTCGGCTCGGCCGGCTACGTCGAGACCCACCCGATCAACCGCTACGCCCACGACGTGCGCGCCGTGGCCCTGATGGGACCGACCAACGACCTCTGCAAGGAACTGGTGAGCCTGCCATGGACGCGTTGACACCGGACGGCACCCGCAGCGGAGCCGACGCCGACCTGGTCGTCGAGGGCGGACGGCTCGTCACCCCCGACGGGGTGCGCGACGGCGCCGTCGTCGTGCGCAACGGCCGCGTCGACGCGCTGCCCGACGCCGGGGCCCCGCTCCCGGCCGGGCCGCGCCTCGACGCGGCGGGGCGGTACGTCCTCCCCGGACTCATCGACTCGCACGTCCACTTCCGCACCCCGGGCCTGGAGTACAAGGAGACCTGGGAGCACGGCAGCGCGGCGGCCCTCGCAGGCGGTGTGACCACCGTCGTCGACATGCCCAACACCCGCCCTCCGTCGCTCGATCCGCACTCCGTGCGCGCCAAGGCCGCGCTGATCGCCGGCCGTTCACGGGTCGACCACCGGTTCCACATAGGCGCCGACCCCGACCGCCCCCACCTCCTCGCCGACCTCGCCCCCGACATCGCCACCTCGGCGAAGATCTTCATGGCGGGACACCACACGGCGCCTGTGGTCTTCCGCGACGAGGAGCAGCTCGACGCAGCCTTCGCGGCGGCCGCGCGCGGCGGGGTGCGGCTCGTACTGCACGCCGAGGACCAGCACGTCTTCGACCTGCTCGACACCCGGCAGCCGGACCCGGCGTCCTACCGCGAGTACGAGGCCCACCGTCCGCGCTCCGGCGGGATCGTGGCCGTGGCGCGGGTGGTGCAGCTCGTGCGCACCCACGGCACCCGCACCCACGTCCTGCACGTCTCCTCGGCCGAGGAAGCCGACCTGCTCACCGCGGCCGCCGGCGAAGGACTCCCCATCACCTTCGAAGTCACGGGCCACCACCTGTCGTTCACCGACGCCGACACCGCACGCCGCGGCCCCCGCACCCGCCTCTCGCCCGCGATCCGCAGCTCGCGCGACCAGGAGCGGCTCTGGCAGGCCGTGCTGGAGGGAGAGGCCGCGACGCTCGGCAGCGACCACGCGCCGCACACCGTCGAGGAGAAGAACCGCCCCCCGGCGCAGGCGCCGCCCGGCCTCCCCGGGGTACAGGAACTGGCGACGGCCGTGTGGACCGGGATGCTCTCGCGCGGCACCCCGCCCGACGCCGCGGCGGCGCACCTCGCGCGGCTGATGGGCGCAGGTCCCGCGCGCCTCTTCGACCTGCCGGGCAAGGGCCGCCTCGTCCCGGGGGCCGACGCCGACCTGGCGCTCCTCGATCCGGACACGCGCTGGCAGTTCTCCGCGGCGCACGTCGCTTCCCGCTGCGGCTGGTCCGCTTACGAGGGGTGGCTCTTCACCGGCCGGTTCACCACCGTGCTCGCCTCGGGCCGCGTGGTGTGGGACGTGCGGACGGGGGTCTCCGGGCACCCCGCCGGACGCTGGCTCGCCTCGGCCGCGACGGCTTCCGACGAGCAGACGGAGGTAACACGATGAGTACGGCCCTGCTGAGCACCCGCCCCGCGGCTGCTCCCGAGACCCGCCAACCGTCCGTGCCCGCCGAGGAGTTCCGGGCGGCGATGGCTGCCGTCGCCTCCCCCGTCACCGTGGTCACCTGCTACGACGGGGCCGGTACGCCGCGGGGTCTGACCGCGAGCGCCGTCTCCTCGCTCTCGCTCGACCCGCCGCTCTTCCTCGTCTGCCTCGACCGGCGCTCCGGCACCCACGGGGCGCTGACGGCGGCACCGTCGTTCTGCGTCAACCTGACGGGTCCGGGGAACGAGGCGCTGGCAGGCCGGTTCGCCGGCCCCGCGGAGAAGCGGTTCCCCGGGGTGCCCCTCGTCCCCTCGCCGGACGCGGACCGCCCGACGGCGCCGGCGCTCGCCGAGGCCGAACTGCGGCTGCACTGCGTGCGTCACGACACGGTGGAGGGCGGCGACCACACCGTCCTCATCGGCCGCATCACCGAGATCACCGGCACGCCCCACACGGCGGGCGGCCTCCTGTGGCACCGCCGCGGCTTCGCCCACGCCGCGCCGGCCCCGCGCTGACGGCGGCTGCACCGGGCGGCTCCCCCCGCGGGGGCCCGCCCGGAGCAGCCCGCCGCCGCGGCTACGCGCCTCCGGGCCCGACGGCCGACTCCCGCTCCGCGCCCGCCGGTCGGGCGTCGCCTCCGTCGGACGGGAGCCGGGCGGCGAGCCGCGCGTACAGCCGGTCGGTGGCGAAGACCACGGCGGGGACGACGAGGAAGAACGCGACCAGCATCCCGAGCAGCAGGGCCGTGGAGAGCTGCGCCAGGTATCCGACGTACATGTTGCCGGTGACCGCCTCGGCCGCGTGCCACAGCGGCACGGTCGCCAGGTCCGTTGGCCGGTCCGCGACGCTCAGCACGAGGACCGCGACGGCGACGGCGAGCGCCGTGTTGAGCGTGGCCCGCACGGGACCGCGCCGGACGAGCCGGAACGAGCGGCGCACGGCTTCGCGTGCGGTGCGCGCGTCGCCCCGGGCCACGGCGACGGGCGCGAACGAGAGGCAGACCAACGACGCGGCGAAGAGGACGGCGATCAGGCCGAGGGTCAAGTCCTCCAGGTGTTCCGGCCGTTGTCCGACCCAGGACGTCGCGAGCAGGAGAAGGACGGCGCCGAGCCCCGCAGGGGCGCACCAGACGAGGAGCTGCACCCGGAAGGCCGCGCCGACGGGCCGGACCGCCTCCCGCCACGGCGGCCGCGCGGAGAGCGACCGCACGCAGCAGTTCCACATCACCCCCAGCAGCGCGCAGGCGAGGACCACCGAGATCGGCAGCGTGACGTTCCCCACGACCTCCATGCGGCTCGCGGGCTCGTCGATGTAGCCGACCGCCGGATCCTCGTAGGCGCGCACTCTCCGGTGCGTCGCCATCACCTCGACGAGGGCGGGCCAGCCGGCGACGAAGACGCCCACGACGACGGCGAGCCCGGTGACGGCGGCTCCTCCCGTCGGCACCAGCGCCGCCGCGTACAACCGGCGCACCGTGCGCGCCCTTTCGCCGACCGTCACGCAACTCTCCTTGCCGCACACGCCGTCGGAGCCGCGGTTCGGGCTCCTCTCACAGGTCACGGACGCCGAACCGGCACCCCGCGGTTCGCCCGGAACGCCTCCGTCCGCCCTCGCGCCGGGACGGGGTCGGCCCCGCGGAAGGTGCTGCCGGGTTGCCCCGGCGGGGCGTCGACGGCGGGGTGCACCGCCCCGCCGCGTAGGGTGCGTTGGTCGCGCAAGCCTCTTCCGACGGAGCCCCGCCATGAGCACGTTCACGCCTCCCGCGCCGCCCGCCTACGCGGAAGCCGGCCCCGGGGTGAAGGCGGCGAAGGTCGTCACCGAGGTCCTCGCGCCTGCGCACCTCGTCGTCGCGCTGCTCCTCCTCGTCGGGTGGCACAGCACCCGCAGCCTCGCGGGGGTCGGGTGGGGTCTCCTCGCCGGGGCGTTCTGCGGCGCCGTCCCGCTCGTCTTCGTGCAACTCGGCGTGCGGCGCGGCCGGTTGAGCGACCGGCACGTCCGCGTCCGGCGGCAGCGCCTCGTGCCGTTCGGCGCGAGCCTGCTCTCCGTCGCGGGCGGAGCAGCCCTGCTCCGGGCGCTGGATGCGCCGCGTGACGTGTCGGCGCTCGTCGCCGCGATGCTCTGCGGGCTCGCGTCCGTCCTCGTGGTGACCGTGTGGTGGCAGATCTCGGCGCACAACGCCGTCGCCGGCGGCACCGTGACGATCCTGCTGCTCGTCTTCGGCCTCCCCGCCCTGCCGAGCGTCCTGCTCCTGCTGGTGAGCGGCTGGTCCCGGCGCGTCCTCAAGGCGCACACCTGCGCCCAACTCGTCTGCGGCACCGCCCTCGGCGCCGTCGCGGCCGCGCTGTTCGCCGTGGTGCGCTGAGGCGGTCAGGCGGAGTCGAGGTGGCGCGCGTCACCGAGTCCTACGACCTGCCGGTTGTGGAAGTAGTCGTCCTCGTGGAGCGTGGTGATGCTGCCCGAGGGCGCGCGGAAGGCGGCGCGGCCCACCGTTTCGAGCGGCATCCCGATCCAGTGCGCCACGACGAACGTCAGCGAACCGCCGTGCGTGACGACGACCTGCTGCGCGCACGGGAGTTGCACGATCGCGTCCATCGCCGCGTAGACGCGCCGGGCCCACTCCGCCTTGGTCTCCGAGCCCTCCACACCCTCGTCGTGGTCGAGCCGCTCCCCCGCCTCGGGCGGCGGGACGAACCGCCTGTCGAGCCACTCCTGCGGCCTCCCTTCCGCCTCCCCGTAGGACTTCTCCCGCAGCCGGCGGTCGAGGACGGGCGGCACACCGAGCGCCGCGGCGATCTCCTCGGCCGTCTGCCGGGTGCGTCGCAAGTCCGAGGAGAACAGCTGCACTTCGGCGCCGTCCGGTATGCGCGCGCGCAGCGCCCTCGCGGCGGAGGCGGCCGCGCGGAGGCCGGCGTCGGTCAGCTCCGAGTCGTGCCAGCCGCCGACGACGCGCTCGACGTGGTGCGTCGCCTCCGGGTGCGTGACGACGTGGACGGTGCGCATGGACGGCCCTCCTTGGTGTCGGCGTCGTGCCGGGGCCCGTTCCCCGACTGCGAGTGGTCGCGCCCTCTCGCGGAAGGGTACGCGGCGGCACGGCGGGCGGGCGCGGTCGCGCCGCCCACCCGCGCGGGGCGCTCGCCTGTGCCGTCGCCGCAGGTCGGAGGCATGACCCACGAGTTCCGGGGCAGGTCCCCTCTTGCACATTGACAACTGGGAGACCGAGAAATGAAGAAGGCACCGACAGCAGCAGTGGCGTTCACCCTCTCCGCGGCAGTGGTCGCGGGGGCGGTCGGATTCACCGCGGGAGCATCGAGCGCGGAGGCCGACAAGCGCCCTGAGCCCGTCGTGCAGGACGAGTTCGACCCGCTGGGCCCGACGATGCACCAGACGAAGAACGCAGGCCGCACCGTGCACTACAGCGACACGGGCGACACCGGTCGCACGTACGGCGACCCGGTGATCTTCATGGGCGGTACGGGAACAACGGCGCGCGCGTCCGGGATGACCGAGTTCCTGCGCACCACCCGCGAGGACCTCGGCCAGCGCATCATCTCCGTCGAGCGCAACGGCTTCGGCGACACGGAGTTCGACCCGGAGCTCGGCTTCGACGACTACGTCTCCGACGTCGAGACCGTCCTCGACGAACTGGGCGTCCGCAGGGCGTCCGTCGTCGCCATCTCCGGCGGCGGCCCGTACGCGGCGCACTTCGCCGAGGCCGCGCCGCAGCGGATCTCGTCGCTGCACCTGGCGGCCGCGTCGCCGCCGTACGGCGAGAAGTCGTCGTACTGCGGCAAGGACGACGAGGAGCTGAAGGAGTACTTCGGCGAGCAGATCCGCGACCCGCGCTCGTGGTGGGGCTTCGACGACGACAGCCCCATGCACCGCATCCCCGGCTTCACCGACACGGCCGAGGAGGACGGCGGACGCTCCTACTACCTGCAAGGGCAGAAGGGCGACCCGTCGGCGCAGGTGCACGAGCAGAAGCTGTACTGCGAGCGCCCCGGCCCCGACATGTCGCGACTGAAGGCGCCGGCCTACGTCTACACCGGGCTCAAGGACACCACCGTCACGCCCGAAGCGCAGGCGCGTTGGAGCAAGGCACTGCCGAAGAAGCCGGTCGTGCGCGAGTACGACGACAGCGGGCACGACGTGCAGTACCGCCACTGGGACCAGATCCTCCTGGACCTGGCGGGCTACGCCGACCGCACCCCGGTCTGCATCGGCGGGAAGACCCGGGTGCTGAAGGAAGCGGCTGCCGAGCGCGCTCTCGACAGGGGCGCCACGGCGGGCAGTTGCGCCTGGCGCGGGGAGGACTCCGCGAAGTAGGCCGACCGACGGCGCCGGGGCGCGGCCCCCGGCGCCCGGCCGCGGTGCCCGTACGCGAACCCGCTGCACGCCGCGGACCGGATGCCGGGGGGTGGGTCTCCCGCCGGAACTCCCGTGCGGGGCGGGCCGCTTGAGGCCCCGTGCCCTCAACGGGCGGCGCCCCGCCGCCTCCTCCTCGGAGAACCGCGGGCACGAAAACGCCGACTCGCAGTCGACCGCCCCGCATGCCCGACGCGTTACTCCATGACCATGTGCACCACCGCAGCCACCCCGATCACCACGATCACGATCCGCAGCACCAGCGGCGGCAGCTTGCGGCCGATCCGGGCGCCGAGGAGGCCGCCGCAGGTGGAGCTGACCGCGAGCAGGCCGACGACCGGCCAGCTCACCGGTGCCACCACGGCGTAGACGGCGCCCGCGACGAGGTTCACCACGGCGCTCAGGCCGTTCTTCACCGCGTTGAGCCGCTGCACCGTGTCGGGCATCAGCAGGCCCATGACGCCGACGAGCATGATCCCCTGGGCCGCGGTGAAGTAGCCGCCGTAGATGCCGATCAGGAAGATGAGGAAGAACAGCAGCGGTCCCGGCTTCGCGTCGGTGTTCCGGGTGCCGAGCCACTTCGTCAGCAGCGGCTGCACCGCCACGAGCGCAACGGAGAGGCCGACGAGCCAGGGCACCACCGTCTCGAACGCGTCGTGCGGCAGCGTCAGCAGCAGCGCGGAGCCGCCGAGAGCACCGAAGAACGAGGCGACCGCGAGGCTGCGCAGACTGCCGCTGCGCTCGCCGAGTTCGTGCCGGTAGCCCCACGCGCCGGCGATGGTGCCGGGGACGAGGCCGATCGCGTTGGAGGTCGTCGCCGTAACCGGCGGGTAGCCGAGGGCGACGAGCACGGGGAAGGTCACCAACGTCCCCGAGCCGACGACCGTGTTGATGGTCCCTGCCCAGAGACCGGCGAACGAGATCACGAGAACTTCCCACCACTCCATGGGGGGAACCCTAAGCAGCCTGCTGCGCGCACCGTTGACCGGAGGTGCCTCCGACGATCACGGCGGGCGGCGCTGGCCGCCGCGTCTCACTGCGCGGACGCCGTCCCGGGCGCCAGCCGCTCCAGCAACCCCGCCTGGATCGCGGGCCGCGAGCTGAAGACCAGCATCAGTCCCGCCTCGCGCAGCAGCCGTTGGGGCGCCGCGTCCGCCAGCACGCCGCGGCCCGCGCCCTCGACGACGGCCGCCGTCGCCGCGCGGACCGCGAACTCGCCCGCTCTGGCACGTGCGGCGTCGATGTCGGCCATGGCGTCCAACTCGGCCCGGCACTCGTCGAGCTCCGCACGCCAGGCACCGCCGCCGAGCAACTCCACGGCGCCGCGGGCGACTCCGAGCACCAGGGAGCCGTTGAGGCGCTTGGTGAAGGGCTCGCCGGCCGCGTGCTCGGCCTGCGTCGCCACGGTGACGAGGCGGTCGGCCGGGACGAAGTGGCCTTCGAACTCGACGGTGACGGTGCGGGTCGCGTTGGCCGCGAGCATTTGCTGCGGACGCACCCGCAGCGTCGGCGCCTCCTCGGCGTCGACGAGGAGCCAGGCGATGCGGTCGTCCTCGTCCCTGGCGGCCGCGCCGAGGACGTGCACCATGCCCCAGCCGCTCACCCAGGGCGCCGCCCCGTCGAGCCGGTACCCGCCGGGCGCCGCGGTGGCCCGCAGGCGGGGAGGCCCGGGGATGGCGCCGGTGAACGCGGCTCCGCTGCGGACCCGTCCGGAGGCGAGACCGGGCAGCCACCGCTCGCGGAAGTGCGGCGCCCCCTGTCCGGCGACGAGTCCCGTGATGCCCTGGTGCTGCCCGAGCGTGAGAGTGGTGCTCAGGCATCCGCCGGCGAGGATCTCGGCGGCGAGAGCGGCCGTCGACGGATCGGCGCCCAGGCCCCCGGCCTCGGGCGGCAACATCGCGCCGTAGAAGCGGTGTTCGGCGAGGACGTCGAGGTTGCGGGCGAGGTCCCGCTCCCCCGTGTCCACGGCCGATGCGTGCGGGGACAGCACTTCCTCCGCGAGGCGGGTGGCGAGGGTGACGATGTCTTCCATACGCCTCACCCTAGGTCGGTCCGGGCGCCGCCTGCCGGGGACCGGCCGCATCGGCGCTACGGAGCCCGGGGCACGCCCGTCGCCGCGGCACCCTCCGCGGACGCGGTCCGGCCGAACGGCCGCGTGCGCCGGGGAAGTCGGGCGCCCGGCCGATCAGCCGTAAGTCCGAGCCGCGGCAGCCCCGCAAGCCGCGGGGGTCGACCGAAAGGTGGAGGTCGGGGCGGTGAACGGGCCGTATGGTGGGTTGCCATGAGCCGCACATCCCCCGTCCGACGCGCCCTCGGGCGAGCGCTCTTCTGTCTGGTGGCTGCCGCGGTCCTCGCGCTGCTCGTCGCCGAGGGGAGGGAGACCGGCTACGCGCCCACGGCCGCCGCCACCGTGCTCGCCGGCGCGCTCTGCGCGGCCGCACTCGCCGCACCGGCCCGGTACTTCCCGCTCGCGACCGCTGTCGCGGTGACCTTCTCCGGCGGACTCAGCCTCGTCACCACGCAGTTGGCGCACCGCCCCGAGACGACGCCGGGCCTGACGGAGCTCTCCGTCCTGCTGCTGCTCGTCACGCGGTCCGTGCGCCTGCTCTCCCCGTGGCGAGCCGCGGCATTCGCGCCCGCCGCCGGGCTCGCAGCGGGGCTGACGTGCTTCCGCCTCCCGGAGTCCGAGTGGCCCCTGCTCGGGACCTTCGTCGCGCCGGCGCTGGCGGGGTGCGCCGCGCTGGCGCTCGTCCTCGGCCTCTACCTGCGGCTCCTCGACCGCCTGCGCACCCGGCAGCGCCTCTCCGAGCTGCAACAGCAACGCCTGGAGTACGCACGCGAGTTGCACGACTTCGTCGCCCACCACGTCACCGCGATCATCGCGCAGACCAAGGCGGTCCGGTTCACCACCGCGGCCGGTCACGCGCCCTCCCCGGCCGACCTGGACGGCATGCTGGAGCGCATCGAGCAGGCCGGCTCGGCGGCGATGGAGTCGATGCGCGGCATGGTCTCCGTGCTGCGGTCCCCCGACGACGCGGCGGCCACGGACCCGGGCGGCACGCTTGCGCGACTGCGCCCGCTCGTCGCGGAGTTCGCCGAGACGGGGCCGCCGGCCGAGTTCACCCTCGACCCGCGGCTCGCCACCCGCACGCTGCCGCCCGAGACCACGACGACCGCGCACCGCGTCGTCCGCGAGTCCCTCACCAACATCCGCAAGCACGGCACCGGCGTCCGCCTCGTCACCGTCGACGTGCGCCTCTCCCGCTGGGCCGAGCACCGCCTGGAGATCACCGTGTCCGACGACGGGCGCACCTCCGCGCCCCGCACCGCCAAGGGGTTCGGGCTGCTCGGCCTCACCGAACGCCTGGAGGCGGCCGACGGCACCTTCACCGCGGGTCCGGGGCCGGACGGCGGCTGGCGCGTCGCCGCCGAACTCCCCCTTCCCGAAGAGCCGGAGGAGGCACCGGCGCCTCCCACCGCGTCGGCGCTGCCCTCGGGGACGCCATGACGATCCGGACCCTCGTCGCCGACGACCAGGAGATGCTCAGGTCCGCCTACCGCCTGATCCTCGACTCGCAGCCGGACATCGAGGTCGTCGCGGAGGCCGCCGACGGCGCTACGGCCGTCTCCCTCGCCCGCCGGCTCCGCCCGGACGTCTGCCTTCTCGACATCCGCATGCCCGAGCTGGACGGCCTGGAGGCGACCCGCCGACTCGCGGGCCCCGACGTGGCGGAGGCGCTGCACGTCCTGATCGCCACCACGTTCGACCTCGACGAGTACGTCTACCGCGCGCTGCGCAACGGCGCCTGCGGGTTCCTCCTCAAGGACGGCTCGCCCGCCCTGCTCGTCGAGGCCGTGCGTGCGGCGGCACAGGGCGCCTCTGATCTCTCCCTCGGTCACCGTCCGCCTGCTGCGCCACATGTCGGCCCCGCAGCAGTCCGCTCCACCGCGCGACACCTCCGAGCGGACGGCCGTCGCGCTGACCGACCGCGAGCGCGACGTCGTCCGGCTCGTCGCCCGCGGCCGCACCAACGACGAGATCTCCGCCGAACTCCACGTCACCCTCTCCACCGTCAAGACGCACCTCGGCAACGTCCAGCGGAAGCTCGCCGCCCGCAACCGCGTGGAAATCGCGGCGTGGGCCTGGGAGTCGGGACTCTG
>NZ_AJTQ01000037.1 GCF_000262345.1 Streptomyces xiaopingdaonensis | reverse complement strand
CGGCCGGCGTCCGCCCCGCCGAGGGAGGGCGGACGCCGGCCCGCCTGCTCAGGCGGAGTCGGCCGCGACGGGCTGGGAGGCCGCTTCCGTCTCGCGCGTACGCCCTTCGCGCGGCACCCGGAGGAAGAGCAGCATCAGGGCGCAGACGACGAGGCAGCCGATCGGGAAGTACAGCCCCACCGTGACGTTGTCCGCCGTGGCGTTGGCCCCGATGACGTACGGGCCGAGGAAACCGCCCAGCGCCGCGACGGAGTTGATGCCGGCGAGCCCGACGGCGGTGTGCTCGCGCGGCAGCAGCCGCGCCGCCATCGCCCAGTACGGCGCCATGTACCCGAGCACGCCCACCGCGACGAGCGAGAGGCAGACGAGCGCCGCCACGGGCGTGTGCCGGAAGGCGATGGTGCCCGCGAGGCCGGCCGCCGCCAGCACCATCAGCCCGACGACATGGTTCCGCCGCTCCCCGCTGCGGTCCGAGTTCCGAGCGACCAGCACCATGCCGAGTGCCCCGACGGCGAACGGTATCGCCCCCAGCAGGCCGATGTTGGTGGCGGAGTAGGACGGGTCCATCTGCTGGACGATCTGCGGCAGGAAGAACGTGAACCCGTACAGGCCGCAGGCGGCGAAGAGGTTCGCCACCGCCAGGTGCAGCACGGTGCGGTTCTTCAGGGCGCGCAGTTGCCCGAGGAAGGTCTCCTTCTCCTCCGGCTGGTACTCGCTGCTGATCTCCCGCTCCAGCCAGGCGCTCTCCTCGGAGCTGAGGAACCTGGCCTTCGAGGGGCTGTTGGGCAGGTAGAGGAGGGTGACGATGCCGATGAGGATGGCCGGCGCGCCCTGGAGCATGAAGACCCAGCGCCAGCCGCTCATCCCGAACCAGTCGACGTGGTCGAGAATCCACCCGCCGGTCAGGCTGCCGAGCACCATCGCCACCGGTTGTGCGAGGGCCATCGCCGCAATCGCCCGGCCGCGCTCCTCGGCCCGGAACCAGAGCGTCAGGTAGAGGAGCAGCCCGGGGAAGAGGCCGGCCTCGGCGACGCCGAGCACCAGCCGCGCGGCGTAGAGCTGGGTGACGTTGGCGACGAAGCCCGTGATCACCGTGACGATGCCCCAGCTGACGGCGATCCGCGCCAGCCACAGCCGCGCACCCACCTTCTTCATCAGCATGTTGCTCGGGACTTCGAAGACGACGTACGCGAGGAAGAAGACGGCAGCGGCGGTGCCGAACGTCGCCGCCGTGATGCCGAGTTCGTGCGCCATGCCCAACTGGGCGTAGCTGATGTTCGACCTGTCCATGTAGTTGAAGACGTAGAGCAGGCCGACGATCGGGAGGATGCGCCAGGAGACCTTCTTGACGGTCCGCTTTCCCAGCTCGCTTTCCTCGACGTTGAGGGGAGCTCCCATGACAACTCCTTGGGGAGGCAGGGGTTTCCTGCGGCGGGACGCGCTCGTCCCGCGTCTGCGGTTCAGTGGGTCGCCGCGCGGGCGGCGTTGCGGCCGGCGAGCCGGCCCATCGTCACGGCGTTGGCGACGGCGTTGCCGCCGCCGATGTACCGCTCGCCGAGGACGCCGGCACCCGCCTCGCCCGCGGCGAAGAGCCCCGGCACGGGAGCGCCTCCGCGGTCCAGCGCCGCGGCGTCGCCGTCGATCTCCAACCCCGCGTGTGTGCAGACGAGTTCGGCCGGCAGCAGGCGGACGGCGTAGTACGGCGGTTCGCCGATCGGGTCCGGCTCGGTGGGGCCGCCCTTGTTGGCGAGCGTGCGGTGGCGGAGGAACTCCGAGTCCCTGCCGTGCGGCAGCTCGGCGTTCCAGCGGGCGACGGTCGCGCGCAGCGCCTCCGCCGGCACGTGCATCGAGACGGCGAGCGCGTCGAGCGACTCGGCGCGCGGCGTGCGTCCGGCCGCCGCCTCCGCCGCGACGCCCTCGGGGGTCCAGTCCGCGTACCCGACGGGGAGGCCGCGACGGGCGCGCTCGTCGAAGACGGCCCAGACGGGCCCCGGTTGGGCCTCGATGATCCCGGAGGAGACGGCGTACGAGGCGTCCTCGTCCATGAACCGGCGCCCTGCCGCGTTGACATGGACGCGGGAGGCGGGCGGGAAGCCCGACTGCCAGTGGTGGTAGCGCTGGAAGTACGCCGTCGGCAGCATCAGGCCCCAGCCCTCGCCCGTGACGGACCCGTCCACCTGCGAGGCGAACCGGAGATGGTCGCCGCGGCTGCCGGGGGCCGCCACGACGAAGAGCGACTCCCCTGCCCGGTGCGCCCGCGGGTAGTACCGCTCGACGAGCGCCGGGTCCTGCGCGAAGCCGCCGGTCGTCACGGCGACCGCGGGTGCGCGGACCTCGATGCCGTCGGCGACCACGCCGCGGACCCGTCCGTCCTCGTACAGCAGCGCCTCGACCCGGGTGTTGAGGACCGTCTCCACCTTGTGCCTGCGGCACGCCCGCTCCAGCACCTCGACGAGCCCGTACCCCTGGTCGCGCGGCACGTGGCCGCGCCAGACGTCCTCCACGCCCGCCTGGCAGAGGCCGGGCGTGTGGGCGTCGGTCGAGACCGCGGCGGGCACGTCGAGGCCGAGCGAGACGAGCCACTCCAGCGCCGGCCCCGCGTGTGCGCAGAACGCGCGGACCAGTCCGGGCTTCAACTGCCAGTGGTTGAGATCCATGTAGTGCTGGAAGAACCGCTCGACGGTGTCCTCGACGCCGAGCGCGCGCTGCACCGCGGTACCGCCCGCGGTGAACAAGCCGGCCGACAGCCGCGTCGAGCCGCCGAGTTCGCGCTCGGACTCGAAGAGCAGCACTCGCGCGCCCTCCTCGGCAGCGGAGGCGGCCGCGGCGAGGCCCGCGCCGCCGCCGCCCACGACGACGACGTCCCACTCGTCGTGTGCGTCGGTCATCGGGCGATCTCCTCGGCGTCGGCGAGTATGCGGTGGTAGAGCCCGTTGGAGACGAGCCCGCCGTCGACGGTGATCTCGGCGCCCGTCACGTAGGAGGAGCGGTCGGAGAGCAGGTGCAGCACGATGTCGGTGACCTCCTCGGGTCGCGCCGTCCGCCCCGCGGGGATGCTGCGCACCGCCGAGTCGACGAACGCGTCGGCGCCGTCGAGCAGTCCGGTGGCGACGAGCCCGGGGTGGACGGAGTTGACGCGGATGTTCCAGGCGGCCAACTCGCCGGCGGCCGACTTCGAGAGCCCCGTGAGCCCCCACTTGCTGGCGGAGTAGGACGGCGAGAAGTACCCGATCTGACCGGAGATCGAAGAGATGTTGACGACGGCGCCGCCCCCGCTCTCCCGCATCAGCGGGGCGGCGGCCTGCATGCCGTGGAAGGCCCCGTCGAGGTTGACGCGCAGCACCTGGTCCCAGACCTCCTCCGAGGTCTCCAGGAACCCCAACCGGCGGGAGATCCCCGCGTTGTTGACGAGCCCGTCCAGCCGCCCCCGCTCCGCGCGCACCTGCGCCACCAGCCGCCGCCACTGCGCGGAGTCGGTGACGTCGAGCGCGTGCACGGACGCGGTACCGCCGGCGGCGGCGATCTCCTCGGCGACGGGGCCCGCGTCCGCCGTGTCGGCGAGGCAGACGTGGCTGCCGCGGTACGCGAGGGCCCGCGCGTGCGCGGCACCCATCCCGCCGGCGGCCCCGGTGACGAGGACGACCTCCGGGTAGCGCACCGGCTCCCTGAACTCAGACATGGCGGGAGCCCCCGTCGACGGCGAGGCTGTGCCCCGTCACGTACCGCGCGCTGTCGGAGAGCAGGAACAGCAGGGCGCCGAAGACCTCCTCCGGCGCACCGAGCCGGTGCAGCGGCACCGAGTCCAAGGCGTGCTTCAGCGCCGCCGGGTCCTCGCGCACCCACCGGGTCATCTCGGTGTCGATGTAGCCGGGGGCGATGGCGTTGACGCGCAGCCCCTTGTCCCCCAACTCCACGGCGAGGGACTCCGTCAGGTGCGCGACGGCCGCCTTGGAGGCGCAGTACGCGCCGCGTCCCCTGCGGACCCGTACCGCCGAGACGGAGGACATGTTGACGATCGCACCCCCGGGCTCCATGTGCCGCGCCGCGGCCTGCGCCCCGTGGAGCACGCCCTGCACGTTGACCCGGAGCGTCGAGTCGATCTGCTCGGGGGTGATCTCCTCGGCGAGCCCGTAGGGGAAGACGCCTGCGTTGTTCACCCAGAAGTCCAGCCGGCCGAACTCGGCGAGCGCGGTCTGCGCCAACTCCTCGTGCCCGTCGGCGTCCCCGACGTCGAGCGCGACGGGGCGCACCCGTCCGCGGACGCCGTCGGCGGGGACGGTGCGGGTGCCCGCGTTCACGGCGTCGGCCGTCGCCTTCATGGCGTCGGGGTCGAGGTCCCCGCCGACGACGTCGACCCCGCGGGCGACGAGCCCCTCGGTGTAGGCGGCGCCCATCCCGCGGGCGGCGCCGGTGATCACGGCGACCTTGCCGGGGAGTTCGGGGTAGTGGGCGGCGACCGCCCGGTCGATCACGCGTCCGGGGCCCTGCTGCTCGTCGTTGCTGAGTGTGCTCATTGCGGCTCCTTGCTCGTGCCGTCGCAGCCGACGGCGAGGCGGTTCAGGCGTCGTCGCGGCGGACGGTGCGGTGTGCGATGCGCCAGGCGTCCCCCTCGCGCACCAGGCGGTCCGAGACGGTCGTGAACCGCACGAGGCGCGGATCGCCCCCGCGCGGCGTGGCGACGATCTGGAGGTACGCCTCGACGGCGAGGGCGCCGTCCGCGGTCTCCTCGGAGTGGACGACGAGGTTGGTCAGCACGTGGCGGCGCACCTCGCCCGCGCTCCGCGCGTCGGCGGCGAACTGCTCGGCGAACGCGGTGAGTTGCCCGGTGCCGACCGAGGGTTCCGGATAGCTGGGCGAGTGGAAGGCGCCGTCGTCGGTGAAGGTGGCCGCCCACTCGGCGGCGCGCCCCGAGTCGATCAAGTGACTCTGGAGCGCGTACAGCTGGTGGATCTCGGCGAAACGGGCACCCGCGGGTTCCGCTCCAACGCTCTGTGCCATAGGGGTCCTTGAAGTGACGTTGTACCGCCCCGGGCGGCGTGCGATAATCGCACCCGCCGTGCGAATTTCGGCGAGCTTAAGTAAGCGCCTCGGAACCGTCAAGGGAGGGCCATGGCCTCGGTTGGGGAGGAACGGGCGGGGAGCACGGTCGCGTGGGAGCCGTGGATGTCCAAGACGCTCCACCACGGGCTGCTCGTCCTGGAGTTGCTCTCGGAGAACCCGAAAGGGCTGTCGACGACGGAGATAGCCGAAGGCGTGGGTCTCCACCGCACGGTCGCGCACCGCCTCGTGCGCACGCTGGAGGCCCATCACCTCTGCCGGCGCGACGAGTTCAAGCGCATCCTGCCCGCCACCGGCCTGGTGAGCCTCGCCGAACCGGTGGAACGGGACCTGCGCGCGCTCGCCCGCCCCGTGCTGGAGCACCTCGCGGACGCCACCCGCGCCACCACCCACCTCGTGGTGCGCGAGGACGAGTCGGAGGTGCGCGCGCTTCTCGTGGTCGAGCCGCGCGAGGCGAAGGTGCACGTCTCCTTCCGCCCCGGCCAGACCCATCCCGTCGACGCGGGGTCGGCCGGGCTCGCGCTGCTCGCCTCGGCGCCTCCCCTCGACGGGGAGCGGCCCGAGGTCGCCGAGGCCCGCCGGCAGGGGTACGCCGTCACCGACGGCGAGGTCATCCCCGCCGTCATCGGCGTCTCCGCGGCCGTGCCGACCCGCCGCGGCAGATCCACGACGAGCGTCGGCGTCTCCGTCTTCGAGCTTCCCGACGCGGCGCAGCTCGGCCGCACCGTCACCGAGGCCGCAGCGGAGCTCGCCGATCGGCTGCGCTGAGCGGCCGATTCCCGTGGCGCAGGCGGCGTTCGGGGGCGTTCAGCGGGTTCGGGGGCTGCTGCTCATGGAGGAGCCCTGCCGCGACCGCCACCGGGCTTCCGGGGGCGAGGCCGCAGCAGGGCCGGTTTCCGCCGTACAGCGCGCAGTTGACGCTGCGGGCCGGCGAGTGGAGGGCCCCGCGGGGCGCTCCACCCGGTGACGCCTCAGACGCGGTCGGCCGCGATCAGGACGTACTGGAAGGAGCCGTCTTTGTAGGAGTTGAGGAACGCCTCCTCGATGCCGGTGACGAGCGAGGAGGTCGCCCGCAGCTCCCAGTACGGCACCGTCGCCGGCGTGAGGTCGACGACGGCCTGCGGCACGAGGCGGTTGTCGGCCATGGCGCGCAGGTACTCGCGGCGGGAGTGGATGTTGCACTCGAAGTGCGCGTTGATCTGGGAGACCCACTTGGAGGGCTGGCCGTAGCGCGGGTTCCAGCAGCCGGTGACGGTGGTGTACCGACCGCCGACCCTGAGCACGCGGGCGTGCTCGGCGAAGAGGTCGTCGAGGTCGACGTACATCGTCGACTCGTTGTTCCACGACGCCGCGGCCTCTCCCGCCTCGAACGGCATCTGGAGCATGTTGCAGACGCGGGCGCGGACGGAGTCCTCGATGCCGAGCTCGCGGGCGCGCCGGTTGGCGAAGTCGGCCTGCTTCGCCGAGAGCGTCACGCCCTCGACGTCGCATCCGAACCGCTGGTGTGCCATGACCATCGAGCCGCCGCGACCGCAGCCGGCGTCGACGAGCGTGTCGTCCCGCCCGACGGAACCCAGGTGGTCGAGGAGGAGTTCGGCCTGGGCCGACTCCAGACGGTGGAGCTCGGCGATCAGCTTCTTCTCGTGCTCGCTGTCCTCCGCGTCGCCGAGCGCCGCGTGGTCGACCTCGCCGATGCCGTAGTGGTGGTGGTAGAGGCCGTCGACGTCGCCGAGCCGCAGGTTCACCGGCCTCGCCTCGCTGTCCCAGTAGCGGGCGATGTCGCCCTGGTAGGGGGTGGCGGGAGAGGGGATGAAAACGGAGCTGCTGGCGGAGGTGAGGTCGGTGCCGGTCACAGATGAATCCATTCGTCTTACCAGAAGTCGGGCAGGCTGTAGCGGTAGGTGTTGGTCCGGTGCCAGTAGTGGTTGCCGTCGACCCACGCGGCGACGCCGCGGAGGAAACGCTGCACGCTCGGGACGGGGCAGGCCGCGGCGAGCGCGGCCGCCTCGGCCTCGAAGCCGTGCATGAGGTCGTTGTGGATTTCGATCGCCTTCAGGTAGCCCTCCCGTGCGGAGACACCCTCACGCGCGGCGATCACGACGGGCAGGTTCAAGTGCGTGCCGGGGGCCGCGAGTTCCTTGGTGTACGAGTACAGGTCGTTGACGAGGGTGGTCGCGTTCCCCGCGAGGGCGATGACCCGCTGCATGGCGGGGAGGGCGTGCAGGTCGGCCGGGAGCTCGTAGCCGCCCACGGTGTCGGTGATGGTCGGGCAGGGGCGGAAGTTGTTGAACTGGCGCATCGCCAGGTACTCCCAGACCTCCGGCACGTGGTCCGTCTGCGCCCAGGCGGCCTCGGCGAGGTACCCCATGTGGAGTCGGGCCATGTCGTGCCGGTAGCGGTCGGCCTGGGAGGGTGCCGCCGTCACGAGGAAGTACTCCATCGCCGAGCGGTAGGCACGTCGGGGGGCGTCGCAGGAGAGCGACTCCGTCCACTGCTGCTGGTACTCCTTCGTGGTGTGGAGGGGGTCGAGCGCGGTGTGCGCCAGCAGAAGACGTCCGCCGAGCCCGACGGGAGAGCCGCCGTGGTCCTCGCAGTAGCAGTCGTCGACGGCGTTCTCCGCGACCATGAGGCGCGTGGCGAGCATCAGATGGTCGACGTCGGGGGCGTCGGGGTGGCAGGCGACCATGTAGCGCCCCACGGAGAAGCCGTCGAACTCCTCCTCCCAGTCGTCCGGGTAGAGGTCGACCTCTTCCACCGCCCAGGACTTGATCCTGCGGCTCACCTCCTCCACCCGCACGGGGTCGGGTTCCGGCACCGGGTGGTGGTAGAGGCCGGGAACCGGCGTGCCTTCCGCCGGGGCGGGCGGCTCCGGCGGCGCCGGGGGCTCCTCGCGCTGCGCGAGGTGCAGGCTCGACGTGCCCAGGCCGCTGGGGCCGCGCAGGATGCGCGCCAACCGGCCGCCGGTCGCCCCCGCTTCGGCGCCCTGGTCAGCGGGCGACGGTGCGGGAGGTCGCCGCTCGGCGGCCGCGGCACGGGCGTCGGCGCCGAGGTGGGAGGCAGCCGCGGGCAGGCTCGACTGCGCGGGGGAAAGCTCAGGGTCGGGCATCCCTGTCTCCATCGTGGGTGGGTGGCTGCCCCGGACCCGGGCGCGCTCGGCCGGCCCGGGGTCGGCGTGGGCTGCTAGGACCTGCGGGCGATCTGGACGTTCTCCAGAACACCGAGCGCGTCCGGCACGAGGACGGCGGCGGAGTAGTAGACGGTGACGAGGTAGGACATGACGGCCTTGTCGTCGATGCCCATGAAGCGCACGGACAGACCCGGCTCGTACTCCTCCGGCAGTCCCGTCTGGTGGAGACCGACGACACCCTGGTTGTCCTCGCCGGTGCGCATGACGAGGACCGAGCTCGTGTTCTGCTCGGTGACGGGGATCTTGTTGCAGGGCAGGATCGGCACCCCGCGCCAGGCCGGGACCTGCTGCCCGCCGAGGTCGACGTGGTTCGGGTAGAGCCCGCGGGCGTTGAACTCGCGCCCGATCGCCGCGATCGCCTTGGGGTGGGCGAGGAAGAACTGGGAGCCGCGCCGGCGGGAGAGCAGCTCGTCGAGGTCGTCCGGGGTGGGCGGGCCCGAGTGGGTCTGGATGCGCTGCTTGAAGTCGGCGTTGTGGAGCAGGCCGAACTCGCGGTTGTTGATGAGCTCGTGCTCCTGGCGCTCGCGCAGCGCCTCGATGGTGAGCCGGAGCTGTTCCTCCGTCTGGTTCATCGGGCCGTTGTAGAGGTCGGCGACCCTGGTGTGGACGCGGAGGATCGTCTGCTCCACGGAGAGCTCGTACTCGCGAGGGTTGAGCTCGTAGTCGACGAAGGTGCTGGGGAGTTCGGGCTCGCCCGTGTGGCCTGCCGACATCGCGATCTCGGCCTCGCCGTGCCGGTTCTGCCGCTGGCGCGGGATCGTGTTGAACCGCTCGACGTGCGCCTGGAGTTCGGGCGCCGAGTCGAGCACGGCGGCGAAGTCGGCCCGGGAGAGGGTGAGCAGGGTGCCGGAGGTCTCGGCTGTCGCGGTGTGGTCCCAGCGGGTCTCCGGGTCGAGGAGGGCCTGCTCGCCGAATCGGTCGCCGTCCGCGAGGACGGAGACGGCGACCTCGTCCCCGTACTTGCCGAGGGAGGTCCGGCTGATACGGCCGTGCGCGACGAGGTGGAGGTGCTCGGCGCGGGTCCCGCGCTCGGCGAGCGTCTCGCCCGCACGGAAGTCGCGCTGGACGCACCGCTCGGCGAGGGCCTTCAGCACCTCCTCGTCCTCGAAGCCGCGCAGCAGGGCGAGTTCGCCGAGCTCCCGCGGGATCACGCGTACGTCGGCGCCGTCCTGCACGAACTCCACGCGCCCGTCGCCGACGGTGTAGCTCAGCCGGCGGTTCACGCGGTAGGTCCCGCCCTTGGTCTCCACCCAGGGAAGCGTCCGCAGCAGCCAGCGGGAGGTGATCTCCTGCATCTGCGGCGCGGACTTGGTCGTCGTGGCGAGATTGCGAGCAGCCGACGTGCTCAGGCTGGACTGCGGAGGCGTCTCCGCCTGTGCTTCCGGGCTGCTGTCAACAGTCATCGAGCGCATTCTCCTTCGCAGGGCCGGTGGTCGGCGCACGCGCGAACCACTGGAAAAGAGGAAATAGAGCGGTAAAGATCCGGGAACCCGTCCAGATCCGAGGGAACAGTAACGGCCGCCGCCCCCACCGAGCCCAGAGAAGCGGAAGGCATTCACTCGATACGATGATCTCGCCCGCACAGATTTGCCGGGCCTAGTGAGCACGGGGCGCTTGGTGTTCCCATATGAGGCGGCAACACGGCGCCGTCCAGTGGGAGTTGCCGCACAGGCGCGCCCCTGCCCTTTTACCGGACAGGCCCGCAACGGAGTTGTCGGAGGCGATCGAGAGGGGTCAGCTCCGGCCGACGTCGCACCGTCGGTGCGCCGTCCCGCACCCGCGGGTCATGCCTCCCGCAACCAGGGCGGCAACCGGAACGCCGCCCGCGCGTAGGGCGCCGGGTGGACAGGGCGGCTGACACCGCCCTGGACCTGGTAGACCAGCGGTGCCTGGGCGAGGGAGGGGTCCGGGTTCTCGTCGGGGTAGGCGGCGTTGGTCTGGCCCTGGGCGCCGAGGAAGTAGGCGCCGTTGACGCCGCGGTGCACGAGGTGGCGGAGCGCCGTGACGGTCTCGTCGGGTCGGCCCGGGTGCTGGGCCGTGCTCCAGGCGCGCGCGAGGATGTGCAACTGGTCGTAGCCGGCGCCCGCGAGGCCGTGGCCCGGCGCGCTGCCGTGCAGGCGCGTGTACGCCCGGGCGAAGGCCGCGCCCTTCGCGTCGCCGTACCGTCCGGTGACGCTCGCCCACACCACGCCCTCGGCAGCCGGGCCCGCGTCCGCGAGGTAGACGGGGTTGGACGGGGTGTAGACGTTGTAGATCAGCGTGGGCGCAGGGTCGGCCGCGAACGCGCGCTGGAACGCGGCCATTTCGGCCGGTGGATGGTTTCCGAGCAGCAGCGCCCCGGGCGAGGTGCGCCGCAGCAGCGCGAGGACCTGGGACCAGTCGTCGTACGGCGCCTCGGTCCGGAGTCGGAACTCGACGTGCCAGCCCGCCGCCTCGACGAGCTCGGCACCGCCGCCCGGGAGGATCTCGCTGTCGGTGAGCGCGGGCTCGACGATCCCGACGGTGCGCTTCTCCGGGCGCCAAACCCTCGCAGCGGCGGCCTCGTCGGCGAAGTGGAGGAATCCGCGCAGGTAGTTGCTGCGACGGGGGCCCGCCTGGAAGACATTGCCGAAGCGGGAGGGTTCCGAGTCGACCCAGGCCGCCTGGAGGTCGCTGCTGCCCACGTTGAGGTACGGAATCCCGTACTCGGCCGTGCGCTCGTAGCTGGGCCGCTCGTCGACGAGCAGGTAGGCGCCGACCAGGGCCGCGAGGTCGCCGTCGCCGGCGGCGTCGAAGGCCGCGTCGATCGAGTCCGCGTCCTGGTTGTCCAGCGCGAAGGTCTCCAGTCGGAGGCGCCGCCCGGAGAGGCCGCCGAGCGTGTTCAGCTCGGCCACGGCGAGTTCGGCGCCGCGGCGCAGCTCCAGGCCGTCGGTGCCGTAGTCGCCGAGCAGGGGCGCCATCAGGCCGACGGTGAGGGGCTTGAGCGCGTAGGAGCGGATGGTGCGGGGCGCACCGGCGAAGCGCGGCAGCCGCTCCTGGCCGCGGTCGAGCGCGTCGAGCATCCCGACGGTCAGTGCGGAGAGCTCCGCGCACCCGGCAGGCACGGGCAGCCGCAACAGCCCGCTGTCCACGGCGAAGGCGGCAGCGGCGCTGCGGCTCGGCTGGCCGAGCTTGTCGAGGAGCGCCTCGACCTGCTTGCCCACGGTGCGCGGGCTCGTCCCGAGGTAGTGCGCGACCGCGGTGTTGGTCAGGCCGCCGGCGAGGAGGGTGAGCACGTCCAACTCGCGTGCCGTCAGCCCGTACGGCGGTCCGCCGGTGCGGACGGCGACGGTGACCGAGGCGTCCTCGCCGTCCACCGGGGGCGGCACCGCCAGGTCGACGTGGGCCCACTCCCCTTCGTCGCCGATCCACACGAAGGACACCGAGGCGCGCCCGGTGGCGGGCATCAGGGCTGCCCAGCGCCGGACGCGGTCGCAGAGGACGAGGTCGCAGCCGTTCACGTCCAGCCGCTCGTAGGTGCCGCCCGGGTCCAGCCTGGCCACGCCGGGGCGGCTGCCCCGGGCACTCCCCGTTTCCCGCCGCGTCGGCCTCGGCGTGCCGTTGCCCATGTCAGCGCCTCCCTCGTCCACGTGGCTCCGACACCCGCCGGGCTGCGCCGACCTGCTCTGTCCATGGGGGGAACGACGTATTTCGGCGCATCGTCGGCCATGGGAACGTCCCGTTTCAAGCCCGGAATTGCTTCCGAGCTCTCACACAGAGTCAGCGAAAGGGGTCTCATGCGCATCGGTGTCGAATGCGGCGGCACCTTCACCGACGTCGTCGTCCTCGACGAAGACGGGGCGTTGCGGGCGACGACGAAGGTCTTCTCGACGCCGCAGGACCCCGCGCACGCGGTGATCGAGGCGCTGGAGAGCCTGCCGCCCGAACTGCGGGAGGACGCGGCGCTGTTGCACGGCAGCACCGTCGCGACCAACGCGCTCCTCGAGCGGCGCGGTCCGCGGCTCGGGCTGCTGGTCACCCGTGGCTTCCGCGACCTGCTCGCACTGCAGCGCCAGGACCGCGACCGGATGTACGACCTGCGCTACGTGAAACCCGCGCCGCTCGTCCCCCGCCACCTCGTCCGGGAGGTCGACGAGCGGATCACGTCCGACGGGGAGGTGGCGCGGGAGTTGGACGAGGCGAGCGTCCTGAGCGCCGTCAAGGAACTCCTCGCCGAGGGCGCGGAAGCCATCGCCGTGTGCCTGTTGCACTCCTACGGCAACCCGGCCCACGAGCGGCGCGTGGCCGAGCTCGTCGCCGCGGTCGATTCCGCGCTCCCGGTCTCCCTCTCGTGCGCCGTGGCCCGCGAGTTCCGCGAGTACGAGCGGGCCAGCACCACCGCCGTCGACGCCTTCGTACGGCCTGCCGTCGCCGGGTACCTCTCGCGGATCGCGGCCGAGGGCGCCCGGTGCGGGATCACGGATTTGCAGGTGATGCAGTCCAACGGCGGCGCGGTACCGGTGCCCGTCGTCACCGGCCGGCCCGTGACGATGCTGCTGTCCGGGCCCGCGGCGGGGGTCAGCGGTGCCGTCGCCGTGGCCGCGTCGGCCGGACTCCGCGACATCGTCACCATGGACATGGGCGGGACCAGCACGGACGTCGCGCTCATCGAGGACGGCGCTCCGCAGCTCACCCCGGAGGTGACGGTGGACGGCCTGCCGATCCGCGTCCCCATGGTGGACATCACCACCGTGGGCGCCGGCGGCGGAAGCATCGTCGGGGTGGACAGCGGGGGCCTGCTGACGGTCGGTCCGCGGAGCGCGGGCGCGAGTCCGGGGCCCGCCTGCTACGGGCGCGGCGGCACGGCCGCCACCGTCACGGACGCCGACGCCGTCCTCGGGCTGCTCGGTCCGCGGCCCCGGCTCGCCGGCCGCTTCCCGCTCGACCTCGACGCCGCGGCGGCGGCCTTCGCCGGCCCCGCTGACGACCTCGGCGTCGGCGTCGGGGAGGCAGCGTGGTCGGCGTACCAGCTCGCCAACGTCGCCATGGCCGGCGCCATCCGGGTGGCCTCGGTCGAACGCGGCCACGACCCGCGGGGGTTGACGCTCCTCGCCTACGGCGGAGCCGGGCCGGTGCACGCAGCCGGCGTCGCCGACGAACTGGGCATGCGCCGCGTCCTCGTGGCGCCGTACCCGGGGTTGGCGTCCGCCTACGGGCTGCTCGTCGCGGGCTTCCGGCGCGAGTTCGCGCGTACGGTGCTGGCTCCGGCCGAAGGGCTCGACGACGCGCACCTGGGCGCCGTCATGTCCGCGGTCACCGGCGAGGCGCACGCCGAACTCGCCGAGCAGGGGGTCGACTCGACGGCGACGCGGGACACCTGGAGCGTCGACATGCGGTATGCGGGTCAGGGCTTCGAGCTGTCCGTACCGCTCCCGGAGAGCGGCCCGGGGCTCCTCGAGCGGCTGGTCGTCGACTTCCACGCACTGCACGCGAAGCGCTTCGGGCACGCAGAGCCGGGCGCGCCGGTGCAGGTGGTCACGTTGCGGCTGAGTGTCAGCACGCCGCGGCCCCCGGTGGCGCTGCCCTCGGTCGCAGCCGGCGGCGAGGGTGCGGCGGAGACCTGCACCGTTCTGGAGGGCGGCTCGCCCACCGAGGCCGTGGCCCTGCCGCGGGAGACGCTCGCGCCCGGCGCGAGCCTCGCCGGGCCCGCGGTGCTGACGGACGAGTCCTCCACGACGTTCGTCCCCAGCGGCTGGTCGGCCTCGGTCGACCCCGCGACCAACCTCGTCCTCACCAGGAGCTGACCCATGGCACTCGACCCGTCCCGCCTGGGACTGATCCAGGCCGCCTACTCGTCCCTCACCCGCGAGATGGCGACCGACCTGCGCCGTGCTGCCTTCTCCTCCATCGTCCGGGAGGCCCGCGACTACTCGGTGGCGCTCACGGACGCGCGCGGCGAGGTCATCGACCAGGCGGAGTGCATCCCCATCATGACGGCGGGGATCTCCTTCGCGCTGCGCGGGCTCACCGAGGCGGTCGACCCGGCCACGCTCACCGAGGACGACGCGCTGCTGATGAACGACCCGTTCAGCGGCGGCCAACACCTCCAGGACATCTACCTGTTCACGCCGGTCTTCCTCGACGGCAGGCTGGCGGCCTTCGCGGCGAGCGTGGCCCACCACGTCGACATCGGGGGCGGCAGCCCAGGGCTCAACGCCACCGCCACCGAGATCTACCAGGAAGGCCTGCGGCTTCCGCTGAGCCGCTTCTCCGTCTCGCGGGACTGGGGGCGCGGCGGTTTCGCGGAGGAGATGGTGCGCGCCAACGTCCGGGTGCCCGAGTTGGTGATCGGCGACCTCAACGCCCAGTTCGCGGCGAACCGGACGGCCGCCACCCGGCTCGCCGAGGCCGCCGAGCGCTTCACCACCGCCGACTGCCTGGCGGCGATGGAGGAGCTCAAGGACTACGCCGAGCGCCGGACCCGCTCCGCTCTCGGCCGGGTTCCCGACGGCGTGTACGAGTCGGTGCAGAGCCTCGACGCCGCACCGTGGGGCGGCACGACGGCCGAGGTCCGCGCCCGGATCACCGTCTCCGGCGATGAGCTGCACATCGACTTCACCGGAACCGACGGGCAGATCGAGGGCAACGTCAACTGCCCCTTCGCCTCCACCGTTTCGTCCGCGATCAGCGCCGTGCGCTGCCTGCTCGACGAGCCGGACATCCCCTTCAACGAGGGCTGCAACCGTCCGATCACCGTCCACGCCCCGCTCGGGAGCATCCTCAACCCGCGCCCGCCGGCCGCCGTCCGCAGCCGGCTCACCCCGGCCAGCCGGGTCTTCAACGCCGTCATCGAGGCGCTCGGTCCGCAGGTACCCGAGCGTGCGGCCGCCACGGGCTTCGACACGACGACGGCGTTCACCGTCAGCCATCTCGAACGCGCCACGGGCACCTACCAGGTGGTGCTGGAGATCCTCGGCGGCGGCTGGGGCGCCTGCGCGGCGCACGACGGAGCCGACGCGCTCGACAACCCCGTCTCCAACTGCGCCAACTCCCCCGTGGAGGCACTGGAGTCGGAGTACTCGCACTTCCGCGTCGTCGAGTACGCCCTCCACGAGGACTCGGGCGGCGCCGGCAGGCACCGCGGGGGCACCGGCATCCGCCGCACCTACGAGGCGGTGGCCGACGGCGTCGACATCGCCGGCTACGCCGACCGCCACCGCAGCGGGGCGCCCGGAGCGGACGGCGGGGAGGCAGGCGGCACCGGCGCCTTCACCGTCACCAGGGCCGACGGCGGCGTCGAGCAACTGCCGGTCGTCTTCCACGAGAAGCTGCGCGCGGGGGACCGCATCAGCGTCGTCACCGGCGGCGGCGGAGGCCACGGCTCTCCTGCGGAGCGCGGCGCCCGGAGCGCGGAACGCGACCGGCACGACGGCATCGCCACCTGAGCACTGCGGGACGGACCCGCGCCCCTCCCCCGTACCGCCTCGTTCCCAGGAGCACGTCCATGCGCAACGGAAGCGGCCACGCGGCCGCCCCCTCCACCTCACGGCTGGCCTCGGCCCAGATCATCGGCACCACCATCGAGTGGTACGACTTCTTCATCTACGGCACCGCGTCGGCGCTCGTGTTCAACCGCGTCTTCTTCCCCGAACTGTCGCCGCTCATCGGCACGCTGCTCTCGCTGGCGACCTTCGCCGCCGGGTTCCTCGCCAGGCCCTTCGGCGCGATCGTCTTCGGCCACTTCGGCGACCGCATCGGGCGCAAGCGCACCCTCGTCGTCACTCTGCTGCTGATGGGAGGCGCCACCGTGGCCGTCGGCCTCCTCCCCTCGTACGCCATGGTCGGTGCCACCGCGCCCGTGCTGCTCCTGCTGCTGCGCATCGTGCAGGGCATGGCCGTCGGCGGGGAGTGGGGCGGCGCCGCGCTCATCGGCATCGAGCACGCGGCGCCGCGGCGCAGGACGCTCTTCGGCGCCTTCGCCCAACTCGGTTCGCCGCTCGGCCTGTTGCTCGCGACGCTCGTCTTCCTCGTGGTCACCACCGGGTCCGACGGCTGGCTGCAGAGCTGGGGCTGGCGTATCCCCTTCCTCGCGTCGGTGCTGCTGATCCCCGTCGGGCTGGTGATCCGCCAGAAGATCCACGAGTCCCCCGACTTCGCCGCGAAGAACGTGCAGGCGCCCGCCTCCCTGCCGGTGGCCGCCGTGCTGCGGCAGGACTGGCGGCGCGTCCTCGTCGGTGTCGGCGCCTTCTCCGGCGTCTTCGTCACCTACTACCTGCTGACCACCTTCACGCTTGTCTACGCCACCGAGACCCTGGGCATGAGCACGTCGCTCACTCTGCCCACCAACCTGGTCGCCGCCGTCAGCGAGGGGCTGTTCGTCCTCGTCGGTGCGCTTCTGGCGCCGCGCTTCGGCGCCCGGAGGGTGGCCGCCGTCTCGGCCGTCGGCCTCCTGGTGTGGGCGTTCCCCGCGTTCGCCCTCGTCGGCACGGAGCGGAGTCTGCTGCTGTACGCGGGCGTCGCCGTCAGCATGGCGTTCGTCGGCGCCGCCTACGGCGTCCTCGCTGCGGAGGTCGCGCTGCTCTTCAGCCCCGAGGTCCGCTACACAGGCGCCTCCCTGTGCTACGGAGTCGCCGGCTCCATCGGCGGCATCACCCCCAGCATCTCGACGTACCTGCTCGACCGGACGGGCTCGACCACTTCGGTCGCCCTGCTCACCGCCGTCATCGCCGCGCTCATGGCGGGCGCGTGCTTCGCGCTTCCGCGCGGGGGCGCCGAAGGACCGGCAGCCGCACCTGAGCAGCCGGCCGCGAGCGGTACGCACGCGCTCTGACCCACGCTCACCACACCCCGGAGCCCTTCCATGTCCGATCCCGCACCGCCCCGTCACGCACAGGAAAACGGCAACGTCTCCTTCTGGTTCGCACAGACCGGCTTCCCCCCGCGCCGTCCCCCTTTGCAGGGTCCCACCAGCGCCGACGTCTGCGTGGTGGGCGCCGGTTACACGGGCCTGTGGACGGCGTACCACCTCAAGAAGGCGAGGCCCGACTGGGACGTCGTCGTCCTGGAGCGCGAGTTCGCCGGCTTCGGCGCCTCGGGACGCAACGGCGGCTGGCTCTCGGGCAAGATCCCCGGGTCCCCTGCCCGCTTCGCGAAGGAGCGCGGCAGATCGGCCGTGCTGCGCTTCCAGGCGCTCATGAACGCGGAGGTCGACGAGGTCCTCGCGGCCATGGAGCACGAGGGCATCGAGGCGGACGCGGTCAGGAGCGGCTACCTGCGGGTGGCGCACGCGCCCGCACAACTGGAGCGCCTGCGCGCCTCGGTCGAGCACGACAGGCACTGGGGCCACGAGGACGAAGTGCTGCTCACCGCGGACGAGTTGGCCGAGCGGATCAACGTCGCCGGCGGGCTCGCCGCCGCGTTCAACCCGCACTGCGCCCGCGTCCACCCGGCGAAGCTGGTCACAGGGCTCGCCGCCGCCGTCACCCGGCTCGGCGTGCGGCTCCACGAGTCGACCCCCGTCACCCGGATCGCACCGCGCACCGCCTCCACCCCCTTCGGAGACGTACACGCGCGGTACGTACTGCGGTGCACCGAGGGCTACACCGCCGGGCTGCCGGGCGAGCGCCGCACGTGGCTGGCGATGAACTCGTCCATGATCGTCACCGAGCCGCTGCCGCACGCGGTGTGGGAGAACCTCGGTTGGGCGGGGCACGAGCTCTTCAGCGACCAGACGCACGCCTACCTCTACGGCCAGCGCACCGCCGACGGCCGTATCGCGCTGGGCGGCAGGGGCGTCCCGTACCGCTTCGGCTCACGAGTCGAAACGCGCGGCGCCACCAGCCCCGCCACCGTCGCCTCTCTCGGCGCGACCCTCGCCAGGCTCTTCCCCTCGGCCGCCGGCAGCGCCCTCGCGCACGCGTGGTCCGGCGTTCTCGCGGTGCCACGCGACTGGTGCCCCTCCGTCCACCTGGAGCGGTCCGACGGACTCGGCTGGGCCGGCGGTTACACGGGCCAGGGCGTCACCGCCTCGCACCTCGCCGCGCGGACCCTCACCGACCTCGTCCTCGGCGAGGAGACCGAACGCACGCGGCTGCCCTGGACCGAGCACACCTCCCGCCGCTGGGAGCCGGAACCGGCCAGGTGGCTCGGGGTCCGCGGAATGTACGCCGCCTACCGTGCCGCCGACCGCCAGGAGTCGGCGGGGCGCAGCAGCACCTCCCCGCTGGCACACGTCGCCGACGCGATCTCGGGAACGTGATCCGCCGCGGCGCGAACTCCGGCCGCGGCGGCGGGGGTTGCTGCCGAACCCGGGGTCGGCGGCAACCCCGGAGCGCCTAGACGCCCGCCACCGTCCGGTCCACCCGGTCGAGCACGCCGTCGAGGATTTCCAGACCCTCGCGCGCCTCCGTCTCGCTGACCGTGCACGGTGGGACGGCGTGGAGGCGGTGGGAGTTGGCGAACGGCAGCAGGCCGAGCGACTTGGCCGTCGCCACCGCCTCCGCCATGAGCGGGCTGCTTCCGCCGGTCGGCGCCACCTGCTCCCGCGTCCCGCGGTCCCGCACCAGCTCCATCGCCCAGAATACGCCGAGGCCGCGGACCTCCCCGACGCTCGGATGCCGTTCGGCGAGACGTGCGAGGCCCGGCCCGAGCACGTCCTCGCCGATTCGGCGCGCGTGGTCGACGATGCCGTCCCTCTCCATCACGGTCATCGCCGCGACCGCCGACGCGCAGGCGAGCGGGTGGCCCGAGTACGTCAGGCCACCGGGGTAGGGGCGGTGGGCGAAGTACTCGCCAGTGCGCGGCCCGAGGACGACGCCGCCCAGCGGGACGTAGCCCGAGTTGACGCCCTTGGCGAAGGTGAGCAGGTCCGGGACGACGCCCTCGGTCGCGCTGTGGAACCACGCTCCGGTGCGCCCGAACCCGGTCATCACCTCGTCGACGATGAGCATGATCCCGTGCCGGTCGCAGAGTTCGCGGACGCCGCTCAGGTAGCCGGGAGGCGGCACCATGATGCCGGCCGTGCCGGGGATGGCCTCCAGCAGCACGGCGGCGATCGTCTGCGGGCCCTCCAACTCGATGACCTGTTCGAGGTGGGCGAGGGCCGCCGCGCACTCCTCCTCTTCCGTCGTGGCCCGGAAGGCGCTGCGGTAGAGGTACGGGCCGAGGAAGTGCACGGTGCCGGCACGGCCGTCGTCGTTGGCCCAACGCCGCGGGTCGCCGGTGAGGTTGATCGCCTGCTCGGTGCCGCCGTGGTAGGAGTGGTACCGGCTGAGCACCTTCGGCCGCCCCGTGACGAGGCGGGCCATGCGTACGGCGTGCTCGTTGGCGTCGGCGCCTCCGTTGGTGAAGAAGACCTGGTCCAGGTCGCCGGGAGCGTGCTCGGCGACGAGCCTCGCCGCCTCCGAGCGCTGGTCGTTGGCGTGCTGCGGGGCGACGGTGGCGAGTCGGTGTGCCTGCGCCGCGATGGCCTCCACGACCTCCGGGTGCTGGTGGCCGATGTTGGTGTTGACCAACTGCGAGGAGAAGTCGAGGAGCCGGTTGCCCTCGCCGTCCCACACGTACGAGCCCTCGGCCCGCGTGATCACCATGGGGGCGATCTCGGCCTGGGCCGACCAGGAGTGGAAGACGTGGCGTCGGTCGAGCGCGTAGGTGCGCGCCGCGGAAGTGGTGGTCTCGCGGGCGGAGTCGGCGATCGTCATGGGCGTCTCCTTACGGGAGTTCAGGCGTTCTGCGGAAAGCCGAGGTTGATGCCGCCGTGGCTCGGGTCGGGCCAGCGACTCGTGACGGCCTTGGCGCGGGTGAAGAAGTACACCCCTTCCACTCCGTGCGCATGGGTGTCGCCGAAGAGGGAGCTCTTCCAACCGCCGAAGCTGTAGTAGGCCATCGGCACGGGGATGGGCACGTTGATGCCGACCATGCCGACCTCCACCTCGTTGCGGAACCGCCGCGCCGCGCCGCCGTCGTTGGTGAAGATCGCCGTTCCGTTGCCGTAGGGGCTGGCGTTGATCAGCTCCAGGGCCTCGTCGTAGGTGTCGACCCGCAGCACGGAGAGGACGGGGCCGAAGATCTCGTCCGTGTAGCAGCTCATGCCGACGCCGACGCCGTCGAGGAGCGTGGGGCCGAGCCAGAAGCCGCCGTCCCCGCCGTCGGGCCGCACGGTCCTGCCGTCGACGACGACCTCCGCGCCGTCCATCTCCGCCTGCTCGACGTAGGAGGCGACCCGGTCGCGGTGGGCCGCCGTCACCAGGGGCCCCATGTCGCAGCCGCGGGTGCCGTCTCCGGTGCGCAGGGCCGCCGCGCGTTCCGCGATCTTTGCGACGAGTTCGTCCCCGACGCCTCCTACCGCGACCACGGCGGATATCGCCATGCACCGCTCGCCGGCCGAGCCGAAGCCGGCGTTCACCATCGCGTCGGCCGCCACGTCGAGGTCGGCGTCGGGCAGGACGAGCGCGTGGTTCTTCGCGCCGCCGAGCGCCTGGACGCGCTTGCCGTTCGCGGTGCCGCGGGCGTAGACGTGCTGGGCGACGGGGGTGGAGCCGACGAAGCTGACCGCCTTGACCGAGGGGTCGTCGAGGAGCGCGTCCACCGCGGTCGCGTCGCCCTGCAGTACGTTGAAGACACCGTCGGGCAGGCCCGCCTCGGCCCACAGCCGAGCGAGCCACAGCGCGGACGAGGGGTCCTTCTCGCTGGGCTTGAGCACCACGGTGTTCCCGGCCGCGATGGCGAGCGGGAAGAACCACATCGGCACCATCGCCGGGAAGTTGAACGGCGAGATGACGCCGACGACGCCGAGCGGCTGGCGCACCGAGAAGGCGTCGACGCCGGTGGAGGCGTTCTCGGTGAAGCCGCCCTTGAGCAGGTGCGGCATACCGCAGGCGAACTCCACGACCTCCTGTCCCCGCGTCACCTCCCCCAGCGCGTCCGACAGCACCTTGCCGTGTTCGCTGGTGATGATCTCGGCGAGCTCCTGCTTCCGCTCGTTCAGCAGCTCACGGAAGCGGAAGAGGACGGCGGTCCGCCGGGCGAGGGAGGCGTCGCGCCAGGCCGGGAAGGCGGCCTTGGCCGACCGGATCACCGCGTGCGCGTCCTGGGAAGTGGCCAGCAGGACCCGGCCCGTGACCTGTCCGGTGGCCGGATCGGTCACCGGCGCCGTACGGTCGCCCGCGCCGGTGTACGGCGCGTTGTCGGCCCAGTGCGCGAGGCGAGGCTGTCCTGTCTCTGTCACGGATGCTCCTGGTTCGTACGAGGGTCGGTGGTGCGGCGGCGGCCGCCCCGGACGAGGCTTCCAGAACCCCGAGCGACGGGCTGTAAAAGGAGGCGCTGCGTTCTTTACACTGCGTCGGTGATCCCTTCCGTCCGCGAAGTACTGGGGCTGCCCGTCGTGGCCGCGGGGGCGCCCCGTGTCGTCAGCGGTTCTACCCATCTCGACCGGCGCGTGCGGTGGGTGCACATCAGCGAATCCGCCGACCTGACGGACCTGTTGGAGGGCGGCGAGCTCGTCCTGACGACGGGGTTGCCGCTCGCCGGCGGCCCGCAAGAGGCCGCCCGCTACCTGCGGATGCTCGCGGAGCAGCGGGTGGCGGGGCTCGTCGTCGAGCTGGGGACGCGGTTGCGGGAGCTGCCGGGACAACTCGGCCCATTGGCCGACTCCTTGGAGCTGCCCGTGGCCATACTGGCGGACGAGATCCGTTTCGTCGAGGTCACCCAGCAGGTGCACCGGCTCATCGTCGCCGACCGCTACGAGGAGCTGGAGTTCGCGCGCACCGCGCACGAAGCCTTCACCTCGCTCAACATCGCCCGCGCCTCGACCGCGGACATCGTCGCCCGCGCCTCCCAGCTCCTCGGCGCCCCTCTCGTCCTGGAGGACCTCAACCACCGCGTGCTCGCGTCCTGTTCGGCCGGGCTCTCCACGGCACGCCTCCTCGACCAGTGGCCCGAGCGCTCCCGGCTCGACCACGGGCGCACTTCGGGAGAGCGGTGGACGACGGTCCCGGTCGGCTTCGGCGACGAGCGCTGGGGCCGCCTCGTCCTGCCGGAACCCGGTGCGGCGTCCGAACGCGGAGCGGCGAGGGCGCGCATGGTGCTGGAGCGCGCCGCCCAGTCGCTCCAACTCCACCGCATGCTCCAGCGCGAGCAGGACGCCCTCGTCCTCCAGGCGCTCGGTGGCCTGCTCGACGACCTCGTGGGCGGACGCGTCACCGACGGCTCCGAGGCGTCGGCCCGCGCCGGTGCGCTCGGCCTCGCGCCCGGAGCGCACTACGTCCCGCTGGTGGCGCGGATGCCCGTGCGGACGGACACGGATGCGCTGGGCCAGGGCGAGGCGGACCGACGGCTGCTGGCCTCGGTACGCCAGGCCGTCGCCGCCAGGGGGCACACCGCGCTCGTCTCCCTGCGGCGGGCCGGCACCGTGGCGCTCGTCCTCTCCTGCTCCACGGCCGACGCGGTGGAGGCCGCGCTGGAGGGCGTGTGCACGGGCGTGGAGGAGCAGTTGGCCGGGCGCGCGTACGGCAGGGCGCGGTGGGTCGCCGGGACGGCAGCGGCCTCGGCCGACCTGGTGGCCGCGGCGCGCGGGCTCCGGGAGGCGGAGCACGTCGCCGACGTCGCGCTCTCCCTGCCCAGCAGCGGCAAACGGCTGCACCGCTCGGCCGACGTACGCCTTCGCGGCCTGATGGCGCTGCTCCGCAGCGACCACCGCGTCCAGGCGTTCGCCGAGGCCGAGATCGGCACGCTCCTCGACCACGACGCACGCACCGGCCACCGCACCCTGGAGCTGCTCCGCACCTACCTGGAGTGCTCGGGCTCGAAGACGCTCACCGCCCGGCGGACCGGCCTGAGCAGGCCGACGCTCTACAGCAGGCTGCGCACCGTGGAGCGCATTCTGGGGGTCTCGCTGGAGTCGGCCGAGTCCCGGGCCTCGCTGTACGCGGCGCTCATGGTGGTGGACGCGAAGGCGGACTGACGCGCCCGTTCGTCACCTCACCGCCCGCCTCACCTGCTCGTCAGCCGGGGCGGCGACGCGAGGTCGCGGGCGGGGTCGTCCGCGGCCCGGCGCGCCCAGGCGACGAGAGCGGCGGTGTCGATGTCGTGCGGCGGGGTGCCGAACGCGGCGAGGCCGTCGGCGGCCCGCTGGAGGAGGGAGGCGGCGCCTGAGGTGTTGCCGCGGGCGGCGTGGGTGAGGCCGACGGCGAACTGGGCGAGTGCCCGCCACAGGCCGCGCTCGCTCTCGGGCCCCGTCTTCCAGGCGTCCTCGAGGACTTCGTGCGCATGGAAGGGCATGCCGGCGTCGATGAGGCGCTGCGCCTCGACGAGCGTCTCCTCCGGGGCGCGGACGACGCCTTCGGGGGCGCGGGCCACACCGGGAGAGCCGTAGGGCAGGGGACGGCCAAGACCGTCACGGGGGCGGGCGTTCCGTGCCCGGCCCGTCGCCGGGTCGCGATCCCGCCGGCGGGCGCGGGGCGCGGCAGGGGAAGGCGCGGCTCCGTCCGCGGTCTCCTCCACCGGCCCGGCAGCAGACCGGAGTTCGACCTCCGGTGCGGTGGAGCAGCGGGGGCAGGGCCCGTCGGGTGCGTCGCGGACGGCGCCGCACTCCGGGCAGACCAGACCGGCCCAGCAGGCCGGGTCCCCGCCCTCGGGACGGTACTCGCTCACTGGCTCCTCCCACCGTGTCGTGCCTCTCCCCGAAAGCCTACGGGCAGGGTGCGACAGGGAGCACGGCGGAGGCCGTACGGGTCCGTCGACGAGCCCCGGACCGATGTCGTGGCCGTCAACGCCCGCGTACGAGCGGCCCGTCGGGGTGCGGGACCGACCCGTTGCCGTCGTGGCGGAGCCGGGGGCACTACACAGGCACGGCGATCTGTGGCTACGCTGGACGCGCAACAGGTTCGCCCCCCGTCAGCCGGACGGGAGGCGTCGAAAGAGGGAACCCGGTGCGAGTCCGGGACTGCCCCGCAGCGGTGAGTGGGAACGACCGCCGTCATACGCACTGGGTCTCAAGGCCCGGGAAGCGACGGCCAGTAGGAACCCGCCGGGAAACCGGCAGGTGCGCCCGCGAGTCCGAAGACCTGCCCGTTGCCCGCATGCGCGGATGCGCGTGCGGTACATCCCGGTGACCTCGAGGGCGGGTCGGCGCACACAGCGGAGGCGGGCAGGCGCATGCCGCGCGCCGGAGTCCCTCCGCCGTTCGTCACCTTCGCGCTCTCGTCCCGATCCGGGGTTCGACGAGACATCTCGCGAAGGAGATCTCCGTGACAGCGAAGTCCGCAGCCGCGGCAGCACGGGCCACCGTGTACGGCTACCCCCGCCAAGGCCCCGACCGGGAGCTGAAGAAGGCGATCGAGGGCTACTGGAAGGGCCGCATCACCGCAGACGTCCTCCGGCAGACCGCCGCCGACCTCCGCAGGCACAACTGGCGGCAGCTCGTGGAGACCGGTGTCGACGAGGTGCCGACCGGCGACTTCTCGTACTACGACCACGTGCTGGACACCAGCGTCATGGTCGGCGCCGTGCCCGCGCGTCACCGGGCGGCCGTCGAGGCGGACGCCCTCGACGGGTACTTCGCCATGGCCCGCGGTACGCAGCAGGTGGCACCGCTGGAGATGACGAAGTGGTTCGACACCAACTACCACTACCTCGTCCCCGAGTTGGGCCCCGACACCGTCTTCGCCGCCGACTCGACGAAGCAGGTCGCCGAGTTGCGGGAGGCGCTCTCGCTCGGCGTCGCCGCCCGACCGGTGCTGGTCGGCCCCGTCACCTACCTGCTGCTGGCGAAGCCGGCGCCCGGTGTCGACCCCGCGTTCCAGCCGCTCTCGCTGCTGCAGCGGCTGCTGCCCGTCTACGCCGAAATCCTGGGCGACCTGCGCGCGGCGGGCGCCGAGTGGGTACAGCTCGACGAGCCCGCGCTCGTCCAGGACCGTGCGCCGGAGGAGCTCGACGCCGTCGCCGGCGCCTACCGCGCGCTCGGCGACCTCGACGACCGTCCGAAGCTCCTCGTGGCGTCGTACTTCGACCGGCTCGGCGACGCGCTCCCCGTGCTGGCGAAGAGCCCCGTCGACGGACTCGCGATGGACTTCACCGAATCGGCCGCGGCCAACCTCGACGCGCTGGCGTCCGTCGGGGGGCTGCCGGGCAAGCGGCTCGTGGCCGGCGTCGTCAACGGACGCAACGTCTGGATCAACGACCTGGAGAGGTCGCTCTCCACCCTCGGCACCCTGCTAGCCCTCGCCGACCGGGTCGACGTCGCCGCCTCCTCCTCCCTGCTGCACGTCCCGCTCGACGTCCGGGCCGAGCGGCACATCGACGCCGAGGTGCTGCGCTGGCTGGCCTTCGCACGGCAGAAGTCCGCGGAGATCGTCACGCTCGCCAGGGGACTCTCCCGGGGGACCGACGCGATCGCCTCCGAACTCGTCGCGAACCGTGCGGCGTTGGCCTCCCGCGCCGCCTCCTCGCTCACCCACGTCCCGCAGGTGCGCTCCCGCGCCGCCGCGGTCACCGACTCCGACACGCACCGCGCGGAGACGTACGCCGAGCGCACCGAGGCGCAGCGGAAGCACCTGGGGCTGCCGCTGCTGCCGACCACCACCATCGGCTCCTTCCCGCAGACCGCCAAGCTGCGCACCGCCCGCGCCGACCTGCGCAAGAAGCGGATCGACGAGGCGACCTACGAGGAGACGATCCAGGCCGAGATCCGCGACGTCCTCGCCTTCCAGGAAGAGGCGGGGATCGACGTCCTCGTGCACGGCGAGCCCGAACGCAACGACATGGTGCAGTACTTCGCCGAGCAGCTCGCCGGGTACCTGGCGACCCAGCACGGCTGGGTCCAGTCCTACGGCACCCGGTACGTCCGCCCGCCGATCCTCGCCGGCGACCTCGCCCGCCCGGAGCCGATGACGGTGCGCTGGACGCGGTACGCGCAGTCGCTCACCGAGCGCCCGGTCAAGGGCATGCTCACCGGGCCCGTCACCATGCTCGCGTGGTCGTTCGTCCGCGACGACCAGCCGCTCGCCGACACCGCGCGGCAGGTGGCCCTCGCCCTGCGCGACGAGGTGAACGACCTGGAGGCGGCCGGGACTTCGGTGATCCAGGTGGACGAGCCCGCGCTGCGCGAGACCCTTCCCCTGCGCGCCGACGACCGCGACGCGTACCTCGCCTGGGCCACCGAGGCGTTCCGCCTCAGCACGGGCGGGGTCGGCGCGGCCACCCAGATCCACACCCATATGTGCTACGCCGAGTTCGGCGACATCGTCCAGGCGATCGACGACATCGACGCCGACGTCATCAGCCTGGAAGCCGCCCGCTCCCACATGCAGGTGGCGCACGAACTCGCCGGCCACGGCTACCCGCGCGAGGCCGGCCCTGGCGTGTACGACATCCACTCACCCCGCGTCCCCAGCGCGGAGGAGGCAACCGCCCTGCTGCGCAAGGGACTCGAGGCGATCCCCGCCGAACGCCTGTGGGTCAACCCCGACTGCGGCCTGAAGACCCGCGGTTGGCCGGAGACCCGTGCGTCGCTGGAGAACCTCGTCACCGCAGCCCGCACGGTACGGAAGGAACTCCCCGACCGCACCGTGTGATCCGACCCGTGCCCGGGGGCCGGCCGGCAGGTGGCCTTGCCGACCTCCCCCGGGCACGTCCGGCGCACGTCGGGGCGACTCGCGCCGGTCGGAGGCGAGTTGGCCGCCGTCTGCTTCGGCGGACGGTTGCCCGCCGCCCCCGACGTCCCTGCGAGCCGCCGTCTCATCCGCCCGGAGGGTGCGCGGTGCTCTCCCGCACCACCAGCCGGGGCACCGGGACGCCGGCCGTGCGCGCGGGGGCGCCGTCGAGCAGCCTGGTGAGCTCCTCGGCGGCGACGCGGCCGAGCGCGAGCGGGTCGCGGGCGAGGGCGGTGAGCCACGGGTGGACCATCCGGCACAGCACGGAGTCCTCCCACGAGACGATGGAGAGCCGTGCGGGCACGGGAAGTCGGCGTTCGGCGGCAGCGGCGACGCCGGCGGCGGCGAGCACGTCGTTGTCGTACACGACGGCCGTGGGCGGATCGGGCTCGTCGAGCAGGCGGCGCGTCACGGCGGCGCCCTCGGCGTCCGAGTAGTCGGTGGTGAGCGAGCGGACGTGCGGCAGGTCCAGCCGCTCGGCCTCGCTCCGCAGGGAGGCCATCCGGCGCTGGGTGTGCGCGAGTTCGGGAAGACCGGCGACGTGCGTGATCCGCTGGTGCCCGAGGGCGTGCAGGTACTCCGCCACGGAGGCCATCGCGCCGGCGTCGTCGATCCACACCGAGGAGAGGCCCTGGCGCGACTCGGTACCTCCGACGACGACGCCCGGCAGCCCCAGCGAGGCGAGCACGTCGGGGCGCGGGTCCTCGGCACGCGGGTCCACGAGGAGCACCCCGTCGACCCGGTGCTCCGCCCACCAGTGCTCGTACATCGCGCACTCGGCCGCGACGTCCTCCACCACCTGGAAGAGCAGGCCGAGTCGGCGCTCCGCCAGGACCTGCTGGACGCCCGAGACGAGTTGCAGGAAGAAGGGTTCGACACCCAGGGTGCGCGCCGGCCTCGCCAGGACGAGGCCGACCGTCGCGGCCCCCTCGCCGGAGAGGGCCCTCGCCGCGGTGCTCGGGCGCCACCCCAACTCTTCGGCCACCGACCGCACTCGCTCGCGGGTCGACTCGGAGACGCCGGGGCGCCCGTTGAGCGCGAAGGACACCGCGCTCTCCGAGACGCCTGCGCGCTCGGCGACGTCCTTCATGGTCGCCCTGCGCCGCGACACGGAGCGCCGCGGAGCGGGCCGGCCGCCCTGGGGCGACCCCGCGCCCCCGGAAGGCTTCGACGGCATGCAGAACCACTCTCCGCTGCAACTGGCTAATGCGCTAAAGCTGTTGGAGACTAAAGCGCATTAGGCACCGGACGCAACCCTCCGGAGCTGCCTCTCAAAAACAGTCGAACAGCGGCGAGTTGGCCTTCACCCGAACTCTTGACTTTCCCCTCCGGCGCCGTGCAGGTTGTTTTCGGCGCCGCGGCTGACATCGATGTCAACCGGTGACGGCTTTCCGGGCGCCCTTCCCCACTCCTGCCCGAAGGAGCCGTTCGCCGTGCGCGTTTCCCGCCCCGCCTTCACCACCCTCGCCTGCGCGCTCTTCCTCTCCGCCTGCTCCACAGGCACGCAGGACGTCGACACCGGGAGCGCCGAGGGACGCGTACACGGCTCGATCACCTTCCAGACGTGGAATCTTCGGGCGGCCTTCCCCGACTACTTCGAGGGTCTGATCGCGGAGTTCGAGAAGAAGCACGAGGGCACGCACGTCAAGTGGGTGGACCAGCCGGCCGAGGCGTACCCGGACAAAATCAGCGCGGACGCCGCGGGCGGCACCCTGCCGGACGTGGTGAACGTCTCCCCCGACCTCGTCGCGCCCCTCGCCAAGGCGCGGTTGGCCCTCGATCTCGACCGGGCCGCCCCGCAGTACCGCGAGCGGTACCTGCCCGCCGCATGGAAGAGTCTGCAGATACCGGGCATGAAGGGCACCTACGCCTTCCCCTGGTACCTCAACACGGGTCCGATGTTCTACAACAAGCGACTCTTCCGCGAGGCCGGACTCGACCCGGCGAAGCCGCCCCGCAGCTACGACGAACTCTTCGACGCCGCCCTGACCATGGCGAAGCGCAGCGACGGACGCATCGCGACGCTCGCCGCCACGCCGACGATCGAGGACTTCGGCCGCTACGGCGTACGCCTGATGAACCCGAAGGGCACCGCCTTCACCTTCAACGAGCCGAAGGGCGTCGAACTCCTCGAGCGCTACAAGGAGTTGTACGACGCGGGAGCCCTCGACTCCCAGGTGCTCACCGCCACCCCTGAGCAGGCGGGCAGGAAGTTCATGCAGCAGTCGGTGGCGATGAACCCCGGCAGCGCACTGGACCTGGCGAAGTTCAAGAAGGACGCCCCGAGCCTCTACAGGAACATCGGCGTCGCAGACGCGCCCAACAACACGGGCCGTCCCAACATGTACGTCCAGGGGCTGATGGTGAACGCGGCCGGCGAGAACAAGGCGACCGCCGTCGCCTTCGCCAGGTTCGTGACCAACGCGAAGAACCAGATGGACTTCGCCCACGAGACGACCGTCTTCCCCAGCACGAAGGGGACGTTGGACGACCCGTACTTCACCGACGACAAGGACGGCGACGACGAGACGCGCATCCGGGTCTCCTCGGCGAAGTCCCTCGACAAGGCGGTGAACTACACGCCGGTGCTGCTGAGCGACGACATGAAGACGGTCCTGCAGAACGCCGTCGCCAGGGTCATGCGGGGCGACACCTCTCCGAAGGCGGCGCTCGACAGCGCCGTCGAGGAGTGCAACCGACTGCTGAAGCTGAACTGAGGGGCGCGCCGATGACCACCGCAACCGACAGCCGCCCCGGCGCCGTACGGCGGCAACGCCCCGTCAGCCCATGGCTGTTCCTCGCTCCCGGCCTGCTGATCGTCTCCGCCTTCAGCCTCTACCCGTTCCTGAGCACCCTCGGCAACGCCTTCACCGACAACCGGACCCTGGTGCCCGGCGGCTTCGTCGGCCTCGCCAACTTCCGCGAGCTGCTCCACGACGACATGTTCTGGACCGGGCTGCGCAACAGCGTCCTGTACGTCGCCGTGACGGTCCCGCTGCTGGTGCTGCTTCCCCTGCTGCTGGCGATGCTGGTACGGCGGCACGTCCCCGGCATCACCTTCTTCCGCTCCGCCTTCTACACGCCCGTGGTCGCCTCGGTCGTCGTCGTCGGGCTGATCTGGGTCTGGTTGCTCGACGACCGGGGCCTGGTCAACGGCATCCTCGAGGCACTCGGCGCGAGTCCCGTCTCCTTCCTCAGCGACCCGTGGCTGCTGCTGCTCAGCGCGATGCTGCTGACGGTCTGGAAGGGCCTCGGCTACTACATGATCATTTACCTCGCCGCGCTGACCAACGTCCCGCGCGAGCTCCACGAAGCCGCCGCCGTCGACGGCGCGGGCGCTCTCCGCCGCTTCGTCACCGTCACTGTCCCCGCGCTCCGCAACACCATGGTGCTCGTCGGGGCGCTCTCCTCCGTCAGCGCCTTCAAGGTGTTCTCCGAGGTCTACCTGCTGGCCGGGGAGAACGGCGGCCCCGCGGGCGAGGACACCACCCTCGTCCTGCTCGTCCAGCAGGTCGGCACCGGACTCAACGGACGCGTGGGCTACGCCTCCGCGATCTCGGTCGTCGTCTTCGCCCTCACCCTCGGCCTGATGCTGCTGGTGCTGCGGGCCAACCGCAAGGAGGACTCGTGAGGCCCACCGCCACAGCACCCGCGCCGCACGCCGGAGACGGCCACCGGGACGAGGAGACCGCACACAGAGCCCGTCCCCGCGGACGCCGCAGACGCGGCGCCGGCTTCAGCGACGGCAGAAAGCTCCCCGTGTGGCAACTCCTGCTGCGCTACGCCCTGTTGCTCGCCGTCCTCGCCCTGATGATCGGCCCCTTCCTGTGGCAGCTCTCCACCTCGCTCAAGGGGCCCGGCGAGGACATCTACAGCTATCCGCCCCAGCTCCTGCCGGAGGACTGGACGTGGGACGCCTACAGCGGCGTCGCCAGGATCATCCCGGTGTGGGACTACGCGCTGAACTCCCTGACGGTCGCCGTCGCCAGCGTGCTCACCAACCTCCTCGGCGCCTCGCTCGCCGGATACGCGCTCGCCAGGCTGCGGTTCAGGGGGCGCAAGGCGGCGCTCGTCGTCTTCGTGATGGCGATGCTGGTCCCGCTGGAGAGCATCATCATCGCCCAGTTCACGCTCATGCGGGAGCTGGGGCTCAACAACACCCTCACCGGTGTGGTGCTCCCCGGCGCCGTCGGCGCGATGAACGTCCTCCTGATGCGCAACGCCTTCTCCCACCTGCCGTACGAGGTGGAGGAGGCCGCCCTGGTGGACGGCGCCAACGTCTGGCAGCGCTTCTGGCGTATCGCGCTGCCGTCCGTGAAGGGGACGCTCGCCGTCGTCGCCATCTTCGCCTTCATGGCGGCCTGGGACGACTTCCTGTGGCCGCTCATCGTCCTCAGCGATCCGGACAACTTCACCCTCACCGTCGGACTCAACTACCTGCACGGCACGTTCGCCGACAACCAGCGCCTCGTGGCGGCCGGCACGATCATCGCCGTGGTGCCACTGATCGTGATGTTCGCCTGCCTCCAGCGCTACTTCTTCCGCGGCGTGAGCGAGGGCGCCGTCAAGGGCTGACCCCGCCGCCCGCACCGACCCGTGAACCCCACCTCGAACCACAGGACCCCCCATGAGCCCCGCACCGCGTTTCGGCGTCAACTACACACCCGCACAGGGCTGGTTCCACCACTGGCTCGACTTCGACCTCGACGCCGTCCGCACCGATCTGGACGCCATCGCCTCGCTCGGCCTCGACCACGTCCGCGTCTTCCCGCTCTGGCCCGTCTTCCAGCCCAACCGCTCGCTGATCAGGCCGCGCGCGGTGGAGCAACTGCTCCAACTCGCCGACGCAGCAGGGGAACGCGGACTGGAGGTGAACGTCGACGGCCTCCAGGGCCACCTCTCCAGCTTCGACTTCCTGCCCTCCTGGACCGCGACGTGGCACCGCAGAAACCTCTTCACGGACCCCGAAGTCGTCGCGGCCCAGGCCGAGTACCTGCGCACCCTCGCGCAGGCCCTCGCCGACCGTCCGCACTTCCTCGGCATGACCGTGGGCAACGAGGTCAACCAGTTCTCCGACGCGCCCCACCCCGACCCCGACCCGGTCACCCAGGACGGCGCAGGCGCCTGGCTGGAGCGCATGATCGCGGCCTGCGAGGAAGGCGCCCCCGGCCGGCTCCACCTGCACGCGGCGTACGACGCGGCCTGGTACCAGGACGGCCACCCCTTCACGCCCGCGCACGCGGCGCGCATCGGCGCGGCGACCGCGGTCCACTCGTGGGTGTTCAACGGCACCGCGCAGCGCCACGGCCCCGGGGGCGCCGCGACGGAGGGGCACGCCGCCTACCTGATGGAACTCTCCAAGGCGTGGGCGCGGGACCCGCACCGCCCGGTGTGGCTCCAGGAGGTGGGGGCGCCCGCACCGCACGTGCCGCCGGAGCGGGCTGCCGCCTTCACCGCGGCGACCGTCGCGCAGGCGCTCGACACCGAGGACGTCTGGGGCGTCACGTGGTGGTGCTCCCACGACGTCCCCCGGAGCCTCGCCGACTTCCCCGAACTCGAATACGACCTGGGCCTGTTCACCGTCGACCAGCGCCCCAAGCCCGCCGCGCGCGCCCTCGCCGACGCGGCCGCGCAGGCCCGCGCGGAGTGGCGCCCCGCGCCGCCCCGTACGACGGCGCTGATCCTCGACGCCGTCCCCGAGGCGTCCGCCGGCGCACGCCCCGGCCGGTCCGTCTGCGCCCCCGGCGGCGCCTTCTTCGAGGCGTTCGCGCGCCTGGCGTCCGACGGCGCACGCCCCGCGGTGGTCCTGCGCGAGCACGCCGACGACCCGGCCCACCTGGCAGCCCGCGGCATCACCGAGACCGTCTCCGTCGAGCACGCCTCGTGACCTCCGGCACCCCGCACCCGTAAGCCGGTTCGCACCGCCTGAGCCCGCACACCCGCACACCCGCAGGAGCCCGCACCATGCACGACGACCGCGACCTGACCGAAGCCCGCCTCAAGCGGGTCCTCGACGAGCGCATCCGCCCCGCCGTCCACCCCGCCAGCGTGCCGCTCGACGTGTCGGTCTGGCACGCCCCCGGCGAGCCGGTACCCGTCGAGGAGGGGCTGGCGGCTCCGTACCGCCCCGTCTCGGTCGGCGAGAAGTGGGGCGCGCCCTGGGGGACGAGCTGGTTCCGGGTGACGGGGTCCGTCCCCGCCGAGTGGGCGGGCCGTACCGTGGAGGCGCTGCTCGACCTGGGCTTCGACGAGAACATGCCGGGGTTCCAGTGCGAGGGCCTCGTGTACCGCCCCGACGGCACCCCCGTGAAGGGCCTCAACCCCCGCAACCAGTGGGTGCGCGTCGCCGAGGAGGCCCTCGGCGGCGAGGAGTTGGACCTGCGTGTCGAGGCCGCCTCCAACCCCGTCATCCTCGACTACCACCCCTTCCTGCCCACCGCGCTGGGCGACAAGGAGACGGCGGGCGACGCACCTCAGTACCGCCTCGCCCGGATGGACCTCGCCGTTTTCGACGAGACCGTGTGGAACCTCGTACAGGACCTCGACGTGCTCGGCGAGCTGATGCCGGAGCTGCCCGCCGACTCGGCACGGCGCTCGGAGATCCTCCGCGCCGTGGGCGAGGCGCTCGACGCCGTCGACCTCCAGGACGTGGGCGGCACGGCGGAGGCCGCGCGCCGCTGCCTGCGCGGGGTACTCGCCGCCCCGGCACAGGCGTCGGCGCACCGCATCAGCGCGGTGGGCCACGCGCACATCGACTCGGCGTGGCTGTGGCCGCTGCGCGAGACGGTGCGCAAGGTCGCCCGTACCGCCTCCAACATGACCGCGCTCCTCGACGACGAGCCGGAGTTCGTCTTCGCCATGTCCCAGGCGCAGCAGTTCGCCTGGCTCAAGGAGCACAGGCCCGAGGTGTACGCGAGGGTGAAGCAGGCGGTGGCGGAGGGGCGGTTCGTCCCGTCGGGGGGCATGTGGGTCGAGTCCGACACCAACATGCCGGGCTCCGAGGCGATGGCCCGCCAGTTCGTGCACGGAAAGCGCTTCTTCCTCGACGAGTTCGGGGTCGAGAACGACGAGGCGTGGCTCCCCGACACGTTCGGCTTCGCGGCCGGTCTGCCGCAGATCATCAAGGCCGCCGGCGCCAAGTGGCTGCTCACCCAGAAGATTTCGTGGAGCCGGATCAACTCCTTCCCCCACCACACCTTCCAGTGGGAGGGCATCGACGGGACGAGGATCTTCACCCACTTCCCGCCCGTCGACACCTACAACTGCTCGATGAAGGGCGAGGAGATCGCCCACGCCGCTCGCAACTTCAAGGACAAGGGCGCCGCCAGGCACTCGCTCGCGCCCACCGGCTGGGGCGACGGCGGCGGCGGTACGACCCGCGAGATGGTGGCCAGGGCCGCCCGGATGCGCGACCTGGAGGGCTCGGCAACCGTCGAGTGGGAGACACCGGCCGCCTTCTTCGCCAAGGCCGAGGCCGAATACCCGCAGGCCCCCGTGTGGGTCGGCGAGCTCTACCTGGAGCTGCACCGCGCCACCCTCACCAGCCAGGCCAAGACCAAGCAGGGCAACAGGCGCAGCGAACACCTGCTGTACGAGGCGGAGTTGTGGGCCGCGACGGCACACGTCCGCGCCGGGCACCCTTACCCGTACGAGCAGCTCGACCGGATCTGGAAGACGGTGCTCCTGCACCAGTTCCACGACATCCTGCCAGGCTCGTCCATCGCCTGGGTGCACAGGGAGGCGGAGCGGACGTACGCCGCCGTCGCGGACGAGCTGACGGGGATCATCGAGGAGGCCCAACGCGCACTCGCCGGCGAACCGGGCGCGGGTGCAGGGGAGTTGGTCTTCAACTCGGCACCGCACACCCGCCGCGGCGTGCTCCCCGGCGCCGCCGCTCCCGCAGCACCCGCAGAGGGCGCCGTCACCGTGACCGAGCGCGAGGCGGGCGGCCTCGTCCTCGACAACGGCAGGCTGCGGGTCGCGCTGGACGCGCGCGGGCTCGTCGTCTCCGCCTACGACATCCCCTCGGAACGGGAAGCGGTCGCCCCCGGGCAGGCCGCCAACCTCCTCCAGATCCACCCGGACTTCCCCAACATGTGGGACGCCTGGGACGTGGACGAGTTCTACCGCAACAGCGTCACCGACCTCACCGCCGCCGACGACGTCACCGTCGTCACCGAGGGCCCGGAGTCCGCCTCCGTCCGCGTCACCCGGTCGTTCGGCGGCTCGCGGGCCACCCAGACGCTCACCCTCGACGCCGGCTCGGGACGGCTCGACGTCGACACCGAGGTCGACTGGCAGGAGACCGAGAAGTTCCTCAAGGTCGCCTTCCCCCTCGACGTCCACACCGACCGCTACGCCTCCGAGACCCAGTACGGGCACTTCTTCCGGCCGACCCACACCAACACCAGTTGGGACGCGGCCAAGTTCGAGGCGTGCAACCACCGCTTCGTCCACCTGGAAGAGCCGGGCTGGGGAGTCGGGCTCGTCACCGCCTCCACCTACGGCCACGACGTGACCCGCACCGTCCGCGCCCACGACCACGGCACCACGACCACGGTCCGGCTCTCCCTGCTGCGCGCCCCGCGCTTCCCCGACCCGCACACCGACCAGGGCGTACACCGGTTCCGCTACGCGCTCGTCCCCGGCGCCTCCGTCGGTGACGCGGTGCGGGAGGGCTGGAGCCTCAACTTGCCCGCGCGCACCGTCCGGGGCGGCGGCGAGGTGGCCCCGCTGGTGACGGTGGACGACGACGCCGTCGTCCTCACCGCCGTCAAGCTCGCCGACGACGGCAGCGGTGACGTGGTGGCGCGTTTCCACGAGTCCCACGGCGGCCGCACCGCGGTGCGGCTGCGGCCGGGATTCGAAGTGGCGCGGGTCGACGCCTGCGACCTGCTGGAGCGTCCGCTCGCCGCTCCGCGCGAGCACACGGTGGACGAGGACGGGACCGTCGCGCTGACGTTGCGCCCCTTCGAGCTCGTCACCCTGCGTCTGACGCGGACGGGTGCGTGAGGCGTGAAAGGACCCAACGTGCCTTCTTGAGGTGGACGTTGGTCGGCCGTCCCAGGCCGTCGGGTCCGAACTCCAGCGTGCTCGGACAGAGACCGCGCCCGCTCCGCCCGGGTGCTCTTCGACCACCTCAGCCCCGTGGCGGCCAGGAGCGCCCTGACCGCGAACGCCCGGCAGCGCACGACCACGTAGCGGCTCGCAACTAGCGTGTGGTGGCCGGCGGTTGACCGCCGGCCACCACAGCGCCCCGGCGGACGCCCTTGGGGCTGGACGCCGGGCTACCGCTGCAGGGACATCCCGAGCTGAAGTCGGCCCACGGGTCCGCCATGCACGCCACCGGCCGCAGCGGAAGCACCGCGGACATCGGCCACCGGCTGGGCGTCGGCAAGCAGGCCGCGCACAGGACGGTCAAGAAAACCGCGCACAGCGCCAACCGGCCGCCGGGTTCGGGACTTGCAGGGAGCCTGATCGGGCAGGGCGGAGGCTGCGAGCCGAGTGCGACGAACGTGGCGGCGCCCGTGGTCGCCTCGCGCGCCTCAACTAAGCGGCCGCCCCGCCGTCGCCCCGTCCCGCGCCAGCGGGTCAACGGAGCCCGGCAACCACTGCGCCGCCGGGTGGACCGTGCGCCAGTGGCGGGCGATGTCCACGCGGCGTGCGACCCAGACGTCGGAGCGTTCCGCCACGAGGTCGAGGAACCTGCGGAGGTCCGCCGCACGGCCGGGGCGTCCACTGATCCGCAGGTGCAGCCCGATGCTCATCATCTTCGGGAACTCCGCCCCTTCTTCGAGCAGGAGCTCCAGGGCCCGCGTGAGGTAGGAGGAGAAGGACTCGGACTGGAACCCGTAGGTGTTGACGTAGCGACCGTCGTTGTTGTCGAGGGTGTAGGGAACGACGAGGTGGGCGGTGCCCTCGACGTCGGTCCAGTACGGCAGGTCGTCGCTGAAGGAATCCGAGTCGTAGAGGAAACCACCGTGCTCGACGACGAGACGGCGGGTGTTCTCGCTGTTGCGACCGGTGTACCAACCGAGCGGCGCCTCACCGCACACATCGGCGTGGATCTGCACCGCCCGCTCGACGTGTGCGCGCTCGGTCTCCGCGTCGAGTGCGGCGTAGTTGATCCACCGGAGCGAGTGCGAGGCGAGCTCCCACCCCGACTCCTGTGCAGCCGCCACGAGTTCGGGGTTGCGCCGCAGCGACTCGGCGATCCCGAAGACCGTCACAGGGAGACCGCGCTCCGCGAACATGCGTCGCAGCCGCCAGAAGCCCGCGCGGGTGCCGTACTCGTACTGCGACTCGACGTTGAGGTTGCGGCGCCCGGGCAGTGCGGTGGTCGGTTCCTCGGTGAGGAACGCCTCCGAGGCGTCGTCACCGTGCAGAATGTTGTTCTCGCCGCCCTCCTCGACGTTGAGGACGAACTGCACGGCCACCTTCGCTCCGCCGGGCCACTGTGCATGCGGGAGTTCCCTGCCGTAGCCGGCCAGGTCTCGGGGATAGTCGCTGGAGGGGGAGGGGGGCATCAGCAGTCCCTGCCTTGATCGCGAAAGGCCGTGCCGCCACGGGCACACGCACGGTACCCTGTGACCGGCAGGCGTTGGTCACTTTTGACTAACCATGGTCGCCGAGGTGCTCCGCGTCAAGTGCGCACCCTTCGGCAGCCTGCCCCTCGCCCCGGGCGAGGGCCGGTGGCGAACGAGGCGTCCGAAGGGACGAGCGAGGGGACGATCATGAACGACCGCGAAGGGGCCATGCTCGCGCTGCTGCAGTTGATGTCGGCGTCCAGCACTCCGCTGGGCACCCGCAACGCGCAGCGCGAGCTGGCGCAGCGGGGCCGGGAGATCAGCGAGTCCTCCGTCTCGCGCCTGCTGCGGGAGATGGATGCGCGGGGCTGGACGACGCCCGTCGGCGCCAAGGGGCGCACGCTCGCCGCCGAGGGGCGACGCCGGGCGGCCGAAGCCGTCCTGACCCACCGCACCTCGGACTCGCTGCAGCACGCGGTGCGCGACACCAAGGACCTCCTCGACCTGCTCAGGGCCCGCCGGGCGGTGGAGAGCGCGGTCGCGGGCGATGCGGCTCGCGAGCCGGAGGAGGGCCGACTGGCGGAGTTGCGGGAGCTGTGCGACCAGCACGCGCACAGCGTCGGCAGCGCCCCCCTGATCGAGCAGCCGGGGCTGCGGTTCCACCGGGCGCTGGTCGAGATGTCGACGAACAGGATGCTCAAGGTGGCCGCCGAGATGATGCTCGCGTCCCACTTGGACCGGGTGGAGGCGGTGCTCGACACCATCCTCGCCACCCGGCGGGACGAGGAGAAGGTGATCGCCGAGCACCAGGCGGTGCTGGACCGGATCGGCCACCGCGACGCCGCGGGCGCCGAGGAGGCCATGAGGGCGCACTTCGAGGAGATGATCGCGGCCGTGGAAACGTCGATCGTCGGGGGGAACGAGGTCCTCGTCCAGCGGCTGTTGGACTGGATGCCCTCGAGCGAGTAGTACACGAGCAGCGTTGGTCACTATTGACAGACGCTAGGCGCTCCTCAACACTGTCGTGCACCGCCGCACGCTCGACGATGCGGCACCACCGACGACAGGAGCAGGCATGCCCCGAACAGGCACCATGGCCCCCGCCCGTATCCTTCCGCGCCCCACCGGTGCCCGTTACCAGGACGAACACCGCAAGTGGCAGGGCATCCCGTCGGTCGAGCGCACCCGGGGAGGCCGGCTCTACGTCAACTGGTACACCGGGCAGGAGACGGAGACCTCGGGCAACTTCGTCGTCGTCACGACCAGCGACGACGACGGCAGCACCTGGAGCGGCCCCAGGTTCGTCGTCGAGCACGACGACCCCGCGGTGCGCGTGTACGACCCGACGCTGTGGCGAGACCCCGCCGACAGGCTCTGGCTCACCTGGAACCAGAGCAGCGGCTTCTTCGACGGCAGGATCGGCGTCTGGGCCGCGACCAGCGACAACCCCGACGACGACGAGCCCGTCTGGTCCGCACCGCGCCGGATAGCCAACGGCATCATGATGAACAAGCCCACCGTGCTCTCCGACGGGACGTGGCTCTTCCCCGCAGCGATCTGGGCCTGCCACACCGCCACCGAGGAACACCCGCTGGAGCAGGAGCGGTTCTCCAACGTCTACGCCTCGACCGACGGGGGCGAGACGGTCTCCTACCTCGGCGGGGCCGACATACCCAACCGCAGCTTCGACGAACACATGATCGTCGAACGGCGCGACGGCACACTGTGGATGCTCGTCCGGCGGTTCGACGGCGTCGGTGAAAGCTTCTCGGAGGACGGCGGCCGGACGTGGACGCCGGGTCGCCTCAGCCACGTCGACGGCCCCTGCTCCCGCTTCCACATCCGCCGACTGCCGTCGGGGCGACTCCTGATGATCAACCACGCGGATTTCGGGGATCGCCGCCCCCGCGAGGAGATCGAGCAGCAGGGCGACGTCAAGGAGTGGAAGGGCCGCACCAACCTCACGGCCTTCCTCAGCGACGACGACGGCGTGAGCTGGCCGCACCGCCTCCTCCTCGACGACCGTGACGACGTCTCCTACCCCGACGCCGCCATCGCCGACGACGGCCGATTCTTCGTCGTCTACGACCACGATCGCTTCGGCGACCGGGCCGTCTACCTCGCCCGGTTCACCGAGGACGACATCCTGGCCGGCCGGATGGAAAGCGACGGCTCCGCCTCCCGCATGCTCGTCAACCGCGCCCTGGCGCAGCCCGAGCCCGAGTCCGGGACGGCCGCCACCCGGTGAACAGGCGCCCGCGGTGATCACGCCGACCACCTCTCGGGGCGCCGCACCGATCCGCATCGGCTCGCATCAGCAGAGGAAAGATCCATGGCAACGAAACAAGCGGCGTCGGCGAAGTGGTGGGCGAGACTCCCCAATTGGAAGTTCCGACTACTTCCCCGAGACACCCGCACCATCATCACGTGCGTCTTCCTGGGACTCACCATGGCGGTGATCAACCAGATCACCGAGCGCCTCGACCTCGCCCTGACCGGCGGCAGCATTCCGATCGTGTCGGCGATCGTCGTCTGCGCGATCTGGGTGCCTTCCGCGGCGTTCTACGGCCTCACCGGGGCCCTGATCACCGCGTGGATCAACCCGATCATCTCCAACCTGACGGCCTCCCAGCCGATGGCGCCCTTCCTCTTCCTCACCAACGCCGCGCACACGGTCCCCGTCGCGCTGCTGGTGTGGCTGATGAAGTCGCGGGACAAGGGCCTGAAGCTGTGGCAGGTCGTTCTCATCGGACAGATCGGCGGCGTGTGCGACGCCCTCATGTTCGGCCTCGGCAACCGCGTCATCCTGCACCTGCCCTGGGACTTCATCACCGGTCAAGTCCTCGTCGTCCAGCCGTGCTACCTCCTCGGCTCGTTCATCACCTACGGGATCATGCGCCGGCTGGTCAACACCGGACTCGTCAAGAAGCAACGCGACCTCAAGGCGGCCGCCGATGCCGTCTGACCGGTCCACACGAACCAAGGGGAACCCCCGATGAGTGGAACGATGCTCTATCAGCCGGGAGGGACGTTCCTCCACCGCGCGGACGCCCGGGCGAAGATCGCCGCCATCCTCGTCGTCCTCGTCCTGGCACTGATGACGACGCGCATCGACGTGCTCGTCGTGCTGACCGCCGTGGTCGTCGTCGGGCTCGCCGCTTCCGCACGCATCACGCCGGCGTCCTACGCCAAGGCGCTGCTCCTCATCATCCCGCTGATCCTGCTGCTCACGCTGTTGCAGGCGCTCGTCCAAGGAGGACCGGCGCTGGCCACCGTCGCAGGGGTCTCCCTCTCGCGGGAGGGTGTGCTGCTCGGATTGGGCATCGGCATGCGCCTGTTCGCCATGGGGATCTGCTTCTACGGATTCTCGGTGACGACGAGCCCGTCGGACATCGCGCTCGCGCTCAACAAGGCAGGGCTGCCCTACAAGTTCGCCTACCTGACGAGCTTCGCCTTCCGCTTCCTGCCGCTGCTGCAGGACGAGGCGCGGACCCTGCTCACCGCCATGGCGGTGCGCGGGTCGGCGGAGACCAGCTCGCGGCACCCGATCCGGCGCGGTCGCGCGATCGTCCGGATGCTCTTTCCGATGCTCGCCGGATCCATGAAGCGCAGCAGTGACATCGCTCTGTCGATGGAGCTGCGCGGCTACAGCCTGCCGGGGCGGCGGACCTTCTACCGGACGACTTCCTTCCGGGCGGCTGACGCCTTGCTGATCGCCGGCGTGGTCCTCGTGGCCGCCGCGCTCCTGGTCATGCAGTGGCAGCTCCCCGCACCATTCACCGAAGGGGCGTGAACATGACTGCACCAGCACTGGCAGTCTCCGGCCTGTCCGTCCGCTACGAGGGGGCCGACCAACGCGCGCTCGACGAGGTCGACTTCGAGGTCGCTCCCGGGGAGATCCTGGGCATCCTCGGTCCGACAGGCGCAGGGAAGTCGACCCTCATGCAGTGCCTGTCCGGCGTCATCCCCCGTCACGAGGACGGCGCCGGTATGCGCGGCGAGATATACCTCTTCGGGCGTCCGCTCTCGGAGATCGCCGGCCTCTCCGAGATCACCGAGAGCATCGGCCTCGTCATGCAGGACCCGGAGGTGCAGCTCGTCAACACCGTGGTGCGCGAAGAGCTCGTCTGGGGCATGGAGAACCGTGGGACGCCGGTACCGGAGATCGAACGCCGCCTGGAGCGGGCCTGCGAACTCTTCGACATCGGCGGCCTCCTCGACCGGTTCACGCACGCCCTGTCGGGCGGGGAGAAGCAGCGCGTCGTCGTCGCGTCGATCTTCTGCCTCAACCCGCGGATCATGCTCCTCGACGAGCCGACGTCCGAACTCGACCCGGCAGGCACCGAGAGCGTCATGGACGCCATCCGCGTGCTCGCGGGCGAGGGCGTCACCGTCCTCCTCGTCGAGCACAAGGTCGAGGAGCTGGCCGTCTACGCCGACCGCCTCCTCGTCCTGCGGCACGGCCGCGTCGAAGCGGCCGGCAGCCCCCGCGACGTGCTCACGGGCCCGACGGCACCGGACCGGCCCCAAGTACTCGACATCGCCCTGCGGTTGAAGGAGCGGGGGCACTGGGACGCCGAGGTTCCGCTCTCCGTCCCGCAGGCGGTGACCGCCTGGCAGACGATGGCGAACGAACCGCACAGTGACAGGAACCGCTCATGAACCACTCGGAGAACGTCATCGAGATGGTCGGCGTCGAGCACCGCTACGGCCGAGACGCAACGGCTCTGGCCGGAGTCGATCTGGCGATCGGCCGGGGCGAGTTCGTCGCGATCATCGGCAGGAACGGCTCGGGCAAGACGACCCTCGCCAAGCACTTCAACGGCCTGCTCCGGCCGACGAACTCCCACGGTGCGGTCCGGCTGCGCACCAAGGACGGCACCACGGTGGACACCCGCGGCACACGGCTGCACCATCTCGCCGCAACCGTGGGGTACGTCTTCCAGAACCCGGACCGGCAGATCTTCCACGACACCTGCCGCGAGGAGCTCGAGTACGGGCCGCGCAACCTCGGCGCCGACCCCGCGGAACTCGCCCAGGAGGTAAGCGACTCCCTGGAGTTGGTGGGCCTGGCGGGGCACGAGGAGACCAACCCGATCCACCTCTCCCGGGGCGAGCGCCAGCGGCTCGCCATCGCCTCGACCCTGATCATGGGGTGCGACGTCGCCGTCGTCGACGAACCCACCACCGGACAGGACCGGGCGGAGTCGCGCAAGATCCTCGACGCCCTCGCCCACCACCACGCCCGTGGCCGGACGATCGTCATCATCTCCCACGACATGGCACTGGTCGCCGAGTACGCCACCCGCGTCGTCGCCATGCGCCAGGGCCGCGTCCTGACCGACGGCTCGCCGGCCGAGGTCTTCTCGCAGCGCGAGGTCATCCAGGAGAGCAACATCCGGCCTCCGCAGGCGGCGGTGCTCGCCGCGGAACTCGGCCTCCCCGGCATCCTGACGGTCGACGACGCGGTCCGCGCGATGAGCGAGAGCCGCACCGCAGCACCGTCACCCGACGCATCCCCGACCCACGACGACAAGGTCCACTGAACATGCACTACCTGGTCACCGGCGCCGGGGGCTTCGTCATGAGCGTCCTCGTCAAACAGCTGCTCACATCGGAGCCCGACGCCGTCGTCACCGCCGTCGACCTGCATCCGCCCGACGGCGTCCTCACCGGTTTCCTCGCCGGGCACGAGGAACGCGTGCACTACACCCGGGCCGACGTCTCCGACAGCGCGGCGCTCTCGGAGACGCTCACGAAAGCGGCGCCGGACGTGGTGGTGCACGGGGCCACCGTCACCCACGACGCAACGAGCGAGCAACGGGACCCCGCCCGATTCGTCCGGGTCAACGTCGGAGGGACGACGGCGGTGCTCGACGCCGCGCGGCGTGCCGAGAGCGTGCGTCGCGTCCTCCTCGTCAGCAGCGGTGCCGTGTACGGGGGTTCGTCGCAGCGGCTGCTGACCGAGGACTCCGCGACGGAGCCCGACGAGATGTACGGCGTCAGCAAGGTCGCCGCCGAGCTCGTCGCGAGACGGTTCGGTGAGCTCTACGACCTCGACGTGCCGGTGGCGCGCCTGACCAAGATGTTCGGCCCCATGGAGCGGCCGAGCTCGGGCCGCGCCGTCATGTCGCTGCCGTACCACCTCGCCTCGGCAGCGGTGCGCCGCCGGCCCGTCAGGCTCACCGAGCGCACGCTCCGGGCGGGCGGTGACTGGCTCGGCGCGACCGAAGCCGCGCGGGCACTGCACCTGCTCGCCCGCGGTCGGGGCACGGCACGGGGAACCTACAACCTCGCAAGCGGCACCCGGACCAGCGTCCCCGACCTCCTGGCGCTCTTCGGCGTCGAGTGCGACCAAGCCCCGCCGGAGACGGCGGACGCCGACATGGCCCCGGACGCCGAGACCGGCAAGGACGGCATCTACGCCGCCGACCGGGCACAGCGCGACCTGGCCTGGCAGCCGGCCCCGCTGAACGAACAGGTCGCCGAGTACGTCGCATGGGCGCGCGCACATCCGGAGCTGTTCGCAGACGGCGGGTGACGCCGCACCGTGCGCGCTCCTCACGCGGCCATCTCTGTTCCGGAGGTGGCCGCGTTCGTTCTTCGATCCGCCCCGCACGTTGGCCGACTCCTCAGGAGCGCCGTCCCCGGACGGGGTTCGGTGCGCAACCGGGCGCAGCCCGCCCTCCCTTCACGTGCTCCTGGTTCCGCAGGCGGGGACGCTGGAGGCGATGTCGGACGCCGCCGCTGCCGGGACCGGCAACGCCGTGCTCGTCTCGTCGGGTTACGGGGAGGCCGGCCCGGAGGGGCGCGCAGCGCAAGCCGAACTCGTGGCCCATGCGGAGAAATTGGGCATGGCCCTGCTGGGGCCCAACCACCTCGGCTTCGCCAACTTCGTCGACCAGATCCCCGCTCGTCGGCGACGACAGGGTCGCCGACGATACCGACGTACACACCCGCCGCGCTCATCGCCTCCGACAGCACGGGTCGCTGCTGTTCTTCCGCGGTCATGGAATGTCGCTCGGCGTCTATACCTCCAGGACGGCGTTGAGGTCCGGGAGACGCTCCCGATCGGCTAGAACGCTGAGTCCGGTGATCCGGTCGCCGTCGATGTCGAACGCCATGATCGAGACGACCCGACCATTCATGATGGCGGCGACGCCGGGGCGACCATCGATGAGGATGGGCGTCGAGTGTTCAGCCAGACGGCCCGATACCACTGCTTGCGCGGCGATGGCTCGGGCTCCGGTAATGGTCTGGGTCGAGTTGCCGTAGTCGGCGTGCAGGACTGCGCCGTCATCGAGGAGCGCCAACAGTTCTGTGAGATCGCCGTCTTGGGCGGCAGTGAGCCAGGCGTCAATGATGCGGCGTCCCCGAGCGCGTCCGGGACGTGCGGGCGCCTCAGCTCCTCGGAGACGGCGTCGTGCTCGTGAAGCGAGTTGTCGTGCTGCTTCGGGAGAGCGATCGAGCACTGCGGCGACCTCGGTGAAGGATTGTCCGAACACGTCGTGGAGTACGAAGGCGATCCGCTCGGCCGGGCTCAAGAGTTCGAGAAGGGTGAGGAGTGCGGCGCTGATCCGGTCGCTCCGTGCGATCAGATCGGCAGGGTCCGCTTCGATGGCGATGGGCTCGTCGCGCCACGTCTCGGCCTGCCAGCAGTGCTCTCGTGTACGTCTCGGTGCCCTGAGCATGTCGAGGCTGATCCGGGAGATGACGGTGGTCAGCCACGCGGCCAGGTTCTCGATCGCTGCCGTGTCACTACGTTCCAGACGCAGCCAGGCCTCCTGCACGGCGTCGTCGGCGTCGGCGGCTGATCCGAGGAGTCGGGTGGCGATGGCGTGCAAGCGGGGTCGCTCGGCTTCGAAGCGCCGGGCCAAGATATTTCGTTCGGTCATGTCACGTCTCCTCGGTGTCGTTCGTCGTGAGCCCGACGAACGAAACAGCTCGATCGTGACGAGAGGACGACACCATGACTGCACCTGTTCTCGTGACCGGTGGAACCGGCACCATCGGCAGCCGCGCAGTACCCATGCTAGGAACAGCCGGACAGGAGGTGCGAGTCCTCTCGCGGCATCTCGGCGAGAACGGGCCCGGCATCACCCACGTCCGGGCCGACACCGTCACCGGAGAAGGGGTGGCCAAGGCACTGGACGGCATCGAGGTCGTCCTCCACCTGGCCGGCGGCGCGAAAGGCGACGACACCGCGGCGCAGAACCTCACAGACGCGGCAAAGGCAGCCGGTGTGAAGCACCTGATCCTCATCTCGGTCACCGGAGCCGACAAGATGCCGATCGGCTACTTCCACGCCAAAGCCGCAGCCGAGCAGATCGTTGCGGAGTCCGGGGTGCCGTACACGATCATCCGGGCCGCGCAGCTGCACGACTTCGTACTGCCCGTCATCCGAGCTATGGGCAGGCTGCCGCTCTTGCCGAAGCCCGGTGGGCTGCGCTTCGAACCCGTGGCCGTCGAAGAGGTCGCCCGCCGTCTGTGCGAGGTGACGCTGGGCCATCCCGAGGGTCGTGTCGCCGACATCGTCGGCCCCGAGGTACTGACCGTGCGTGAGCTAGCGGACGTCTTCTACGAGGAGACACGTCGCCATCGCCGGCTGAGTCTGCCGGTGCGCATCCCCGGCAAGATCGGCCGCGCCTACCGCGCTGGCGACAACCTCGCTGACGATGACGCGCTCCGGGGTACGGGAACGTGGCGGGAGTTCCTCGCAGCGAGCATGGGTGCGGAAGTGTGAAGGCAGCCTGGGAAGCTCTGATGGTGCGCGACGCACTGCACGGCAACATCGCCCGGCGTTGGTCGCTGCGCGATGTTGCCCATCGCGTGGGCTGGTCGCGCACGCAGGCCCCGGACATGTTCGTTCGGCACGTCGGTGTCACGCCGGGCCGGTACCGCCTCCACGGGCTCCCGACCAGCGTTGTGGGAAGCGGTGCGCACTTACACGGCGAGATCCGTCCGTCACGACCCGAGAGATGCGGGCGAGGCGCTGCTGGTCGTCGTGCTGACGAGAACGGATGCGCTGGACCGGGCGGAAGCGCTGCCGCATCCACGTGGCCCGGTCGATGATCCCGCCGTAGTGGTCGTCATCGAGTCGTTCCAGTGCCTCACGGTCAGACTCCAAACCCTCGGCCAGCGCCTTCCGCTCGCCATCGGCCTCGGCGGTACGGCTCGGCATCGACTCCGAGGCCAGCGCAATCAGCGAGAACGCCAACTCGGATTGGTTGCTGGCCACTTGCGGACGCTGCCGACCGCACCCCGAGACCCAACGGCCCAACGGCCCGGTTGGCTTGCTGCGTTCGGCAACCTCCTCCGGAAGACGGCGTGCTGTTCAGCTTCCGGGAAAGAGACGTGCGAGTTCGTTCGCCAACCCCGTCAACTGCTCGCGGTCGGGTTCCCCGGTGGCGGCGGCCAGTTGGAGCAGTGACATGGCGCCCGGCGCCGTCAGCTGTTCGGAGTCGGTGATTCCGGGCACGAAACGGCGCACCGCCTCGACGGCCACCGGGTCGGAGAGCAGCACGGCGAGGGGCGTACGCAGGTTCAACCTGCCCTCGGGGAACTCGTCGGCTCGCGGCGCCCGGCCCAGCGCCGCTTCCTGGTGCGGTTGTTCACGGTGCGCGGCGGCCTGGAGGTGCGCCGTGGTCACCTGTTCCGGCTTCCGGGGCAGACCGAGGCGCTCGTACTGGTCCGCTGGGGCATCGGTGTCCCGGAGCTGTTCCACCAGCAACCGGATCATGCGAAGCTCCGCTTCGTCGTCGACGACCGGCCGCTCCTGGTGGGGATCGTCGGCCAGGTCGTACAGCAGCGTTCCGAACCGGAAGGGGTCGAAGCCGGGCGCTGTCCGGGCGGGGACCCGCAGCGTGCGGACGCCCTTGGTGAAGTCGAAGGGGTCGGCGAGTTCCGCGTCGGTCAGCTCGGCCGGAGTGAAGCGGCCCCGCCCGTGTGTGGGCATCAGGGTGTGTTCGTAGAGGGGTCGGTTGGTCGCGTCGTGGCAGGAACGCATGTACACCCAGCGGCCGTCGGTGATGTTGACGTGGCCGCCGAACATGCCGAAGAGCGCGGATTCGCGCAGCGGTACCTCGCTCAGGGAGTCGTCGGTCGCTTCGGGCAGAGGGCGGCCCTGCATGTCGGGGGTGCGGTCGACGCCGAAGAATTCCAGGAGCGTCGGGGCGATGTCGATCGTCTGGACGAGGCCGGAATGGCGGCTGCCCGCCTGCGTGGGCCGGCGCGGGTCCCACACGAACAGAGGGGTGTTCGCCAGCTCGTTGTACCAGGGCTGGACGAGCTTGCCCCACCAGCCTTTCTCGCCCAGCAGAAAGCCGTGGTCGGTGCAGACGATCAGCAAGGTGTCGTCCCACAGGTCGTACTCGTCCATCGCGTCCAGCACCCGGCCCAGCGAGTTGTCGCACATGGAAAGCAACGCCGCGTACTCGAAGCGCGCATGGGCGGCTTCTTCCTCGGTCTCGGTGACCTTGGCGTAGTTCGGCCAGTCGAAGTGCGGCCCGTGGTAATCGTGCGGGTAGAGGTCCTTGTAGCCCTTGTGCGTGAAGAAGGGTTCGTGCGGGTCGAAGGTCTCGATCTGCACGAACCAATCGTCCTGCGCCCGGTTTTCGCGCAGGAATTCCAGGCCCGCATCGAAGGTGAGCGTCTGCGGGTGTTTCTCCTCCGTGTCCATGTGCGCACGGTTCACCCAGTCCTGGCGCCAGAGATCGTTGCGGTTGCTGTGCAGGTCCTCCGGCAGTACCGGGTCGGCCACCTGCCCGATCCAGGCATCGCCCTCCTGGCCGCGGAAGAACTCCCAGGTGTTGTAGCGCCCGTGGTAGGTGGCGCCGCCGTCCTCCCAGTAGTGCTGATGGTCGCTGACCAGGTGGGTGTACACGCCGTGCTGCTTCAGCATCTCGGGCATGGAGTCGTCGAACGGCTCCAGCGGACCCCAGCTCCGGTGCAGGAAGTTGTGCCTGCCCGTGTGCAGTTCACGCCGCGCCGGCATGCAGGGCATCGATCCCACGTAGCAGTTGTCGTACGTGGTGGAGCGGGCGGCGAGGCGCGTGAAGTTCGGGGCGTGCACCCAGTCCGCGCCGTAAGGAGGCAGCATGTGCCGGTTCAGGCTGTCGAACATGACCATGATGGCCTTCATGCGCCCGGTCCTTCCGTCGAACGTGGTCCTTCCGCGGCGTCGTTCCCTTCGCGCTGCCTCGCGCCGACTTCAATGGCCGCGGACCGGAGTTGAGCCGAGCGGATGCGCTGGATATCGAATTTCTCGGACCGGTCGAATCCGAAGATCCCGTTCTGTTCCTGGAAGACGTCGGTCAGCTGCGTGTAGCAGTAGCCGAACATGTCCGGGTGGCCGAGCAACGCACCGACGAGCCCTTCGAACCGGGCGTGGAACTCCTCGACGCTGCGTACCCGGTCGCCGTACCCCCAGGACCCGGTGACCGTCTGCGGCCGGCCGGCCTCGGCAGGGTTCCACCAGATGCCCCCGAACTCGCTGACGAAGAAGGGCTGTCCGCGATAGCCGATGGACCAGGACTCACCCGTGGTGTCCGACCGGTTCACGTAGGGATCGCCGTCGGAGAGGGCCCTGTGCGTGGCGGCGAAGGCGTCCGGGTCCTGTTCGTAGTCGTGGCTGTCGAACACGTCGGACTCGGCGATCCGGTGTGCGTAGCCGGAGGTGTCGAGCACGGGCCGGGAGGTGTCGTGGGCCTTGGTGGCCAGGAACATGCCGCGCATCACGTCGTCCAGCGCGGTGATCCGGTCGCCGTAGTCCTGCCAGGTCTCGTTCATCGGGCACCAGCCGATGATCGCCGGGTGCGAGTGGTCCCGTTCGAGCACCTCCAACCATTCCTGGATGTACGACGCGTCCGGCTGCTGGTTGGTGGACTGGCCCTCGCCCGTGTTGCAGCCCCAGTCGCCGAACTCGCCCCACACCAGGTAGCCCAGCCGGTCGGCGTGGTAGAGGTAGCGTTCCTCGAAGACCTTCTGGTGCAGTCGTGCACCGTTGAAACCGGCTGCCTGGCCGAGTTGGATGTCCCGCACCAGATCGGCGTCGGTGGGCGCCGTCATCAGCCCGTCGGGGTAGTAGCCCTGGTCGAGCACCAGTCGTTGGAAGACGACGTCGCCGTTGATCCGGACCTGCTTGCCGGTGATGGCGACGCTGCGCAGGCCGGCGTACGACTCCACCTTGTCGACGACCCGTGCGTCCGGGTCACGCAACTCGACGCTGAGTCCGTAGAGATGGGGATCGGCCGGCGACCACAGCCGGACCCGCTCCGGTGGCAGTGCCAGGCTCAGCCGGGGCGCGAGATCGAGGTCCGCGCGTACGGTGCCGGTGACCACCTCGCCCGTGCCGTCGCTGACGCGGATGTGCACGACGCCGCCGGGCAGGTTCTCCGAGAGCGGCACCTCCACGTCGAACGTTCCCGCCGCGACGTTCGGTGTGATGCGGGGGCGGCGGATGGCGGTCCGCGGCACCGGTTCCAGCCAGACGGTCTGCCAAATGCCGGTGGTGCGGTGGTACTTGGCCGCGCGCGGGGTGTAGGGCACCGACTGCTTTCCCCTGGCCTGCGGTGCCTCGGGGTCGTCGCGGGCCCGGACCACGAGAGGCACCGGTTCTCCCGCGGGGGCGGCATCGGTGATGTCGAGGCTGAAGCCGGAGAACCCGCCGCGGTGCCGGCCGATCTCCATTCCGTTCACCCACACCGTCGCGTCGTGGTCTACCGCGCCGAAGTGCAACAGCACCCGGTCCCCCGCCCACTCCGGTGGGACGGTGATCGTGCGGCGGTACCAGACGGCGCGCATGAAGTCCTGCTCCCCGACCCCCGAGAGCGCGGCCTCGGGGGCGAAGGGCACCACGATCTCGCCGGCCAACTTGCCCTGGTCCAACTCCGGTTCGGCGAGTCCGCGCTCCCGACCGGTGTCGGACCGGTCGATCTCGAACTCCCATCTGCCGTTCAGGTTCAACCAGCGGTCACGCTGGAACTGCGGCCGCGGATACTCCGGCCTGGGCGGATCGAACCGATCAGCCGGCATGGCAACCACCTTTTCGTTCAACTCTTCTCAACTCGTCGATGTGTGACCCCGCCCGCCGGCTCAGGCCACCGGGTCGCGGAATCGGAGGGTGAGCAGCTCGAACGGGCGAAGTTCCAGGCGGACTTCGCTCCCGGGCTCCGCTCTCCGGACGGCCTCGCTCTCCACGGCACGCTCCAGAAGGTCGGTGGCGAGGGCCTCGCGCCAGGAGAACCGGGTGCGGACGGTCGCGCGGGAGCGATTGCCGTGCGCCTCGTACAGGCGCACGACGAGATCGCCCGAGCGGTCCTCCGCGAGTTTGACGCTCTCCACCACCACGGCCGGGTCGGAGACCTCCAGCAACGGCTCCACCGCGGCGCCACCCACCGTGCGCAGGGGAAGTTGCAGCGCGTACCCGTCCGCGACGGCGTCCGGAATCCCTCCGGGACGCAGGCTGACGGAGAAGGTGTGCCGCCCCTGGTCCGCTGCGGGGTCCGGGTAGCGCGGCGCGCGCAGCAGCGACAGCCGCACCGTCGTCATCGGACGGCCCCCGGGCGCCTGCCCGTTGCGGATGTCGTGTCCGTAGACCACGTCGTTGGCGAGGGCGACGCCGTAGCCGGGCTCGCCGACATGGACCCACCGGTGCGCGACCGTCTCGAACCGGGCGGCGTCCCAGGAGGTGTTCTGGTGGATCGGCCGGTGCAGGTGACCGAACTGGATTTCCGACGTGGACCGATCCGCCCTGATGTCCAGCGGGAAGGCGAGTTTGAGCAGCTTCTGCGACTCGTGCCAGTCGATGTCGAAGGCGTAGGTGAGCTTGCCTTCGGAGAGCCGGACGGACATGGCGATCACCGTGTCGCCGCGCTCGTGCCGCACCACCACCGCATCGTCCTCGATGCCGACCGACACCGGATCCACGAGGTCACGGCCGCTGCGCTTGTCCTCGTCGTTGATGTCCCACGCGTCCCACTCCCGCGGGGTGTCGCGGAAGAGTTGAAGGACACCGCCCGCGACGCCCTGCGGCAGCAACTGCCGGTCGGCAACCGGGTCGACGAGCGAGACGACCGTACCGCGCCCGTCGATCTCCGCGTGCAGCATCCCGTCGTCGAGCACGAACCTGTCGTTCACCCGACAGGGGGCGGCCGCCGCGGGCGGCGAGGCGGGACCGATGCCGGCCGCCGGTACACCGTGCAGCGGATAGGGACCCGCGTTGGCCGCGACCGGGGTGCGGTCGTCCTCGCCGCCGTCGCCACCGCCGAGTGCGTCGAGCGCGGTCGCCACGAGGGAGTCGAGCTCCCCCGCCACCCGGTCGTAGTCCCGCTCGGCGTCCTGATGGACCCAGGCGATCGACGTGCCCGGCAGGATGTCGTGGAACTGGAGCAGCAACACCGTCTCCCAGATCCGCCGCAACTCGTCGTACGGGTAGGGCGCTCCGCTGCGGAGGGCGGCGGTCGCCGCCCACAACTCGGCCTCCCGGAGCAGGGCCTCGCTGTGCCGGTTGCCCCGCTTGCTCCGCGCGTGCGAGATCAGCGTGCCGCGGTGCAATTCGAGGTACATCTCGCCGACCCACACGGGCGGCGCGGGCAGTTCGGCCTCGGCGGCACGGAAGAAGCTGTCCGGATCGTCCATCCGCACCCGCGGCGATCCGTCCAGGTCGTGCTTGCGCTCGGCCGCTGCCAGCATCTCCCTGGTGGGGCCTCCGCCACCGTCGCCCCAGCCGTACAGTCCGAGTACGTGCCGTGCCGCGCCCTTCTGCCGGTACGTCCGCTCCGTACGCGCGAGGTCGGCGGCGCCGAGGTCCGAGTTGTAGGTCTCCGCGGGCGGGAAGTGGGTGAACAGCCGGGAGCCGTCGATGCCTTCCCAGTGGAAGCTGGAGTGGGGCATCGCGTTGGTCTCGTTCCAGGACGGTTTCTGGGTGAGGAAGTAGCGGGCGCCCGCCGCCCTGGCGATCTGCGGCAGCGCGGCCGTGTACCCGAAGGAGTCGGGCAGCCAGACCTCTTCGCTGTCCACCCCGAACTCCTCGGCGAAGAAGCGCTTTCCGAGCACGAACTGACGGGCCAGCGCCTCACCTGAGGGCATGTTGGTGTCTGACTCGACCCACATGCCGCCGACCGGGCGGATGACACCCTCGGCCACTGCTCTGCGGACCCGTTCGAACAGGCGCGGCTGGCTCTCCTTGAGCCAGGCGTACTGCTGCGCCGACGAGGCGGCGAACACGAACTCCGGGTGGCGTTCGCTGAGATCCAGCACGTTGGCGAACGTCCGCGCCACCTTCCGCACGGTCTCCCGTACCGGCCACAGCCACGCGCAGTCGATGTGGGCGTGGCCGACGGCGGAGACGATCAACGAGCTGTCGGCCGCACGGCTCGCGAGTACGGGCGCGAGGACCTCCCGGCCGCGCGCCGCGGTGCCCGCGATGTCTTCGGGGTCCATGACGTCGACCATCCGCTCCAGCGCGTACACGATCTCCGCGCGCCGGGAGCCCTGTTCGGGCAGGACGTCGACCAGCCCGTCGAGGGCGGTCACGTCCTGGAGAAGGTCCCACACCTGCCGGTCGCGAGAGGCGACGGACAGCTCTTCGAGGCGGTACAGCGGCCCCTCGCCCGCGGTCGCCTTGTCGCCCATCGCCGTGGGTTCGTACTCGTAGGGCACCTGGACGATCGGATTCGCCGCCGCCTCGATCAGCAGACGGAAGGGCCCCGGCTCCGGAAGCGGAACCCAGGAGTTGTAGGGCTCGATCGCCTTGACGATCTCCCCGTCCGGGCGGTACACCGTCCCCTCGGCCTGGAAGCCCGGCTGGTCCCCCGTGAATCCCAGGTCGACGACGAGTTCGGCCTGCCCGCCGGCCCACTCCGCCGGCACTTCGCCGGAGACGTCGAACCAGGTGGTGCCCCAGGGTTTGCCCCACGACCGGCCGAGCGCGAACGGCTCGTACTGCTCCCGCACCGCCTCGGCGAACGGCACGGGCTCGCCCTCGACCGTCCACGCGGCGATGCGGACCGGACGGGTGTCGCGGTAGACGGCGGGCCGTATCCGGAACTTGGTGAACCGTCGGACCCGCTGCATCGCCAGTGCGGTGGCGTCGAGTTGCACTCGGCCATGCGGATTGTCGTCAGCCAAGACAGCGTCTCCTCTTACGTACTGCTGGTTGTTCTGTACTGGGCGGGGGGGGCGCAGTGGCCCGTTGCCATGGGAGCCAAGTGGGCGCGTCAGGTCAGGACTTGATGGCACCGCCGAGGCTCGATCGCATCAGGTGTCGCCGTAGGAAGAGGTACAGCACGGCGGGCGGCGCCATGTAGACGACGGCGCTCGCGGCGAGCACGCCCCAGTCGACCTGGTTGAAAGCGGTGAACGACCGGAACAGACCGATCGAGAGCGGATAGAGGTCGGGCGACTGCAACAGCACGAGCGGGGTGAGGAAGTCGCCCCACACGGCCATGAACGTCAGCATCGCGGCGGCGCCGAGCCCCGGGCCGACCAGCGGCAGGATGATCCGGCCGATCGCGCCGAACCGGCTGCTGCCGTCGAGCCACGCCGCCTCCTCCAGCTCGAAGGGAATGGCGTCGATGGTGCCCTTCAACAGCCACAAGGTGATCGGCAGCGCCGCCGACGCCTCGACCAGGATCAGGCCGAAGTAGCTGTCGTCCAGCTGGATCTTGACCATCAGCAGGTACAGGGCAACGATCGTCGCGGGCGGCGGGATCACCCGGATCAGGAGGATCGCGAACATGAAGGTCCTGCGTCCGCGGAACCGGTAGCGGGAGAGCGCGTAGGCGCCGAGGACGCCGCAGGCGAGGTTCAGCGCGGTCGCGGCGAACGAGACGATGACGCTGTTCAGGAAGAGCCGCGGGGTGGCGCCGTCGGTGAAGAACCGGACGAAGTTGTCGAACGTGAACGCCGGAAGGCCGACCGTCGGCCCGCCGTCGGCGTCCACCGCCGTGAGCGCGACCCAGGCGAACGGTACGACGCAGAACAGCCCCAGCAGCACCATCAGCGCGTACTGCAGCGCCTGTTGCAGGATCGCCCACGCCGGCCTGCGGGGCCGCGAACCGACTGTTGCGGTGGCCTTCCCGGGCTCGGTGGTTGTCGTGGCCGCCATCAGACCTCCACCTTGGCCAGCCGGGCATAGGTCATGCCCAGGATCGTCAACAGGATGAGCAGGATTACGGACGCGGCGCTTCCCAGGCCGATCTGGGAGTACTTGAAGGCGCTCTGGAAGATGTACACGGAGGTGATCTCCGTCTCCTGTCCCGGACCGCCCTGGGTCAGGAAGTAGATCAGACCGAAGACACCGACCGTGGTGATGGTGGTGAGCAGCAGGTAGAGGAAGACCGGACCGCGGATCAGGGGCAGGGTGATGTGCCGGAAGACCTGGAGCGCGCTTGCGCCGTCCATCCGCGACGCCTCGAGCAGCTCGTCGGGTACGTCCTCCAACGCGGCCTGGAACATGATCATCGCGAACGCGATACCGCGCCAGACGTTGATGAGGATCACCGAGGTCATCGGATACTCCTGCAGCGGCGCCGCCGCGCCCGAACCGAACAGTCCGAGCAGCCGGTTGAACGTGCTGCCGTCCTCGGAGGAGAGCACGCTCGCCCACGTCAGCGAGGCGACGACCTCGGGCACCACCATCGGCAGGAGCATCAACGCTCCGAACAGCCCCTTGCCGCGCAGCCACTTCTGACGCAGCAGCAGTGCGGCGAGCATGCCGAGCACCGTCTGCCCGATGATCGCCGACCAGAGCACGAACTCTCCGGTGCGGCCCAGCGATGCGAGGAAGTCCGTGGAGCCCAGCAGGTTCCGGAAGTTCTCCAGTCCGACGAACTGCGGGTCCTGCGCCGCGAATCCGGTCAGTTGCGTGTTGGTGAGGGCGAGATAGATGCCGTACGCGGCGGGAGCGACCACGAAGACAGCGATCAGGAGGACCGAGGGTCCGAGCAGCACGGGCAGCGCAGCGCGCTCCTGCAGGGGACGTGTCGGCCGGGCGGCCGAAGTCTTCGCCGTGGTCATTTCGCCACCCGAGTGCTGCCGAGCAACTCCGCGGCCTCTTCGGCGAAGGCGTCGGCGGCCTGGCTGCCGTCCGCCTCGCCGGACACGATCTTCGCCGTCGCACTCTGGACCGCCTGCGAGACGCGGTCCTCTCCGTCACCCAACGGTGGCTGGATGCTGGATTTGAGCTCGTCCTCCGCCTGGAGCAGGGACGGCTCGTTCTTGTACGGCGCAGTGCCGGAGAGGCCCTCGCGCGGCGAGACGGCGCCCACCGCGGCCAGTTGCTTGGCCAGCGCCTTCCCGGAACTCAGCCACTTCGCCAGCTCGACGGCGGCGTCGGGATGGGCGGCGTCGGCGTTGACGCTGTAGCCGAAGCCGCCGCCGCTGATCGGGGCGGGCTTGGTGCCCGGCACCAGGGCCGGGTAGTCCCAAGTGCCGATTCTCTCGCGGGAGTTCTTGATCGGGGCCGACCCTTCGGGGCCCCAGTCGTACTTCCACCCCCAGCTTCCCTGGGCGGCCACCGGAAGCGTGCCCTGGGGGAACTTCCGGTACTTCGTCGGCTCCCACGGGTTCGGGTTCTGCAGGTCGCGTACCGGGAGCAGGTCGGCCTCGACGAGGTCCGCGTAGAGGTCGAAGGCGGCCGACAGGCCCTTGCTCCTGAGCTTCCACTTCCCGGACTCGTCGTCGTACAGGGTGCTGCCGGTACCCGCCACGACGGGCAGGAGGCCCTCCGACCACGATCCGTCGCCCCAGGCGGTCCCGGCGGGGAGGACGATCGGAGCCTCACCGGTCTTGGCGCGGACCTGCTTCAGCCGTGCGATGAGCTCGTCCCACGTGCGCGGCTGCGAGGTGTCGATGCCCAGCCGCTCCAGCACGTCCTTCCGGTAGAAGAGGCTCTGCACGCTCGCCTCGTGCGGGAGGGAGTAGTAACTGCCGTTCCGCTCCCGTGCGCCGTCCTTCACCGACGGGTAGTACTCGTCCCAGCCTTCCCACGTGTGCAGGTACTTGTCGAGCTTCAGCAGGTAACCGGCGCCGGCCATGCCGGTCACGTTCTTGTTGCCCATGTCCACGACGTCCGGCGCCTTGCCGGAGTAGAACTGCTGCGTGATCTTGGTTCGGAACTGGTCGTCGGTGAGGATGTCGGTGACCAGCTCCACCTTGACGTCCTGCCCCTTTTCGGCCATCGCTCTCTCGAACTCCGGTATGAGGTCCTTGACGACGTCGGCGCGGGCCTCCTGGAACTGCAGCAGCTTGACGGTCACCGGGCCGTCCGCGCGGGAGTCCGAACACGCCGTGAGCACCCCTGCGAACAGTAGTCCGGCCGCGCCGGCGGCGAGTACACGGTTGCGTCGCATAGGCATCTCTCCTGGCCGTGTTTCCGATCCATCTTTTATCAAATGGATTGGATAAAGTTCGGTGATGCTATGGAGCGAGATCGTCCCCCGTCAAGGGATGACGCCAGATCCCGTAGCGTGACCCGCACCCGGCCGGGACAGCCTCCTGTGGGCGCAGATCACCGAGCCACCCCGCGAACCGCTGCGAGGCCCGCGCGATCGTCGGTCCGAGGGTCCTAGAGGAAGGCAGGGAGAGGCACATGCGGCGAGGCAGCAACCAGCTCCGGCTGGCGGACTACAACCAGGCGGTGGTGCTGGAGGTGGTGCGCAGGTCGCGCGGAGTGAGCCGAGCCGACCTGCAGCGCGCGACCGGTCTGAGCTCCCAGACGATCTCCAACATCACCCGTCGGCTGATCGACGACCACCTGGTCCGGGAAAGCGCGCCGGGCGGCAACGCGCGCGGCCGGCCGAGCATACCGCTGGTCACCGACCCGGACGGAGCCTACTCAGTCGGTGTGCACATCGACCCGGCAAGACTGACCGTCGTCCTCCTCGACCTCGACGGCGAGGTCCGGCTTTCGTGTCAGAAACGAACACCGCAGGCCACCAACCCGTCCGAGGTGACCGCCTGCATCGCCGACGCCGTCGACGGCCTGATCGCCGAGGCCGGCATCGACCGGACCCGGGTGCTCGGGTTGGGCATCGCCGCTCCGGGCCCGCTCGACGTCGGGGCCGGGCTGCTGCTCGACCCGCCCCAGTTGCCCAACTGGCGCAACGTCCGACTGCGCGCCGACCTCCACGAAGCGACCGGGCTGCCCGTCCTGCTCGACAAGGACGTCACGGCCGCCGCCACGGCGGAGCTCCGCTCGTCTTCCGAGGCGTCGAACACGTTCATCTTCCTCTACCTGGGGTCCGGTGTCGGCGCCTCCGTCGTGCTGGACAACCAGGTCGTCCGGGGCACGACCAACAACATCGGCGAGATCGGCGACCTGGTCGTCGACCCCGACGCCGAACGGCTGGAGTGGAGCGGCCGACGCGGCGGTCTGGCCGCCGCCTGCGTCCCCGAGGCGCTCGTTCTCCAGGCCGCCCGCGTGGGCCTGTTGCCGCTCCCGAACCTCAGCGACTACGTCGCCATCGACGACGCCTGCTCCTCACTGTGCGCCCTCGCCTCCGCGGGAGACGGCGGCGCCTCCCGCATCCTCGACCACGCGGCACGCCGTGTGGCCGTCGGCCTCGGCGTGCTGGTGAACCTGCTCGACGTACCGCGGGTGGTGATCGGCGGCCCGCTCTGGGGCCGCCTCAGCCCGGTGTTCCTCCCCGTCATTCCCGGCATCGTCGAGCGCGAACTCGTGGTGACAGGCAGGGACATCGAGGTGCGGGGGTCCGCCGTGGGCGACCAAGTGGCTGCTCAGGGCGCCGCCGAACTGGTACTGGACCACTTCCTCGCACCCCGCGCGTCCGCGCTGATGGTGGGCTGATGGCCCCACGGGGACGGCCGCCGGTATGCCCGTCGCTGGTCGATCCGACCTGATCGCCGCCGTCCGGCCCCGTCGACCGGCGGCCGTCACCCGGTAGTTGGTCCGGACGACGTGACCCGAGCACCGCGGGCAGGTTGCTTGTCGTCAGATGGCCAGCGCCACCAGGAAGCGGGAAACCATGTTGTAGGCCGCGACCGTGGCGACCGCTTCCACCGTTCGGTTCTCGCCGAACAAGCGCTTCATCTCCTCGACGACCAGAGCGTCGACCTCGACCTGTTTCGTGGACTGGTCGGTCAGCGTGATCAGGGCGCGTTCCTCTTCGTCGAAGACGTCACTGTCCGCGCCTTCCCCCTGGAGGGCTTCGCACTTCTCCTCCGTACCGCCCGCCTGCAGATACGCCGGGTGATGCACCCTCCATTCGAAGTCGGCGCGGTTCAGCGCGGCCACTCGCAGCATGATCAATTCACGGTGTTCCAAGGCGAGTTCGAACTCGGCGCGGATCCGGCCCAGCAGTGCGTTCCACCCTGTGGCGAGCGGGAAGCTCTTCAGCAGGACCCGATCGATGCCGATCAGTTCGCCGTTGGGTCGACGGGCCTTCATGCCTGCCAGGAGTTCGGGCGGGGGCGAGGGGATCGTGTCGTCCTGCCAGGGTGTGACGCGCACATCGCTCATGTCGTGCTCCTTGACTGTGCGGGGCTCAGAGGTACGGATTGCAGACGAGGTAGCCGTCCACGCGGCTGAGCCGATCCGAGGCGGGGTCGGGCGGAAGTGCGTGGCCGAGGTCGTCGGCACGGACCTCGCTGATCCACTGGTCGTGCTGGTACTCGTGGTTGATGAGAGCGACCAGCAAATGCTGGGCTACGACGCCCAGTTGGGCGGGGACGCCTACCGTGCCGGCCGCGATGTCGCCGATGCGTGCGTGGACGCGCTCGGCGACCGTGTCGCGGAAGGCGGTGAGCCGGCCGGCGGTCGGTAGCGCGCCGCGGAACTTCTCCGGGTTGGCCGAGTCCATGAGTCCGTCCAGTTCCGGGTCGGGGCTGGGTTCGGCCGCCGTGAGGTTGCGGATCATGAAGTGGGCGACGTGGGCCTGGTGGCCGAGGTGCCAGCCGATGGCGCTGGAGTCCTCGTGCGGTCGCCACGTCACCTCGTCCGGGGTGAGGTCCTTCCACAGCTCGTCGGTGTAGGCGCGGGCCCGGTCGTACTCGCGGAGGAGTTCCTGGGTCTCGTACATGACGTCACCCGGCTCGGACGGTCTCGTAGACGCGCACGTCGGGATTGGCCTCCAACAGCGGGGCCAGCTCTCCGACCACGTCGCGGGTGAAGAGGTCGCCGGCCAGGTACGCCTTGGCGTCGGCCGCGTTCCGGAAGGCGTGGAGGACTTGGACATCCTCGTCTCGGACGAGGAGTTCCTTGCTGGTGGCTCCGGGGACGGTGTCCAGGAAGAGCTGCTTGTACTTCTCGTAGACGCCTGCAGCCGCGGCGCGATTGTCCGGGGCCACTCGCAGGGTGATTTCGAGATATGCCATGGTTATGCCTCATTCGACGGCGAGGTGCTGCGGTGCGGCGGATTCCGCAACGTGCCTGCCACGTTAGGCAGGCGGCCGAGGCGCCGGTAGAGGAGTCCTGCGAATCTGGCCATAGGTGCTGTGTATGGCTACGCGCGGGCTGCCGCGAGACTGTCGGCGAGGTGGAGGAGGTCAGCGGCGAGCGGGGAATCGGCGCTCCAGACGGCTTCGAAGGAGATCTGCACCTCGCGGCCCTCGTCGAGGAGCGGGCGATGGGGAGCGTCGGGCGAGCTGAGCTTGGAGTGGGGAAGCATGGCCGATCCCAGGCCCAGCTTCGACCAGTCCTCGAGGACCTGGTAGCTGGCGGCTTCCCCCGGGTAGGTGCGAAGGGGCATCTCGCGCGCCTCGAAGAGCTGCGTGGTGAACGTGGTCAGGCCGCAGGTGTCCGGCACGAGGATGAAGCACTCCTCGCCCGCTTCTTCGAGTTCGAGCGGAGTCGATTCCGCAGTGCCGGGACTGACGACGGCCATCGGCTCCACATCGACGACGCGATGCTCGAAGCGCGGCATCGCGGCCACGGCCGGGATCAGGATGACGTCGAGCTGTCCGGCGATCAGGTCTTCGCGCAGCTTCTGCATGTTCGCCTCGCGCAGCACGAGGTCACGCGGCGCCGGCAGATCCTGGACCGTGCTGAAGGCGCGGGCGACCAGGCGCGAGCCGATCAGCGGGGAGAGGCCCATGCGGATCTTCTGCTCTCCGACTTCCGTCAGCCGCCTGGCCTCCGCGGCCACGGCGTCGAACCCCTCCAGGGCGCGCTCGATCAGGGGCAGGACGCGGAAACCGAACGCCGTCTGGGTCACGCCTCGCGGGGAGCGGTCGAACAGCTTCTCGCCCAGGCGCTCCTCCAGCTTGGCGATGCCGTTCGACAGGGCGGGTTGGGTCACGCCGTAGGCGCGGGCGGCGGCGCTGAACGACTTGGTCTCCGCCACGGCCTGCGCGTAGCGGAGCCCTTCGAGGTTCATCCGGTCGGCCATAGCCATCGCTTATCGCTCCATTCACCGCTGTCCCCTACCAGGTGGTTTCGTGCCTGCCTAGGGTCTCCGTGGCTCCAACATAACCAGCAGCTATGGACATCGCCTTGTTCCCGGAGGAAGCATCCATGTCGGACGGTGCCGTGGTCGCGAGCGAGCTCGGAGGCTCTCCGTGCCCGTCCGCGGCCGGGACGCCGTCGCCGACGGGCGGTCGGGTCCGGGTGACGGCGAGCGGCATGTGCGACGCCGAGATCATGACCGGAGCGGGCACCGCCTTCCCCCCGGACCGCGAAACCGCCGGTGTCCTCCCCGGATCGGATGAGCGGGTCGAGGGCTGGTCGGTCGGGCACCGTGCGTTCCGCCGGTCCGGGGGCGTCGTGCACTGCCCCGGACGCCGGAGTGCCGGCCTGTCCTGCCCGGGCGGCTGGTCCCTGAGCAGCACCGGGCCCGCGCTCGCCCTTTTCGAGGCGGCCGTTCGGCTGCGCGGGTGTACTACCTTCAACGCCGTGACGAGGCCGGCTCGTTCGCCGTCCGGGCGCACACAACCGGCGCCAGCCGACGCACCACCCAGCACGAACCGGGCCGACAACTCGCCGAGCCCGGCCGAGCCACCGCCCCGCCCTTTGCAGTACCTGCTCCGGAAGAGGACATGACCGACACCGCATCCGACGGCACGACGGACCACATATCCGACCTCGCCCAAGCCCAACGTCGCACCTTGCGCGTTCTCGTCGCCTCCCAGGTGTTCAGCGGAGCCGGGCTCGCCGCCGGCGTCACCGTCGGCGCTCTCCTCGCCCAGGACATGCTCGGCACCACCAGTCTCGCCGGGCTGCCCAGCGCCCTGTTCACCGCCGGCTCCGCCCTCACCGCCGTCGCCGTCGGCCGCATCTCCCAAGCCCGCGGCCGCCGCCCCGGCCTGGCGACCGGCTACTTCGCCGGGGCGCTCGGTTCGGCCGGCGTCCTCGTCGCCGCCGTGTCGGACAACCCCGTCCTGCTCTTCCTCGCCCTGTTCGTCTACGGGGCCGGCACCGCCACCAACCTCCAGGCGCGCTACGCCGGAGCCGATCTCGCCGCCCCCGGCCACCGCGCCCGGGACGTCTCCACCGTCCTGGTCGCCACCACCCTCGGCGGCGTCGCCGGGCCCAACCTCGCCGCTCCCATCGGCACCTTCGCCGAAACTCTCGGCATCCCCCACCTCGCCGGCCCCTTCCTCCTCTCCGGCGTCGCCTACGCGCTGGCCGCACTCGTGCTCGCCCTGCGGCTACGGCCCGACCCGCTGCTGCTGGCCCGCGCCTCGGCGAGGAAGGAGGAAACCGACGCCGGCGCCGGTGCCGCCGATCCGAGCGAAGGGCGCGGCGGCGTGGTCCTCGGGGCGCTGGTCATGGTCCTCACCCAGCTCGTGATGGTCGCGGTCATGACGATGACGCCGGTCCACATGCACGACCACGGCCACGGCACCGCCGCCTCCGGGCTCGTCATCGCCGTCCACGTCGCCGCCATGTACCTGCCGTCCCCTCTGACCGGCCGGCTCGTCGACCGCTACGGCCGCATGAAGATCGCCGCCGCGTCCGGTACCACTCTCCTGGTCGCCGGCGTCGTCGCCGCCGCGGCGCCCGTCAGCTCCGTGCCGCTCCTCGCCCTCGCGCTCGCCCTGCTGGGCCTCGGCTGGAACTTCGGCCTCGTCTCCGGCACGGCGATCATCACCGACACCGTCCCGCTGGCCACCCGAGCCAAGACGCAGGGACTGGTCGACGTCTCCATCGCCGTCGCCGGTGCCACCGGCGGCATGGCCTCCGGCATCATGGTCGCCGCCACCAGCTACCCCGCCCTCGCCCTCACCGGCGGTGTCCTCTCCCTCACCCTTCTACCCGCCATAGCCGCCAGCGCCTACCGCCGATGACCTGCGGACCCCGCTTCCGGGCAGACCGCGGCGACCGACTCACCGCCGGTCGCGGCTCTCCTCCCTGCTGTTCCTGACCAGGACGACGCTCGCTCCCACCGCCACCGCGGCGGCGAGGGCGGCCAGGAGAAGGTGCCCCGGGACGGCGGAGGCGAGAGCGGCCACCCGCTGTTCCCACGCGTACTCGGTGTCCACGTCCAGCAGCGACGGCAGCGCGGCCGAACCGTCGAAGAGGAGGAAGACGGCGCCGAGGGTGATGAAGAGCAGGCCGCCGATCACCGAGGTGCTGTGGAGGTGCAGGCGGCCGATCCGGAAGCCCCGCCCTCGCAGCCAGGCGCGCCGCCCCAGTTGCCAGCGGTTCCACAGGAGGGCGAGGAAGAAGAGGGGAGCGGCCATGCCCAGGGCGTACACCGCCAGAAGAAGACCGCCGCGCAGCGGGCTCCCGCCGAGCGCGGCGACGGTGAGGATGCTGCCCAGGACGGGCCCCGCGCAGAATCCGGCGAGCCCGTACACGGCGCCGAGGGCGACGGTGGAGGACGTCGATCCGGAGGGGGCTCCGGCGCGTTGCTGGAGGCGGCGGGAGCCGAAGCCGAGTCCGAGGAGTTGCACGGCCCCCAGAGCGATCATGGTCCAGCCGCCGACGAGGACGAGCGTGTCCCGGTGACCGATGAACAGGCGGCTGGCGAAGGCCCCGCCCGCCCCGAGGGGGACGAGCGTCAGGCACAGCCCGGCGTAGAAGGCGGCAGTGTGCCGGAACAGCCGCGTTCCGTGGGTGAAGGAGTAGGCGAAGAAGGCGGGCAGAAGGAGGGCGCTGCACGGGCTGAGCAAGGCGAGCAGCCCGCCGAGGAAAGCGAGGAGGATACCGGCGTCCGTCATTTCGCCTCGCCCTCGTTCTTGCTCTCGCCGAGAGCGCTTTTGATCTCCTCGTGGAAGGTTTCCGTGGGTTGCGCGCCGAGCAGGGGTGTGCCGTTGACGAGGAAGGCGGGCGTGCTGGTGACGCCGAGGGCGTACCCCTCTTCACGGTCGCGATCAACTGCCTGGCGGGCCTGAGCCGATTCCATGTCCCGGCGGAAACGCGTGAGGTCCTCCACGCCGACCGCTTTCGCGTGGGCGACGAGCTTGTCCTTCGTGAATTCGCCGGTGTTGCGCTCGCGCGGCTCGGCGTAGAGACGGTCGTGGAACTCCCAGAAGGCACCCTGCCGACCGGCGGCCCACGCGGCGTGCGCCGCCTTTTCGGACTCCTCACCGAAGATGGGGAAGTTGCGCCATTCGATGCGCAGCGACCCCTTCTTCACGTACGTGCTCAGGAGTTCCTGCTTGGTCTCGCGTGCGAAGCGTCCGCAGAACGGGCACTGGAAGTCGGAGTACTCGACCATCACCACGGGTGCGTCGACCGAGCCGACGGCCAGGGGGTCGTCGGTGTCCCGACGCGCCAGGTCGGGGCCTGCCGGTGCGGAATCTCCCGGCACAGGTTCGGCCGAGGTCTCGGGTTGGGAGCGGTCGGGATCCGACTCGGAGCCGGCGGTCGCGACCAGCGCCACGGCCGCGGCGGTGGCGGCGACCAGCACGCCGGCGGCCCAGACGGTGCGCCTGCGACGTACGCGCGCCTGCGGGGCGGCGGGAGTGGACGAAGAAGACTTCTCGGGCATGAAGAACACGCTCCTGTGAGCAGAGGATCAGGTGGCCTGGCCGATCGGCCCTCGGAAACGGGCCCAGGAGACGGCGTCAGGCGGTGGGCGTGGGGCAGGCGGCCTGGGCGTTGAGGCGGCGGAGTGCCGCCTCGGCAAGCAGCGCCAACGAGCCGAGGGCGAGCAGGGGCTGCAACGGCGCCCAGTAGCTGAGCGCGCCACCCGTGCCGAGCAGCAGCAGGACGATCTTGTTGCAGACCGGGCAGCCCACGGCGAAGAAGGACAGCACTCCCCCGACCGAGCCGAGCCGACCGCCGGGGGCCACCGGCGGGCCGGGGCGCAGGTACGTGCCCAGGACCAGCCCGGAGAGCAGCGCGGTCAGGGCGAGGGCCGGGTAGTGCCACCACTGGACGGGGATCTCCCGACCGAAGAACGCGTTGGGGATGACGGCGGTCGGCACGCCGACGACGACGGCCGCGGCCACGGCAGCGGCGGCTGCGGCCACCCACTGCCGGGGCTCCCACAGGCGCAGTGCGCCCAGGGCGGTACGCAGGGAGCGGCTGCTCCCGACGGCTGTGGGAACAGGTTCGGGAGAAGCGGGCGACGGGTCCATGAAGATGTCTCCGTGACTGAGGAGGGACGCGAGCGCGGAGCCGCTTCCGCACCCCGGAGCCCATGGAGGCTCGGGCAAGGAGGTGGGAGCGGCGGGCCGGTCTAAATCCTCAGTACGGAGACGCGCGGAGGCGGTGCCTTCGCGGACTGTTCCTCGCTGTGGGCGAGCCATCGTGCGGCCCGCGGGGTCTCCGCGACTTCGCCCGGAGAGGGCAGTTCCGCCAGGGCAGGCGCTGCGACATGGGGGCTGCCCGACTGCTCCGGCGCCTTGCGCTCAGGGCAGCTTCCACCGTCGGCGGGCAGGATTTCGGCGCCGTCCGTGACCGTCTCGTCAGCGGCGGACGCGTGTGCACCGTGCTCGGCGGGTGCGACGTCTCCACCCTCCGACGGGGACTGCGCCATCCCGACCACCGGAGCACCGGTGACCGCCCGGCCCGACTCGCCTTGCAGACCGGTCTGCCCGTGGACGCAGAGCAGACCGAAGAGAACGGCGATCAGCAGCAGGAGGAAGGAACTCATCGACCGGTCGGTCGTGCGTGCTCGGCGCACTGCTCCTCCTCCCCTGGCGGACTGGTTCGTCTGGCACCTCGGTGATCCGCCAACTCACCGTACTCGCCCGGTCGGCGCGGTCTGCGCAGAGGTCGCCTGCACTCGCACGATGCGCGGCACGCATGGGCGACGGCGACCCCGACGAGAGGCGTCTCCCTCCGCGAGATCTCGCGGAGGTCGGGACAGGGGACGCAAACCCACGCGCGCGCCCCGAGCGCACATCAGCGCCTGTCCACCGCCG
>NZ_AJTQ01000036.1 GCF_000262345.1 Streptomyces xiaopingdaonensis | reverse complement strand
GGGGGCGGGACGTTCAGGCCGAGCCAGAGGCCGACGATGCGGATGACGAAGCAGACGCCTACGGCCACCAGCGCGGCCGGGATGCCGTAGATGCCCGTCTCGACAGTGGCGACGGTGATCGCGGCGCCCACCAGAGCCGGGACTGCGTACAGCCCGCTACGCAGCACCGACGGGATGCGCCCGATGAGGACGTCCCGGGTCGTACCCCCTCCCACTGCGGTCACGACGCCGAGCAGCAGCGCCGGCCCGATCCCCAGACCGAACCCCAGCGCCTTGCTCGAACCGATGACCGCGAACGTGCTCAGCCCGACTGCGTCGAGTACCTCGATCGGGATGCCCAGCCGCTCCAGGCGCCTGCTGAGTGCGAACGCGATCAACCCGCCGGCAGCGGCGAGTAGGAAGTAGAGCCAATCGCGGAAGGTGGCCGGCGGCACCTCCCCGATGATGAGGTCGCGGATGACGCCACCGGTCAACGCCGTGATCATGCCGAGGGCGACGACACCGAACCCGTCGAGCCGCGTGGCCCGGACCGCTGTCAACGCGCCGTTGAGCCCGAAGGCGAAGGTGCCCGTCAGATCCAGCGCGTACAGCAGCGGTGGCTCCGCCGTCACGTCGGTCACGTGGCGCGCCCGCCGCGGGCGCGTTTCACGGGCCCCATACCGTCACCGCCTTTCGGAGTGCACCGGCCCGATTCCCACTCCCCACGAACGCGGCGACAGCGCCCTGAACGCATCGCCCGAAGGCCACGACCTTCTCACCCCTCCGTCCCCGCGTACTCCAGTGCCGCCACCACCAGCGCCTGCACACCCGTGTCCAGGGTGGGCTGGCGGACCGGGGCGAAGTCGGGGCTGTGGTTGACCGGGATGTCCTGGTCGACCGTGCCCCGCTCGGCCGCCGTCCGGTACGTGTCCGGGTCGATGCCGCCGAGGCCTCAGTACGTGAACGGCGTGCCGAGCGCATGCGGGATGTCGCTGAAGTCCTCGCTGGCGGTCTGCAGGTCGATCGTGTCGGCGCCGTCGAAATGCGCGGCGAAGGCTTTGGAAACGCGCTCGGTGACGCAGGCGTCGTTCACGGTGGGCGGAAACCGGCTGATCTCCTCGAACTCCGGCTCGCCCGTCGCCTCGGAAGCCTCGCACTCGGCCCTGACGATCCGCCGGACGGAGCCCAGGACATGCTGCCGGGTGCCGTCGTCGTATGTCCGGACGTTGAGCTGGATCTCGGCGGTGTCCGGGATGACGTTGCCGGACGTACCGGAGTTGATCGCCCCCACCGTCAGGACGCCCGGCGTGGTGGCGGCGAGTTCGCGGGAGACGATCGTCTGGAGCCGTACGACGGTCATGGCGGCCATAACCACCGGGTCGACGGCTGCCTGCGGTGCGGAGCCGTGGGCGCCCCGCCCGTGCAGGGTGACGCGCAGGGTGTCGGCGGCGGACAGGAACGGGCCGGAACGGGTGCCCACGTAGCCGGCAGGATAGGGCAGGACGTGCTGGGCGAGGGCGACGTCCGGCTTCGGGACGAGGTCGGCGAGGCCGCCGTCGACCATGGCGCCCGCACCGTTCCCCGTCTCCTCGGCGGGCTGGAACAGCGCGACGAGCGTGCCGGCCCAGGAGCCCGTGCGCTCCGACAGCAGGCGGACGGCCCCCAGCAGACAGGTGACATGCATGTCGTGGCCACACGCGTGCGCGACCGGCACGGTGGTGCCCGAGGCGTCCTGCACGGTGACCGTGCTCGCGTACGGCAGTCCGGTGTCCTCCTTGACGGGAAGGGCGTCCATGTCCGCGCGCAGCAGGACGACGGGCCCTTCACCGTTGTGGAGGACACCGACGACGCCGGTGCCGCCGACCCCGGTGTGCGTCTCATAACCCCACGACCTCAGCCGGTCGGCCACCTTGCCCGCCGTGCGGTGCTCCTGGTGGCTGAGCTCGGGGTGGGCATGCAGATCCTCGTAGATGTCCTCCAGGTCGGAGCGGATGTCCCCCAGACCCCGCAGGACTTCGGCGGCTGCTCGATTGCCGGTACTGGCGCTGCTCCGGGTCCGGGTGTCGGTCATGGTCGTCGGCCCTCGTTTCCCTCGCCCCCTGGCTGCCCGTCCCCTACCTATCCCCGCACACCTCGACGACTTCGGCGAGCCGGTGGGCAGCGGCGCCGTCGTCGCTCAGCGTTCGACCGTGCGGGAGGTCGTGCGGTGTTGGTGTTGACGCCGAAGCGGGGACAGCCGCCCCGCCCCCTTGACGCCGTCCTTTCCCTTCAGCCCTGCTCGGCCGCGAGAATCTCGGCTGCCCGCTCGCCGACCACCACGGAAGGGGCCATGGTGTTGGCGACCGTCACATGGGGCAGCACCGAGGCGTCGGCGACACGGAGGCCCTCGATGCCCCGCACCCTCAGCCTCCCGTCCACCACGGCTCCCTCGTCACGCCCCATCCGGGACGTACCGCTCTGGTGCCAGAAGGTTTCCGCGGCGTTCCGCACGAACGCCTCCACCGTGTCCTTCACGGAGGACGCCGGAGACGCCTCCCGCTCGACGAACGGGCGGAGCGCCGCGGAGTTGCCGATCTCCCGGGCCATGGCCACAGCGGACAGAGCCGAGCGCACGTCGTCGGGGTCGGCAAGGAAGTTCGTCTCGATGCGCGGTCCGGCCATCGGGTCCGTGCTCGCCAGACGGACCCGGCCGCGGCTGCCGCGGCGCAGGCGCATGGCAGGCATCAGCGTGAAGCACCGCTCCGGCGGCGGGTACTGCGCCGCGCTCTCGGGGGAGACGGACGGCGCCGGCGAGAGGTACATGACGAACTCCGGTGCGCCCGGCCGGGTTTCGTCCTGCCAGAGGCAGACGGCCTGGCTGCGTGTGGGTACCGGCAGCGGCGCGTCCGTCGCCTCCCACACGCAGGGCAGGCGTACGTGGTCGTCGAGGTTGCGGCCGACGCCGGGCAGGTGCTGGACCACCGGAATGCCCAGGTTCCGCAGTTCGTCCCCGTCCCCGATCCCGGACCGCATGAGTACGGCCGGAGTGCCGAGCGCGCCCAGCGACAGCACCACCTCTTGCGACGCGTTGACGCGCAGCGGCTTGCCGTCGCGCACGATCTCGACGCCGTGGGCCCGGCCCGCGGAGAGCAGGACACGGGAGACCGTCGTGTGCGGGAATACCGTGAGGTTCGACTGCCCCGCACGGTCGGCGACGTAGCGGCGGAAGGGGGTCTGCCGGACACCGTCGTGGATGTTCTCGTCCCGCACGGCGCAACCGGAGTCCGCCTCCATCAGGGCGCCGTTGGCGCTGTCGAACCGGGACATGCCGGTGGCCTCGGCACCGTCGAGGAAGGCGGTGAACAGGGGGTGCACGTCCTGCGACGGCCGTATGCGCATCGGCCCGCCGGTGCCCCGCCGCGCGGGGTCGGGAGCGCCCTGCCAGTCCTCTGTGCCGCGGTAGTGCTCCAGTACGTGCGCGTAGCCCCACGCGGGATCGCCCGTTGCCTCGGCGTAGGAGTCCCAGTCGCTCCGGTGGCCGCGGGCCCACACACCCGCGTTGACGGCGCCTCCCCCGCCCAACCCGCGGCCTGTGGCGTAGGCGAGCCGGCGCCCGTTCAGATGCTGGTTCGGCTCCGTTACGTGGCCCCAGGTCCGCTCGGTGCCGAGGTTGGCCGGCCAGAGGTCGGGGTCGCGTACGCGCTCGTCATCGTCGTCGCCGCCGCTCTCGACGAGCAGTACCGTGACGGCCGGATCGGCCGCGAGCCTGCCGGCGAGAACGGAACCGGACGGACCGGCGCCGCACACGACGTAGTCGAACGTGGCGTCTTCGTCCGTGCAGTCGGCGCGTGCCAACCGATGCGAGGTCGTGGAAGCCGCGGCATCGGCCTGTCCGGGGTGGTTGCTCATTCCCGTCGCTCCCTGGGAGTAGTCCGGTATTGGACGTACGGCGGCACGGTCCCGCCTTTTGCAACGGACATTCAGGAGCGGTGGGCCCAAGGGATGGATTCCAGCAGGCGCTCCAGCCGCAGTTCGCCTTCGCGCGTCTGGCCACCGTGGTCCATCAGCACGCGGAGCCGGTGGACGACATCGCCCGGGGAGGGGTACACCTTTGCGTGGGCGGCCGCCTCCTCGGCCAGACCCGGCACCGGGCCGCTCGCTTCGGCCGCGTCCAGCGCCTCCTTCGCGGCGGCGGCCACGCCCTCGGGCAGAACGGCGATGCGGCGGGCGAAGGCGTCGACGAACGCGTCGAGGTGCTCGTCCGGCACCGCGCGGTTGATCCACCCGTAGCGCTCGGCGACAGAGGTGTCGAACAACTCGGCCCCCAGCACGATCTCCAGGGCACGGGCCCGGCCGACCAGCCGGTTGAGGTACTGGGTGCCGCCCCCGCCGGGGAAGATGCCCATCAGCGACTCCGGGTGCGAGAGCCAGGTCCGGTCCGCTGCGGCGAACCGCATGTCCGCGGCCGTCGCCAGCTCGGCGCCGCCCGCGCGGGCATAGCCGCGCAGCTTCGCGATCGTCACCTGCGGCAGCGTGCGCACCCGCTCGTTGAGCTGCTGCAGCGGGTTGAGGGCCGGGTCGGCTTCCGGATCGGCCAGGGCCATGAGGGTGCTCGGATCGAAGGACCACGCGAAGTCCGCGTGAGCGGAGAAGAACTCGGGGTCGGCCGACTGGAAGACGATCACGGCGACGTCCTCGTCGGACGCCACCTCGTCCGCGAACGCCTTGAGGTCGCCGGCCAGCGTGGCGTCGACGGTGTTCACCGGCGGGTTGTCGATGGTCACCCAGGCGATCCGGTCCTCCGCACGGACCACCAGGGACTTGTAACCGCTGTAGCTCATCGCTGCACTCCTCCGGGCGGGTGCGCCGACACGATTGCTCGACGTTTTTTAGTGGGCGTTACAGAAAGAGAGTAGCACGTTCTTTAACGTGCGCTAAACTTTGGCTCATGACAGGCAGACCGAGGACGTTCGACAAGGACGCGGTGCTCAGGGCGGCGATGCGCGCATTCTGGGAGCGCGGATACGAGGGGGTGAGCGTCGCGCAGGTGTGCGAGGAGGCGGGGATCGCCGCACCGAGCCTGTACGCCGCCTTCGGCGACAAGAAGGCGCTGTTCGAGAAGGCGTGCGCGCTCTACACCGAACACCTCGACGACGATCTGGAGCGCGACCTGTCGGCCCCCACGGCACGTGAGGCGATCGAACGCCTGCTGCGGTCCTCGGCCGAGCACTTCTCCGCACCCGGGCAGCCCCCCGGCTGCCTCGTCATGGGCGAGCCGCGGCTCGCCGAACGGCGCGCCAAGACGCGCGACACGATCCGGGCACGTCTGCATCGGGCCGCCGCCGAGGGAGAACTCGCGTCGACCGCCGAGGCCGACGGCGTAGCCGCGTTCGTCGACACGGTACTGGCCGGCATGGCCGCCCTGGCTCGCGACGGCGCCGACCGGGCCCGACTCCTGGACGCCGCCCGTCACGCGGCCCGGGCCTGGCCCGCCCAACGCTCCTCCCAGGTTGCGACGGAGGGGTTGTGGGTCGAGTAGACCGGTCGTATAGTCCTGGGTGTCGGACCGTCGGACACCGAACTCCCGGAAGGGGCAAGGGACATGGGACGCATCAAGGTCGGCACGGAGAACAGCACCGACATCGAACTGCACTACGAGGACAAAGGGACGGGGCAGCCGGTCGTCCTCATCCACGGCTACCCCTTGGACGGCAACTCCTGGGAGGGCCAGATCCCGGCCCTGCTGGACGCCGGCCACCGGGTCATCACCTACGACCGGCGCGGCTTCGGCAAGTCCAGCCAGCCCGCCACCGGTTACGACTACGACACGTTCGCCGCCGACCTGAACACCGTCATGGAGACCCTCGACCTGCACGACGCGGTCCTGGTCGGCTTCTCGATGGGCACCGGCGAAGTCGCCCGCTACCTGTCCGTCTACGGCTCGGGCCGAGTGGCCAAGGCCGCGTTCCTCGCGTCGCTGGAACCGTACCTGGCCATCACCGACGACAATCCCGACGGCGCCGCCCCGCCCTCCTTCTTCGAGGGCGTCTCCGAGGCGGCGAAGGAGGATCGCTACGCCTTCTTCACCGGCTTCTACGCCGACTTCTTCAACCTCGACGAGAACCTGGGCACCCGGGTGAGCGAGGAAGCCGTGCGCAACGCCTGGAACGTGGCGGCCGGCGCCGGCCCGATCGCCTCGGCCGCCGCCCCGCTGACCTGGCCCACCGACTTCCGGGCCGACATCCCCCGGATCGACGTCCCCGCCCTGATCGTGCACGGCACGGGCGACCGCACCCTGCCCGTCGACGCCACCGGACGCCGCTTCGCCAAGGCCCTGCCGGCCGCCGAGTACGTCGAGATCGACGGCGCGCCCCACGGCCTGCTCACCACCCACACCGCCGAGATCAACGAGATCCTCCTCGGCTTCCTCGGCCGGTGAGACGGGGCCGCCCGGCGCCCTCCATAGACGACTGGTCTAATGGTTGATAGCGTGACGCGCATGAAAACGGTCCAGGGCGACACCCGCGAAAGCATCCTCACGGCCGCCCGGCAGATCCTCTCCCGCAAGGGATTCGCGGCGGTGGGCATCAACGAGATCCTCACCGCCGCCGGAGTCCCCAAGGGCTCCTTCTACCACTTCTTCGGCTCCAAGGACGCCTTCGGCGAAGCCGTCCTGCGGGCCTACTACACCGATTACCTGGCGGAGATGGACCGCATCCTCGCCGAACCCGGGCTGACCTCGGCACAGCGGCTGATGAACTACTGGCAGTACTGGCGCGAGACGCAGAGCGCCGACGAGTGCCAGGGCAAGTGCCTGACCGTGAAACTCAGCGCGGAGGTCTCCGACCTGTCCGAAGCGATGCGGCTCGCCCTCAAGGAGGGCACATTCGCCATGCTCGACCGGCTGGAACGTACGCTCACCGCCGGCCTGGAGGACGGCTCCCTCGCGATTGACGGCACCGCCCGCGACACCGCGCAGACCCTCTACGACATGTGGCTCGGGGCGAGCCTCCTCGTCAAGATCAACCGCGACGACGCCCCCTTCGACACCACGATGACGGCCACCCGTCAGGTACTGCACCTGTAGCGACAACCGGCCCCGGGGCTTCTCGCCCCGGTCGCACCGTATCCGTTGTTAGACGACCGGTCTACTAACAGACCAGAGCAGGAAGTGTCCCTCGTGAAGGTCCTCATCGTTCTCACCTCGCACGACGAACTCGGCACCACAGGCCGCAGGACAGGCTTCTGGCTGGAGGAACTCGCCGCCCCCTACCACCGTTTCAAGGACGCCGGCGCCGAAGTCGTCCTCGCCTCGCCCGAGGGAGGCAGGCCCCCGCTGGACCCCAAGAGCAACGAACCCGCCTTCCAGACCGACGACACCCACCGCTTCGAGGCCGATCCGGAAGCCATGGCCGCCCTCGCCGACACCGCCCGGCTCGACTCCGTCTCCGCCGACGACTTCGACACCGTCTTCTACGCCGGCGGTCACGGCCCCCTGTGGGATCTGGCCGAAGACGCCGACTCCGTCCGACTCATCGAGACCATCGTCCGCGCGGGCAAGCCCCTCGCCCTGGTCTGCCACGCACCCGGCGCCCTGCGCCACGCCACCGGCCCCGACGGCACCCCTCTGGTCAGCGGCCGGAAGGTCACCGGCTTCACCAACGGCGAGGAAGCCGCCGTCGGCCTGACCGACATCGTCCCCTTCCTCGTCGAGGACGAACTCAAGCAGCTCGGCGGCGACTACTCCAAGGTCGGCGACTGGGAGCCCTACATCGTCACCGACGGCCTCCTCCTCACCGGCCAGAACCCGGCCTCCTCCGGACCCGCCGCCGATGCCCTCCTCGAGCTCGTCACCGGAGCCAACAAGTCCCGCGCATGACGCGCACCGCGACCAGAAGCTCAACCGGCACGGCAACCAGCACGGCCGGACGCACCGACGAGTGGCCGGCCGGGTCGGGCCCGCCGCACATCCCCGCCACACCGACCAAGGAGAGAGACACCGATGAAGGTCTTCATCGTGGGCATCGCCGGCGGCATCGGCAGCCGCCTGGCCCGTCTGCTGACCGCCACCGGCGACCAGGTCGACGGGCTCTACCGCCGCTCCGAACAGGGCCGACACCTCGAAACCCACGGCATCCACGCCACCCACGGCGACCTCACCCGTCTCGATGCCCCTGCTCTCGCCGCCCTCCTCCACGGCACCGACGTCCTCGTCTTCACCGCAGGAGCCGGCGGCAAGAACGGCACTGGAGCCACCACCGCCACCGACGGCACCGGTCTCACCACCGCCGTCGAAGCAGCCCGCCTCACCGGCACACGTCGCCTGCTGCTCGTCTCCGTATTCCCCGAGGCCTGGCGCCACCGCGATGTCTCCGACACCTTCGAGCACTACATCGACGTCAAGAAGAGGGCAGACGCCGAACTCGCCGCCACCGACCTCGACTGGACCATCCTGCGCCCCGCCGCCCTCACCGACGAACCGGGCACCGGCCACATCAGCCTCTCCCCCGCCCTGGTCCACACCGACATCACCCGCGACGACGTCGCGGCCACCCTCGCCGAACTCGTCCACGCCCCACGGATCCCCCACCAGATCCTCGAACTCACCCAAGGCCCCGAACCGATCACCGACGCCGTCCACCGACAGACGCACGACCTGCCCACAGGTGGGCGACCGTGACCCTGACGAACGGTGTCGCCCTCCACGAGGTCTCACCGTGGCCGGGACACAGCTCGATCAAGATCACGGTCGATCAGTACGGCCGTCTGCCGCTGGTCGGCCTGCGGTGCTGCCACCAGGTCGTGGAGGACGCCTTCGCCGGCTACCTGCTCCGGCCGGTCAGCACAGCCCGTACTCCCGCAGGACCCGGTGCTGACCTGGTGTTGGGTCGACCGGGAAGTACACGTAGCAGACCCCGCCCGAACCGCTCGCCTCCTTGCCTTCCGCGTCGTAGCGCTTGGTGCGGAGCCAGATGTTCTCGAACTGCCGGCGGTTGTAGACGTGGCGGACGGACGGGTTGTCGGGGGAGGCGGGGTCGTTGGCGATGACGTCGCCGTTCCCGGTGAAGCCGATGACGGTCATGAGGTGGCCTGCCGTGCCGTAGCCGGCGCCGTCGAGTTCCGATTCGAGGAAGGACTGGGAGGTGATGAGGGGGATGCCGGCGACGACGAAGCGTTCGGCGTCGGTGAGGGTTTCCAGGCGGGTGACGGCGGCCTGCATGTCGGGGTAGGTGGCGGCGTAGGCGCCGTTGAAGGGCCAGTTGCCGCAGCCCTCGTACTGGTAGTCGAAGGTGTGGCGGGCCGCGTGGCAGACCTGGGGGTCGGCGAAGTCGGGGTCGACCCAGGCGAGGTCCTCCTCGGTGGGCTTGCGGCCCCAGTACTCGATGATCATTTGCGAGGAGGTGGGGCTGCACCATGCCTCGCCTCCGTTGTCGTACTCGGGGTACTGGCCCTTGTGGATCTCCTGCGAGTAGCGCGGGACGTCGAGTTCGACACCGGCCGCCGGGCCGGGGGACGAGGCGGGGACCTCGAAGCGGTCGGGGACGTCGGAGGCGAGGACGCCGGTGCGCCAGACCGTCGGCGTCGCGGTGGTGCCCTGCGCCCGGTAGAGGGTGACGCGCAGGCGGTAGGCGGTGAAGCGGAGCCCCGAGTCGGCGTCCGCGATGGCGAGTGTGTCGGTGTAGACGGTGGACTTGCCGTCCTCCTGGTCGTCGACGGAGGTGCGGCGGGGGACGTCGTCGCCGTCGCCCGAGGTCCAGACGCCGAGCGTGTACCAGGGCGACTCGGTGCCGTCGGAGTAGGAGGCCGCGAGTTCGACGCGGACCCAGGTGCCCTCGGGGGTGTCGGCGTTCCAGGAGGCGATCAACTCGGTTGCGGGGACGGTGGGTCGGGTCTCGGTGCTCGTCCAGGTCGCGTACTCCCAGGTGGCCGTGGTGCCGGTGTGGGGGTCGCGGTAGTCGGCCGTGCCTGCCGGGTCCGCGAGGACGACGCCGGGGCGGCTGCCGTCCGCGGGTGCCGCGCCGTCGGCGGTGCCTGAGGCCCAGTCGGGTTTCGTGGACCATGCCCGCACGTGGGTGTGGTCTCCCGCGCGGCCAGGGCGCGGGCGGCGGGAGGCTCCGCTCCCGGCTGCACCGGCGCTCGGGGCGGTGGCCGCCGCTGCGGCGACGGCCACGGCGGCTGCCAGGACGGTGCGGCGCTTGGCCGGTCTGCTGATCATGGGTGTCCCCCACTCCGTGAGTCCGGGTCGATAGGCCCCTGCGTCGCGGCAGGTGCACGTCAGGTACCCAACTATTGCCGCTGTAGTGGCGCGTGGGCCAGTGGTCGAGCTTGCGGCGTGTCCGCGCGGTGCGGTGCTCGTCGCCGTCGGCGGTGCGGAGTGCCTCGGTAGGGTGGGCGGATGCGGCAGCACGAGCCCGGAGAGAGCCGGTGGGAGCAGTCGGCGGCGGGCAGGCCGCTGAGCCTCGACGGACTCGCGGAGCGGCTCCGGCGGCTGCCGCCCTCGTGCGGGCCCGTGCGCCTCGTCGGCGTCGACGGGCACGCCGGCTCGGGGAAGAGCACCTTCGCCGCCGTCCTCGCCGACCGGCTCGGCGGGGCGCCCGTCGTCCACCTCGACGATCTCTCCTCGCACGACGCGTTCTTCGCCTGGACGGGCCGGCTGCGCGAGCACGTCCTGGAGCCGCTCTCCCGTGCCGAGCCGGCCCGGTACGACGTCTACGACTGGGTGGGTCGGCGTTTCGTGCCGGGCGGCGAAGTCCTCCCGGCGCCCGTGGTGTTGCTGGAAGGCGTGGGCGCGGGGAGGCGCGAGGTGCGCCCCCGGCTGGCGGCGCTGGTGTGGCTGGAGCTGCCGGCGGAGGAGTCGTGGCGGCGCGGACGGGAGCGCGACGGGGAGGAGCTGGCGGGGTTCTGGAACGAGTGGGAGACGGCGGAGCGGGCGCACTTCGCCGCCGACCCTTCGCGCCCCCATGCGCAAGTCCTGGTGTTCCAGGGGCAGTACGGCCACGGGTTGCTGCCGGGGCCCGCGGGAGGGGCCTGAGCCTCACCAATCGTCACCGTAGGTAAGGGATTCGACGGCGGTGCGTGCCACTCAGCGGAAGGCTCCGGGCCTGGCTTGACCTCCGCGCCGAAGACCAATTACGTTCTCTGCAGGTGGTTTTCACGCCACCTCAGACACGAAGCCCCCGGTTGTTCCCCCGTGACCGGGGGCTTCGTTCGGCTCCAACCGGAACCTCCATGTTTCCTTTCCCTCACTCTACGTACGCGATTCACCTCCCTTGCCCCACCGTGCCCCTCCGCACCACCGTCTGCGCCACCCTTCGGTGGTGAGCGGCGCGCGGGTACGATGCGCAGTGGCGTGGAAACCCCGGGTGACGCCCGGGTCGCGGGCAGCAACTCCCGCCGGGGGTCCGGAGGTTCATCCGGCCCGCCGCCGAGGACGGGTGGGCGGCCGTCGATTGGGACGGGGGACGTTTCGTGGGGGACGTGATGGATTTCGGCACGCAGGACCCCAAGGGCCTGCACGCTCCGGCCGACCTCGCCTGGCTGCGCGGTGTCGACGCCTACACCGTCGGCGGGTACGCGCAGGCGGAGGAGGAGTTCCGCACCGCGGTACGCCTCGATTCCGGCATGGCCGACGCCTGGCTCGGTCTGCACGCGCTGCGCGCCGACACCGCGACGGCGTTGCTGCGCATGTACCACCACCGCGACCGCTTCGGCGAGCAGCGCGCCCGCCACACGCGCACCCTCAACTCCTGGTACTGGCTGGGCTGGTGGGTCCAACCGGTGCTGGAGACCGAGCGTGACCTGCTGCTGGCGCACGCCTCGCACTGGCTCGACGGACGGCACGTCGCCGAGCTCGACCTGGCGCTCGCCGAGTGCCCGCCCGTCGAGGCCGACCGGCAGGTGCGCTTCCTCCACGCATGCCGCGCCTACCTCGCCAAGGACTGGGAACGGCTCGTCCGCCACACCGAACCGCTCGTCGACGACGCCTCGTTGGGGATCGAGGCCGGCCTCTTCGCCGGTATGGCGCGGGTCCGCCTGGAGATGTACGGACAGGCCGAGCCGCTGTTGGAGACGGCGCTGATGCGCTGCCGAAGCGAGCAGCCGCAGCGGAAGGAGCTGCGGTACTGGCTCGCACGGGCCCGCGAGGGGACGGGTCGCAGCGCGGCGGCGCTCCCCCTCTACCGCGCCGTCCACCGCGTCGACCCGGCCTTCATGGACACCGCGGCGAGGCTCACCACCATCGCCGAGAGCGACGACCTCGACGGCGCCTCGGGACTGGCGGCGGCCGTCCTCGCCGGCGCCGCGGGCGGCGAGGAGAAGGGACCCGCCCGCGAGGGCGGCGAGCAACCGGAGGCCGCCGAAGGGCTCGCCGGCGAGGGCCGCCCCGCCGAGCAGCCGGAGGCCGACCCGTCGGCCCCCGTCGACCCCGACTTCGACGCGGACGCCGAGGCGCTCCGCTTGGAGGACTCCGGCGATCCGGCGGAGCCGGTCCGTGTCGACGCCGGCCCACCAAGGCTGCGCGGCACCCCGTCGGCCGAGCCGAGCGACGGCGGGCTGCCCGCGGGGCCCTCCGACCCCGTGATGCTGGAGCAGGCACTCGACGAGCTGGAGCGGATGGTCGGCCTGGAGCCGGTGAAGCGCCAAGTGCGGGCGCTCTCCGCGCAGTTGAACATGGCGCGGCTCCGGACGGGCCAGGGGCTCCCCGTGCAGCCGCCGAAGCGGCACTTCGTCTTCTCGGGCCCCTCGGGCACCGGGAAGACGACCGTGGCACGCATACTCGGGCGCGTCTTCTACGCGCTCGGGCTGCTCGGCGGTGACCACCTCGTCGAGGCCCAACGGGCCGACCTCGTCGGGGAGTTCCTCGGGCAGACCGCGGTGAAGGCGAACGAGTTGATCGACTCGGCGCTCGGCGGCGTCCTCTTCGTCGACGAGGCGTACGCCCTCTCCAACTCCGGCTACAGCAAGGGCGATGCCTACGGCGACGAGGCGCTCCAGGTGCTCCTGAAGCGGGCCGAGGACAACCGCGACCGCCTCGTGGTGATCCTCGCCGGCTATCCGGAGGGCATGGACCGCCTGCTGGGCGCCAACCCGGGGCTCTCCTCGCGTTTCACCAGCCGCGTCGACTTCCCGAGCTACCGTCCGCCCGAACTCACCTCCATCGGCGAGGTGTTGGCCGCCGCCAACGGCGACGTGTGGGACGAGGAGGCGCTGGAGGAGCTGCGGAGCATCAGCGGCCACGTCGTCGAGCAGGGCTGGATCGACGAGTTGGGCAACGGCCGCTTCCTGCGCACCCTCTACGAGAAGAGCTGCGCCTACCGGGACCTGCGCCTCACGGGGTACCCGGAGGTCCCCACGCGCGACGAACTCGCCACCCTGCGCCTACCCGACCTCATGCAGGCGTACGGCGAGGTTCTTTCGGGGCGGGGCCCGGAGGGTCCCGGCGGGGACGCGCCGCCCGGTGCGGGCTGATGGGAGGACGGTGCGCCTCGGTACGGCGGTCGACCCTTGCGTACGGCCGCTGCCGCTTCCCGAGTCGGCGCTGCAAGCCGGGCGTTGGCGATGACCCGCGCATGTCGCGCCGGATGCGGGGCATGCGAGGCAGATCCCCTCTCACGGGGCCGACATCGGATGGGGTGTGGAGATGCGGATACGTTCGACCGCGGCACGAGTGACGACCGCGGCCTCGGCGGGGCTGCTGTCGGCCGCGCTGGTGGCCGGTTGCGGCAGCGAGAGCGCCTCGGACGACGGCGCCTCTGGCGAGAGTTCGGGACCCCCGCCCGCGAAGGTCGTCGAGGCCGCAAACACGAAGACGTTGCAGGAGAAGACGGCGCACCTCTCCCTCAAGACCGTGGTCACGCAGGGCGGGCGGACGGTGAACGTCGACGGCCACGGCGTGATCGACCTCCGCGACGGCACGAGCAGCCTGGAGGTCGGCGAGGGCGGCGAGCGCCTCGAACAGCGCGTCGTCGACGAGGTGCTCTACCAGAAGCCGCCGAAGGAGGCCGCGGCCCAACTCCCCGCGGGCAAGACGTGGACGAGGATCGACGTCGGGAAGCTCGGCGCCGCGGGCGGAGGCCGACTCGGCGACCCGGCCGACACGTTGGCCTTCACCCAGGGCGTCTCGGGCGACGGCGTGAAGGAGCTCGGCCGGGAGAAGGTGGGCGGAACGCCCACCACCCACTACCGGGTGACCCTGGACATCGAGAAGCTGGCGAGGGGCGACGCGCAGCAGGAGAAGGAGCTGCGCGAGCAGCTCGGCGAGGACGTCCCCGTCGACCTGTGGACGGACGAGGACGGCGTGATGCGCCGTATGGCGACCCAGTTGACGATCGATCCGCCGAAGGAGGCGGACGCGGGTGGGAAGGCCGAGGTCAAGACGACCGTCGAACTCTCCGGCTTCGGCACGGAGGTGGACGTCGAGGCGCCGCCGGCCGCGAAGACCGAGGACGTGACGGAGGAGGTCGCGCAGGGCGGCGGCACGGCGCTCTGAGGTTGCGCCCGGCCGTCGGTGCGGGGCGCCGTGCACGCGGCACCCGCCCGCCGCCGGCGCCCTTCGTCCC
>NZ_AJTQ01000035.1 GCF_000262345.1 Streptomyces xiaopingdaonensis | reverse complement strand
GGGCGGTCCGCACGGCGGCCGTGCGGACCGCCCCCGCGTGTGTCGACGGCCGGGTCGGACGGCCCGGGTGACGGGACGGACGACGACGGTGTTGATGCCGACGCCGTGCGGCTGGCGCACCGGCCAGACGACGGATTCCTGCTTCCGGGCGGATGGTGGAGGCTCGGACACGGTGGGCACGGGCCGGCCGATGGCGCCGCGTCAGGAGGACGCTGCATCGGGCGTCGGCGCATGCGCGTGGCTGCCGACAATCGATCCGGTACGACGGTCCTCCTCCGGATCGCGAGCAGTTGTGCCCGCACCGGCGAACCGGCCACCCGTGCCCGTGCGTTGGTCGTGCCGACGCCGAACGGGCCTACGGCGTCGGGCGGTTCGGCGCCCGGCGCTGGTGCCGGAGCCCTCGCTCTTCCGCGACGCGGGGCGGCGTCGCGCCGAGACCGAGCAGCGGACGCAGCGTCGGGACGCACCCTCCGTGTTCCCCCGTCAGCAGCGCCCCACGAGCTGCGTCCCGTTGCGCGCGCAGCCAACTCCCCGCATGCGACGCGTACTTCGACCCCGACCGCCACGGCCTCCGGCGTCCGCACCACGCGCTTCCGGCGGACGGCCCCGGCTCAGCCCGCGGCGCCGTGCCGCTCGGCGAGCTCCCGCAGCGCCTTCGCGTCACGGATCGCCTGCTCGCGCGCGATGCCGGGCTGGATGCCCATCGCCGGAAGACTCGTGCCGTCGGCGAGGTCGAGGAAGACCCACGGATCGCCGTTGCGAAGATGGACGGCGAGTACCTCGGGCCACTCCAGGCGGCGCCTGGTGGTGAGGTTGACGACGGTGACGCCGCCCTCGTCGGCCGTGACGTGCGGCCGTGCGAGGAACAGCGGCACCCCGAGGAAGCAGAGCGCCGTGAAGAAGAAACCGGACCGCTGTCCGCCGCTCATGTCGAGCATCAGCGCGACGACGACGATGACGGCGCACGCGGCGAGACCGAGCGCCAGCAGCAGTGCCCTGGTGCGGTGCGGCCGGAACGTGACGGGCAGCTGCGGTGACGGGCCAGTCATGGGCGGCTTCCCCCATCGAGGCGTGGTTGCGTGCGGGAGGTGCTTCGCGGCGTGCGTTCCGGACTCACAGCCGGCAGGCGTGGATGCCGGTGGTGAGGATGGCGCGGGCGCCGAGTTCGTAGAGGTCGTCCATGATCCGTTGGGCCTCCTTGGTGCGGACCATGGAGCGGACGGCTACCCAACCCTGGTCGTGGAGCGGCGAGATGGTCGGCGACTCCAGGCCCGGAGTGAGCGCGACCGCCTCCTCCAGGTGCTCGGCACGGATGTCGTAGTCCATCATCACGTACCGGCGGGCGACGAGGACGCCCTGCATACGCCGGAGGAACTGCTGTACCTTCGCCTCCTCCGCCTCGGATCCGCGGCCGCGGATCACCACCGCCTCGGAGTGCAGGATCGGCTCGCTGATGATCTCCAGTCCGGCGTTGCGGAGCGTGGTGCCCGTCTCCACGACGTCGGCGATGATCTCCGCGACGCCGAGCTGGATCGCGGTCTCCACGGCGCCGTCGAGGTGGACGACGGACGCGTCGACGCCCTCCCGCTCCAGGTGCTGCCTGACGATCCCGGAGAAGGAGGTCGCCACGGTCCTGCCGCCGAACTCGCTGACGTGCTTGGCGGTGCCGGGGAGCGTGGCGTACCGGAACGTCGAGCCGGCGAAGCCGAGTTCGAGGATCTCCTCGGCCTGCGCGCCGCTGTCCAGCAGGAGGTCGCGCCCGGTGATGCCGATGTCGAGGCGTCCAGAGCCGACGTAGACGGCGATGTCGCGGGGGCGGAGGAAGAAGAACTCGACCTCGTTCTCCGCGTCGACGAGGACGAGGTCCTTGCGGTCGGTCCGCTGCCGGTAGCCCGCCTCATGGAGCATCGCCGACGCAGGCTCGGAGAGTGAACCCTTGTTGGGGACGGCGATGCGCAGCATGGGGCGGGATTCCTTTGCTTCGACGGTTCTGTGCTTGGCGGTCGGGGCGCGGCGGCCGCGCCCGGTGGCCGACGGGTGCGCCTGGCGGCCCGTTGACCGGGGCCGCCGGAGGCGTTCCGGCGGCGGTCAGAGGTGAGCGTATACGTCGTCGAGGGAGACCCCCCTGGCGACCATGAGCACCTGGAGATGGTAGAGGAGCTGCGAGATCTCCTCCGCCGTGCGGTCCCCGCCCTCGTACTCGGCGGCCATCCACACCTCCGCCGCCTCCTCGACGACTTTCTTGCCGATCGAGTGGACGCCCTGGGAGACGAGCTCGGCGGTGCGCGAGGTGATCGGGTCGCCGGTGGCGGCCTTCTGCTGGAGCTCGGCGAAGAGCTCCTCGAATGTCTTGTTCGCCATGGTGATCCAAGCCTACGGGGTCGGCGGGGACGGCTGGCGCCAGGGTTCCGCGACGGTACGCAGCGTCGCCGCGGTGGCCACGGCGGCCGTGACAGCCTCGTACCCCTTGTCCTCGTGCGAGCCGGCGAGCCCCGCGCGGTCGAGCGCCTGCTCCTCGGTGTCGCAGGTGAGGACGCCGAAGCCGACGGGCACCCCGGTGTCGACCGAGACCTGGGTGAGGCCCTGCGTCACGCCCTGGCACACGTAGTCGAAGTGGGGTGTGCCGCCCTGGATGACGACGCCGAGCGCGACGACGGCGTCGTACCCGCGGTCGGCGACGACCTTGGCGACGACGGGGAGTTCGAAGCTCCCCGGCACCCGCAGCAGCGTCGGCTCGTCGATGCCGACCTCCCGCAGTGCGCGCAGCGCGCCGTCGACGAGCCCGGCCATGACCCGCTCGTGCCACTGGGCCGCGATCACGGCCACCCGGAGGTCTCCGCAGTTCTTGACGTTCAGTTCGGGTGCGCCCTTGCCGCTCACGTGGTGCCGCTCCTCGGTGTCGGTCCGTCGGTTACGGGTTGTCGGCTCACTGGCTGCCGCAGGCGGAGACGGCTTCGGCCTCCAGCCAGGGAAGTTCGTGGCCCATGCGGTCGCGCTTGGTGCGCAGGTAGGCGAGGTTGTGCTCGCCGGCCGCCACGGGCGCGGGCACCCTGCCGGTGACGGTGAGCCCGTGCCCCTCCAACGCGGCGACCTTGTCGGGGTTGTTGGTGATCAGCCGCAGGGAGCGTACGCCGAGGTCGGCGAGGATCTCGGCGGCCGAGGCGTAGTCCCGCGCGTCGGCCGGGAGACCGAGTTCGAGGTTGGCGTCGAGGGTGTCGCGGCCGCGCTCCTGGAGCGCGTACGCCCGCAGCTTGGAGAGGAGACCGATCCCGCGCCCCTCGTGCCCGCGCAGGTAGAGCACGACGCCGCGGCCCTCCTCCTGGACGCGCCGCATCGAGCCCTGGAGTTGGGGCCCGCAGTCGCAGCGCTGGGAGGCGAAGACGTCGCCCGTGAGGCACTCGGAGTGGACGCGCACGAGCGGGGCCTCGTCGATCTCGGCTGCCGGGTCCCCCGCGACGAGTGCGATGTGCTCGACGCCGTCGGGCGTGCGGTAGCCGTAGGCGCGGAACTCGCCGTGGGCGGTGGGGAGTCGGGTCTCGGCCTCGCGGACGACGCCGCCCGCGGGAACGGCGGTCTCGGGCAGCGCCGCCTGCGCCTCCTGCACCTCGGCCTCGTCCGGCGCGGCGTGGGGCGAGGAGCGGTGGGCGGCGAGGTCCGCGATGGAGACGAGGGTGAGGCCGTGCTTGCGTGCGAACGGCACCAGTTCGGGCAGGCGGAGCATGGCGCCGTCCTCGCCCGCGATCTCCACGATCGCGGCGGCGGGCCGCAGCCCGGCGAGCCTGACGAGGTCGACGCCTGCCTCGGTGTGCCCGGTGCGCTCCAGCACGCCGCCGTCGCGGGCGCGGAGCGGGAAGACGTGCCCTGGCCTGACGAAGTCCCTTGCCGCCGCCTCCGGGTCGGCGAGGAGCCGTATCGTCGCCGCGCGGTCGGCGGCCGAGATGCCGCTGGTCGTGCCGTGCTCGTGGGAGGCGTCGACGGAGACCGTGAAGGCCGTCCCCATCGACTCGGTGTTGTGCGCGACCATCTGCGGCAGGTCCAGCCGGTCCAGGTCGTCGGCCGCCATCGGCGTGCAGATCAGGCCGCGGCACTCGTTCATCATGAAGGCGACGAGCTCGGGCGTGACGAGCTCGGCCGCGACGACGAGGTCGCCCTCGTTCTCCCTGTCCTCGTCGTCGACGACGACCACGGGCAGCCCCGCCGCGATGTCGCGGACGGCCTGCTCGACGGGATCGAGCACGCTCTCCCCCGCGAGCGGGTCACCGGTCCGCGAGCGCGGTGCGGTCCTGCTGTTCATACGGAGGCTCCTTCCGAAGCGGCTGCGGGTGTCCGCTCGGGGAGCGGCGCGGCGGGGACACGGGTCCGCAGCCACCAGGAGCGCAGGCCCCACAGCACGAGCCCGAGGTAGACGACGTAGACGAGGCCGGAGAAGGCGAGCCCGCTGCTGAAGGCGAGCGGCACACCGACGACGTCGACGAGCAGCCAGGCGAACCAGAACTCCACGAGGCCGCGCGCCTGCGCGACCATCGCCGCGAGCGTCCCGACGAAGATGTACGCGTCGGGCCACGGGTTCCAGGAGAGTTCGGGCACGGAGGCGAAGAGCCAGCCGACGATTCCGGTCCCCACGGCGGTACCGGCGGCGAGGACGCCCCGCTCGCGCCAGGAGGCGAACCGCACGGCGAGCGAACCGTCCTGCGCCTGCCGCTTGCCGCGCTGCCACTGCCGCCAGCCCCACAGCGCGACGACGATCACGAGCAACTGCTTGCCGACGCCGCCCGAGAGCTGCGCCGAGGCGTAGGCGGCGACGAGGATGACGCCGGAGAGCAGCTGGGCCGGCCAGGTCAGCAGGGAGCGGCGCCAGCCGAGCGCGAGCGCGACCAGGCCGAGGGTGTTGCCGATCATGTCGGTCCAGATCACCTGCTGCCCGAAGGCGGTGAAGGCCGGGGAGTTGAGGGAGTCGAGGAGGCTCACTGCGCCGCTCCTGCCTGACCGAGCCGGGAGGCGGCGGCCGGATCGCCGAGGAGGCGCTCGACGTACTTGGCGAGGACGTCGACCTCCAGGTTGACGAGGTCCCCCGGCTCCTTGACGCCGAGAGTGGTGAGTTCGAGCGTCGTCGGGATGAGGCTCACCGTGAAGTGCTCGGCCCCCGCCTCGACGACGGTGAGGCTGATCCCGTCGACGGCGATCGACCCCTTCTCCACCACGTACCGCGACAGGTGGGCCGGCAGCGCGACGCCGACCGTGCCGTCCGGGGTGCGGCGGACGAGGGTGCCGGTGCCGTCGACGTGCCCCTGGACGAGGTGGCCGTCGAGCCGCCCGCCGAGCCGCATCGGGCGCTCCAGGTTGACGCGGGAGCCGACGGCGAGGGTTCCGAGTGCCGAGCGGTCGAGGGTCTCCGCGATGACGTCGGCGGTGAACTCGCCGTCGGCGAGCCCGGTGACGGTGAGGCAGACGCCGTTGACCGCGACGGAGTCTCCGTGCGCCGCGTCGGCGGTGACGGCCGGGCCGCGCATCCGGAGGCGGGCGCCGCCGCCCGCGTCCAGGGCCTCGACGGCGGTGACTTCGCCCAGTTCTTCGACGATTCCGGTGAACACTCAGAACTCCTCGTTGGCGGGGTGTACGGCGGGGGCCGCAGCGGTGGATGAGGGCTCCGGCGCGAGGGCGTCGGGGGCGGGGCGTGCGGTGAGGCGCAGGTCGGGGCCGAGGTGCTCGGTCTCGCCGAACGAGAGGCGCAGGGCCTGCGCGATGGTGCCGATCCCGGCGTCCGCGAGGGCGGCGGGGCCGGCGCCGAGGAGTGCGGGCGCGAGGTAGGCGACGATCTCGTCGACGCGGCCCTGCGCGACGAAGGCTCCGGCGAGTCCCGCGCCGCCTTCGAGCAGCACCCGGCGCACGTCCTGCGCGAAGAGCGCGGCGAGCAGCGCATCGAGGTCGAGCCCGCCTGCGGTGCGGGGCAGTCTGAGGAACTGGTGCCCGGAATCCTCGACGGCGGCGGCGAGGGCGCCGGCCTCGGCGTCCTCGGCGACGGCGACGAGCGTGGGCGCCGCGTCGTCGAGGACGCGGGCCTCCGCTCGTACCGCCGTGCCCTCGGTGTCGAGGACGACGCGGAGTGGCTGGACGGCTCCGGGGACGCCGCGGACCGCGAGATGCGGGTCGTCGCTGCGTGCCGTGCCGGAGCCGACGAGGACGGCGTCGGACCCGGCGCGGAGCCGGTGGACGTCGGCGCGGGCTTCGGACGAGGTGATCCAGCGGCTCGTGCCGTCGGCCGCCGCGGTGCGCCCGTCGAGGGTGGCAGCGAACTTCCAGGTGACGTACGGGAGTTGGCGGCGAACGGAGGTGAGCCAGGCGGCGTTGACGGCCGCCGCCTCGTCGGCGAGGAGGCCGCCCTCGGCGTGCACACCCGCGTCCCGCAGCGTGGCGGCGCCGCCGGCCGCGACGGGCGAGGGGTCGGCCACGGCGTAGACGACGCGGGAGACGCCCGCCTCGATCAGCGCCTGCGCGCAGGGCCCGGTGCGGCCGGTGTGGTTGCAGGGTTCGAGAGTGACGAGCGCGGTGCCGCCCCGTGCGTCGTCACCGGCTTCGGCGAGCGCGTGGACTTCGGCGTGCGGGCCGCCTGCACGCTGGTGCCAGCCCTCTCCGACGGTGCGTCCGTCGCGGTCGAGGACGACGCAGCCGACCACGGGGTTGGGGCTGGTGGAGCCGAGGCCACGGGCGGCGAGCGCGACGGCGCGGCGCATGGCGGCGGCCTCCGCCGAGCCTGCGGGCTCGCGCGGGCCGTCGGACGGTGCCGGGGTGGTCGCGTCCACCGGGTCCTCCTGCCTCTTCGGCATGGACTCCGGGGCGCTGCGGGAACGACGGGCGGAGTACGGCACCGATTCCGGCGCCCGAGCACGCCGTCGAGGACGGCGGACCCGCTCCGCCGCGCACTGCCTCCCATCCGGACTTTCACCGTCGGTCCAGGAATCTCACCTGGTCAACCGGCCGCTGGCAGCGGCCGGGTCGCGGACTGTAACCGCCGGTTCGGACTTTCACCGACCCCGGAGTGCGCTTGCGTATGTGACAACGCTCAGTCTGCCACGGGGATTCCACCGGTACACATACGGGCCCTGTGTGCTCACTCACAGCAGCGGACGAGCGCGTTCCGCAACTGCCGGTGCAACCCACACCGACGCACGGCCATCCACGGGGCGCGGGCCTTCCGTGCACGGGACGGCAGGGCTGTGCTGCCGGCGGCACCCGCTCTTCCGTCGGTGGAGGCGGAGTTGGGACAGCGGCGCGTGCGGCGTCCGGCGCGGGGCTGGACTTCCGTACGGTGACAGTCTGTTGCCGCAGGATGAGCGAACCTGTCACTCCTCCCGCGTCGACCGTTCGGCGGGCCGGATGCCGATGCCGTCCACCCGACGAGAGACGTCCTGCCGAACCGCACGGCCGTCCGGTGCAGGTCCGCTCCCAACTCGCCGATGGCGGAAGCCCGTTCGCCCGAGACAAGGAGAGTTCACCGCCGGAAGCGGGACTCTACGCGTTCCGTTCCTGCGACCCCGACGCCGAGGCGATCACCCCGTCCAGGAGGGAGCGGGAGCGCTGCAGGTCCTCGATCGTGCGGTCGATGCGCTCCCGCTCCCTAGTCAACTCGCGTACGAGGAAGGCGTCGGCGGTCTCGGAAGGGCCCCCGTCGCTGTCCCGCATGCAGGGCAGCAGCCGGGAGATCTTCACGCTGCACAGTCCGGCCGCGTACAGCTCCTGAATCCGCCGGACCCGGTCGACCGCACTCTCGGCGTACTCGCGGTGCCCGCCGGGGGTGCGGGATGCGGTGAGCAGGCCCTCCTGCTCGTAGTAGCGCAAAGAGCGCTCGCTCACCCCGGTGCGTCTGGCCAGTACACCGATACGCATGGCGCAGATCACATCCCTTCTGCCGGTTCAGCGCTTGATTCTGACATCGACGTCAAGTTCTACGGTAACCGCATGACCGAGCACACAGCCCCTTCCCGACTCCTCTCCCCCGCCCGTCTCGGCGCCCACGAATTGACCAACCGCCTGGTCATGGCGCCGATGACGCGCAACCGCGCGGAGAACGACGGCACCCCGACACCGCTTATGGCCGAGTACTACGCGCAGCGGGCCTCCGCCGGGTTGATCATCGCCGAGGCGTCGACGCCCAGCACGGTCGGCACCACCTACCCCCACATCACCGCGCTCCACACCGACGAGCACACCGCCGGCTGGCGGCAGGTGACCAAGGCCGTAGACGCCGCGGGCGGCGGTCCGATGTTCCTCCAGATCCAGCACGGCGGGCGCGTGGGCCACCCCGACACCAGCGGTCTGACCCCGCTCGCCCCGTCACCGATCCCGCTCCCCGAACCCGTCGTCACGCCGACCGGACGCCAGCCGGCCGTCACCCCGCGGGAGATGACGCACACCGACATCCGGCAGACCGTCCGCGACTTCGCCGCCACCGCGCGCCGTGCCCTCGACGCCGGTTTCGCGGGAGTTGAGGTGCACAGCGCCAACGGTTACCTCCTCCACCAGTTCCTCGCGCCCAACACCAATCACCGCACCGATGCCTACGGCGGCAGCGTCGAAGGCCGCATCCGCTTCACCACAGAGGTGGTCGACGCGATCGCGGAGGCGATCGGCGCCGACCGCACCGGCCTGCGCATCTCCCCCGGCAACGCCGTCAACGGCATCGACGACACCGACGCCGACCTCCTCTACCCGGCGCTGCTGGAGGCGAACGCGGGCAAGGGCCTCGCCTATCTCCACACCGCTTTCGCCGATCCGGCGCAGCCGCTCTTCGCCCGCCTGCGCGAAGGCTGGCCGGGCACCCTCATCGCGAACCCTGTCCTCCCGGCCGACCGCATCCCGGCGGACGGCGGCAGGGAGGCCGCGGAACGGCTCCTCGGCGCGGGCGCCGACCTCGTCGCGCTCGGCCGTCCGTTCCTCGCCAACCCCGACCTCGTCGAACGGATGCGCGCCGGGGCCCCCGTGAACGCCGTGCGGAGCAAGTACGCCATGTACACCGGCGGGCCCGTCGGCTACACCGACTACCCGGTGCTCGGCGGCTGAGGCGGACGAGCCTGCCAGCGGACCGACAGCCGTGCGCCGCACGCCGGTTCGGACGGCGTCCCGTTGGGAACGCTCTCCTCTCGGCGGCCGAGGCCGCCCCACTACCCGGCGGCGCACGGCCGCCGGGCGGCGACGAGCAGGAGTCCGGCGGATGGAGCAGGTGGCCCGGGCCCGGTGGGCGGTTGCCGCCGTCTTCGCCACCCACGGTGCGGCGAGCGGGAGCTTCGCCACACGGGTTCCGTGGATCAGGGAGCATCTCGTCCTCAGCCCCGGCTGGTTGGGGTTCGCGCTCGTCTTCATGACGGCGGGCAGCCTGGCCGCCATGCCCCTCGCCGCCGGCCTCACCCACCGCCTCGGACCGCGCGCGACGCTGCGCTGGCTCGCGCTGCTCTGCTTCGCCGGGTTGGCACTGCCGGCCCTGGCGCCCTCGCTCGGCTGGCTCTGCGGCGCGCTCTTCGTCTACGGATGCGGGCTCGGCCTCCTCGACGTCGCGATGAACGAGCAGGGCGTCAAGGTCGAGGAGCGGTACGGGCGTTCGGTGATGTCCAGCCTCCACGGGATGTGGAGCGTGGGGGCGCTGGCAGGCGGCGCGGTCGGCGCGCTCGCCGCGCACTTCGAGTCGGACGCACGCGTCCATCTGGCGCTCACGGCCCCCGTGTTGGCCGTCGCGGCGCTGGTGGCGGCGTCCTGGGTGCTCGGTTCCGCAGCGCGTCCGCACGGCGAACCGGCGAAGCGGCCACCGCACTTCGCGCTGCCGAGCCGCGGTGCCCTCGCGATCGGCGCCGTCGGCCTCTGCGGGGTCTTCGCCGAGGGCGCCTCGATGGACTGGTCCGGTATCTACCTGCGCGACGTCACCGGAGCCGCGCCCGGCCTCGCGGCCTCCGCCTACACGGCGTTCGCCTGCACGATGGCCGCGGCGCGGCTCGCGGGGGACGCGCTCGTCGCGCGGTTCGGCGCGGTGCGGACGGTGCGGACCGGCGGGGTGCTCGCGGCGCTCGGAGCCGGGCTCGTCGTCGTGGCGCGTACGCCGGGGCTCGCGGTAGCCGGGTTCGCGCTCGTCGGCGTCGGCATCGCCGTGGTGGTGCCGCTCTGCTTCGCGGCCGCGGGGCGCCTCGGCGGCGCGGCGCCGGGCCAGGCGATCGCGGGCGTCGCGACGCTCGCCTACGCGGCCGGGCTCGCCGCGCCGGCCGTCGTCGGCTGGATCGCGGAGACGACGTCGCTCTCCGCCTCCTTCGCCGTGGTGACGACGCTCGCGCTCGGCCTCGTCCTCGGCGCGGGGAGGCTCGGTGCCGGACAGCACGCAAGAACGGCGGCGCGCGCCGTGCCCGAACCGGAAGCCCGCCAATCGGCGCCCGAAGAGCAGAGCTGACACGGGCCGAAGGTCGCGCACCGGACGCGCGCTGCCCGCGGACGCCCCGGTAACACGGCCGAGACATCGGCGGGCAGGACGCGTGCCGGTCAGGCCGGAATTCGCCCCTTGCCGCGCCCGAACTAATATGCCCAGGCCATCCCCGGCACGAGACGGAACCACAGCGGTCAGGAGCGAGAATGAGCGGCGGACTCGGCGTGCGCTGGAAACTGCACGGCGACGGACGGGTTCCGGCCCCGGGGGCGGTCGTCCGTCCCGACGAGCGCCTCACCTGGCCGCGCACCGCCGGGCTGGGGGCGCAGCACGTCGTCGCCATGTTCGGGGCGAGCTTCGTGGCGCCCGTGCTCATGGGCCTCGACCCGAACCTCGCGATCATGATGTCCGGTGTCGCGACCATGATCTTCCTGCTGGCGACGCGCGGCCGCGTCCCCAGCTACCTCGGGTGCAGCCTCTCCTTCGTCGGCGTCGCCGCGGTGATCCGGGCCCAGGGCGGCGACGCGGCGACGATCACCGGCGCGATCCTCGTCGTGGGGGCGGTGCTCTTCCTCGTCGGCCTCGCGGTGAAGGCGTTCGGCGCGCGCATCGTCCACGTCTCGATGCCACCGGTGGTCACCGGTGCCGTCGTGATGCTGATCGGCTTCAACCTCGCGCCGGTGACGGCGAGTACGTACTGGCCGCAGGACCAGTGGACGGCCCTGCTGACGATGCTGCTCACCGGGTTCGCGGTGGTCTGCCTGCGCGGGTTCTGGTCGCGGATCGCGATCTTCCTCGGCCTCGTCGTCGGCTACCTCCTCTCCTGGGTCTTCGACCGCGCCTTCGGCAAGATCCACTCGCCGGACGCCACCGGTGAAACGGTCGACCACTGGCGGCTCGACCTCTCGGGCGTCGGCGACGCCGACTGGTTCGGGCTGCCGTCCTTCCACGGGCCCTCCTTCAGTTGGTCGGCGATCCTCGTCGCGCTCCCCGTGGTGATCGCGCTCATCGCCGAGAACACCGGGCACGTCAAGGCGGTCGGCGAGATGACCGGTGATCCGCTCGACGACAAGATGGGCACCGCGATCGCCGCCGACGGCGTCGGCAGCATGGTCTCGACCTCGGTCGGCGGCCCCGCCAACACCACGTACTCCGAGAACATCGGCGTCATGGCGGCGACCCGCGTGTACTCGACGGCCGCCTACTGGGCGGCGGCGGTCTTCGCGCTCCTCTTCGGCCTCTGCCCGAAGTTCGGCGCCGTCGTCGCGGCGATCCCCGGCGGCGTGCTCGGCGGCATCACCGTGATCCTCTACGGCATGATCGGCTTGCTCGGCGCCCAGATCTGGACGGCCAACAACGTCGACCTGCGCAACCCGCTCAACCTGGTGCCCGTCGCCGCGGGGATCATCATCGGCGTCGGCGGCGTGAGTCTGAAGATCAGTGACAACTTCGAGCTCAGCGGGATCGCCCTCGGCACGCTCGTCGTCATCACGGGGTACCACGCACTGCGCGCCCTGGCACCCGCCCATCTCAAGGGCCAGGAGCCCCTCCTCGACGAGGGCACCAGCAGCTACGACCCCGGGCGCGAGGAGGCGGGACCGCCGGAGAAGAGCTGAGGGCCGACTCCGGGCAGTGCGTGCGGTGTCGGCGCCCGGCCGCACGGCGCCCTGCCCCGACGGCCCTGCCCACCTCGGACTCTCCCCCTCGGGGAGAGACTGCGCGGTGAACGGGGTGAGTTCGACGGCCCCCTCCTCGCCGACGATCACCGTGCCGCCGGGGTAGGCAAGGCGCCGCCCGAACCCGTGGTTCTGCTCGAAGGCGAGACTCGTCCCGGCGCGCAGCACCATGCCGCCGAGCACGGTGGTTTTGTCGGCCACCGGAGGGTGGTTCCTCGTCCGGGGCAGGCGGCCGATGCCGCCGGGGAAGCCCGAGAGAGCGATCATCCCGTGGAGCGCGGGGCCGAACACCCGACCGCCCGCCCGCATCGCCTCGACGACGCCGCCGAACCTCCCTCCGGGACGCAGGGCCCGCAGCCCCGCCTCGTAGGCCGCACACGCGGGTCCCGCAGCGCGCTCCAGCTCCTCGGGAACCTCCCGAGCACGATCGTCACCTGATGCTGGGCGTGCCGGCCGCCGAAGCGGACGAACACCGGCTCATGGCCGGCGGCACCGACGGTTCCGCGCGCGAGTCCGAGCTCGGTGAGGGTCTCGACGACGGCTGCGGAGTGCCGGGAGACGCGGACGCCCCGGGGAGGTATCCACACGGCGTCGCCCCTGCGCGAGGAGGTGGTCCATGGTGGACAGCTCCATCGGGAACAGGCACACCGGCCGGCGGTCCCTTGCGAAGATCACGGTCGTCCCGGGCGGCCATGGGCGAACCAGGTGCCGTAGGAGACCGGCGCAGGACCGGCGTCCTCGTGCTCGCCGAAGACGAGGAGCGCGTCGAGGCCCTCTCGGTTCATGAAGCGGCGGATGAGGGTCCGGCATCGGTCGCGCTCCGTTGTCGTGCGGGCCGGTACGTCTGCGGGCATGGCGGTTCTCCGGCGGTCGTCTGTGGGCACTGCCCGGCTCGGCGAGGGAGGCGCATGGCTGCACGCCGGGGGCCGACGTCAGGTGGCCGGCCGGAACTCCTCCGAGCCGATGACGCGCAGCAGCCGGAGCTTGTCCCGGGCGTCCGTGCCCTCGATCGGGAAGAGCGCCACCACCTTGAGGTCGGCTTCGGGGGTCAGCAGCACCTCGCAGTTGAGTTGCAGCAGCCCTGCCTCGGGGTGGAGCACGCTCTTGCGGTCGGAACGGCGCACAGCGACCTCGTGCTTCTCCCACAGGGTGCGGAACTCCGCGCTGTGCGCGGTGAGATCGCGCACGAGGGACGCCACGTCCGAGTCGGTGCCCCGGCGCGCGTGCGTCGCGCGGAGGTCGTTGACGTGGGCGGTCGAATGACGGTGCCACTCCTCCTCGGGGCTTCTACGGCGCATCGCGGGGTCGGTGAACCAGCGCCAGCAGAAGTTGCGCGAGCGGCCGGAGTGCGCCGGCATCGTGCCCAGCACGCTGTCGGCGAGCCCGTTCTGCCAGAGCACCTCGTCGAGGTCCGTGCAGACGAACACCGGTACGTCCGTGAGGTGAGCGACCAGGCTGACGAGGCCCGGGCGCACGTGCCTGCCCGCGCGCCGCGACGGTGGGGCCAGGCCGGCGAGGTGGAACATGTGGTCCCGCTCGTCGAGGTCGCAGCGGAGGGCGAGGGCCAGCGCCGAGACGACCGACCGGGACGGGTGCGGCCCGCGGCACTGCTCGATCCGGGCGTAGTAGTCGCAGGAGATGCCCGCGAGTTGCGCAACCTCCTCCCGGCGCAGTCCTGTTGCGCGGCGCCGCATCCCCTCGGGCAGGCCGACATCGGCGGGGCGCAGGAGCGCTCGGCGGCGGCGGAGGAAGTCGGCGAGTCCGGCACGGTCGGTCATGGCGTCCACTCTCCGCCGAGCCGGGCGGGTCCGCCAGGGACGGCCCGTCCCTGGATGAGCCTTCCCTGGTGCCCAGGCAGGCAGCGGCGCACGGTGACGGCATGACATCCGAACTCAACCTCCGCCGCCTGGGCGGCACAGGTCCCACCGTCACCTCGCCGGCGCTGGGATGCCTCGGCCTCTCCGGCGGGTACGGCCCCACCGACGACGAGCAGGGCGTGCGCACCGTCCACGCCTACCTAGACGCCGGCGGCACCCTCCTCGACACCGGGGACTTCTACGGCTCGGGGCACAACGAGTGGCTGATCCGCAGGGCGTTGAACGGCCGCGCCCGGGAGGACGTCGTGCTCTCGGTCAAGTTCGGCGCCCTGCGCGGCCCGGGCGGCGAGCACGGTGGAAACGACGCCCGGCCCGAAGCCGTCCGCAACTTCCTCGGTTACACCTTGCAGCGGCTCGGCGTCGACCACGTCGACATCTACCGCCCCGCCCGCCTCGACCCGGCCGTGCCGATCGAGGAAACCGTCGGTGCGCTCGCCGAGTTGGTCGAGAAGGGCTACGTGCGCCACATCGGCCTGAGCGAAGTGGGCGCGGACACGATCCGCCGCGCCGCAGCCGTCGCGCCCCTCTCCGACGTGCAGATCGAGTACTCGCTGCTGAGCCGCGATGTCGAGGAGCGCGTCCTGCCCACGTGCCGCGAACTGGGCGTCGGCGTCACCGCCTACGGGGTGCTGTCGAAAGGCCTGATCGGAGGCGCACGGACGGCCACGGCGAAACGCGCGGCCTTCCCCCGCTTCGAGACCGCCAATCTCGACCACAACCGCGCACTCGTCGCCCGGTTGGAGAAACTCGCGGCCGAGAAGGACGCCACCGTCGCCCAACTCGCCGTCGCCTGGGTCGCCGCGCAGGGCGACGACGTGGTGCCGGTGGTCGGCGCACGGCGGCCGGGACAGGTGGAGACGCTCGTCGACAGCGCGCGCCTCTCGCTCACCGGGGACGAATGCGTTCGGATCGAGGCTCTCGTACCCCGCGGTGCCGCTCGCGGGGACCGGTACCCGGCGCCGCTCATGGCCGAACTCGACAGCGGGCACTGAGGTCGACCGGCGGTGCGGCCCCGTGCTGCACCGCCGGTTTCGCGGGCCGCGTCGTCGACACCGGCTACCGCGTGCGCCCTCGCACCAGCAGCTACGCCCCGGCCACCGGGAACCGGAAGTGTCGGTGAAAGGTTGAGGGCGAACTGCGGAGAGCGCGCCGGGCGTTGAGCCCGCACCGCACGGCGTGCGGCGGAGTCGACTCCGCCGCCCACGCGCCCTCCCGGGGGCCGTGTCCCGGCGGAGCAGGTCGCGCCGTGGGCCGCTCCGTGCGGGACGGCGACGTGTCGCAGTGCGGGGCCCTCGTCAACTACCCGCCCCCGGCCGCGTTTTGCTGCGTCCGAAGGAAGGACGCGCACAAGTGGAACGACTCGCACCAGTAGTGCGGCTGTCCTCCCGTGGCTAGTGTGACCACCCGGTGCGCACGGGCAGCCGTCCGTGAGCGCCCGTCGCCCCGGCGATCGACCACTCGGCGCAGGCACGGAAGACGGCGCGCACCCGCCGCGCCTCGCCGGCCGGAGAATGAGCAGAGAGATGCAACCGACTTTCGTCCTGGTCCACGGCGCCTTCGCCAACTCCTTCTCGTTCGCGCCGCTCCAGGCGGAACTCGGCCTCCTCGGGCACCGTTCGGTCGGCGTCGACCTCCCGGGCCACGGCTTCGGTGCCACCTACCCGCGCGCCTACCAGGCACCGCAGGACGCGGACGCCCTCGCCACCGCACCGGGCTCGATCGAGGGCGTCACGCTCGGCGACAACACGGCGCACCTGACGGGCGTGCTGGAGCGGGCCAAGCGGAACGGCCCGGTGGTCCTCGTCTCGCACAGCCGCGGCGGCATCACGGCGACGGCCGCGGCCAACGCACGGCCCGACCTGATCGACCACCTCGTCTACGTCTCTGCCTGGTGCCCGACCGCCCTCGACGTCGGCGAGTACCACGCCGAGCCCGAGATGGCGACGGCCGACACCGCCGGCCTGGCGGCCGCGGTCGTCGGCGATCCGGCCCAACTCGGCCTGCTCCGCTCCAACTTCCGCACCGCGGACCCGGAAGCCCTCGCGGCGCTCAAGGCCGCCATGCTCGCCGACGGCACCGACGAGGAGTTCCTGGCCTTCCTCAACACCTTCCAGCCCGACGAGAACCTCGACATCGGCGGCCCCGCCGACCGCGCGCAGGCTGACACCTGGGGCCGCATCCCGAAGACCTATGTACGCCTCACCGACGACGCGAGCATGCCGCTCGCCGTGCAGGACCGGCTGATCCGCGAGGGCGACGAGCTGACGCCGACCAACCCGTACACGGTCCGCACCCTCGAGGGCAGCCACCTCAAGTGGCTCGTCGAACCGGCAGCGGCGGCCCGTCTCCTGACAGAGGTCACCGCACCGCTCACCGCGCCAGCCGACTCCTGAACCCGACGGCACGGCATCGGCCGGCGCGCCCTCCGGCCGGCCGACGGAGCACCTGCACGAGCCGAACGCGACTGTGCACGCCGCAAAGCGGCGCCGTGTGGGAAGAGTTGCCGTCCGCCCGCCCAGGAGCCGGTCGGCACCCGGACCGGCGAACGTCGGCGGGACGACGAAGCGCCGCTAACAGCCGCCGTCGGTCAGCGGGATGCACCTCGCGACGCACCCGTGCGAGCCCCGCTGCGAGTCCGGACCACCGCACCGGCCGAGCCCTGGACATCCCACGCCCTACGAGCCGTTGACCACCGCGCGCCGACGCCCGGCGGCGCCCGTCAACGCTCCGGCAGCAGTTGCGCGGCCGTCGCGGAGATCGTCTCGACGGCGTGGGTGAGCGTGGGGTTCTCCCGGGCTCCGAGACGGGTGACGGCCATGATGCGGCGGGCCGGTGCGGAATCCCCGTGCAGGGGCAGGCGTGCCAGTGGCGCGTCCTCGCGCAGCTGCGCCAGGCGGGGCACGAGGACGACGCCGAAGCCGTGGGCGACGAGCGCCATACCGGTGTCCCACTCGTCCGAGTAGTGCGCGATGTGCGGTGTGAACCCCGCGCTCATGCAGGCGGCGAGGACGAGTTGGTGGTAGGTCGACGCCGGGTTGCCGACGATCCAGGGTTCCCTCGCGGCGTCGACGAGGGTGACCCGCTGCCGCCGGGCGAGAGGGTGGTCGCGGGGGACGACGAGGTCCAACGGGTCGTCGAGGAGCGGCCGTTGGTCGAAGCGCTCGTCGGTCATGGGGGGCGAGTCCGCCGTCACCACGAGGAGGGCGAGGTCCGCCTCCTCGGTGAGGAGCAGGTCGAAGCAGCGGTCCGGTTCGGCCTCGATGATGCGCACCGACAGGTGGGGGTGTGCGTCGCGGAGCCCGGCCGCCGCGGGCGGCAGCAGACGGCTCGCCGCGGTGGAGAAGCCGCAGAGCGTGACCTGCCCGCTCGGCTCCGTGCCGGCGGCGGCCAGTTCGCTGCGGGCGAGCTCCCACTGCTCCTGGAGGCGCTCCGCGTGGCGCAGCAGGACGCGGGCCGCATGGGTCAGGCGTATGCCTCTGCCTTGGTGAGCCAGCAGGTCGACGTCCAACTCGGCTGCGAGCTGCCGCAGTTGGTAGGAGACCGCGGACGGCGTGTAGTGCAGCGCCCGAGCGGCGGCGGTCACGGTGCCGTGTTCGGCGACCATCTGGAGGATGCGGAGCCGGGAATCAATCATGCAAGAATTCTGCACGGTTGCGAGCGGAATCGTTTGATTCCGCTCGCTGGTCGTTCGGACGCACACTGACCGACGTGACTGATGAGCGTTGTGCAACGGCGCGAAGCGCCCTCCGGAACCACACCGTCGTCGCCCCTTCGAATCCGCGGGATCGACCGCGCCGCATGCTGCGTGCGCGGATGCCCGCGGAGCACGTCGATCGACGGACGGTGCGCACGGCCGTCCTGCTCGTCGTGGTGCTCACGGCCGGCGCTTACCTGCCGAGCCCGCTCTACCCGGACTACCAGCGCCTGTTCGGCTACGACGACCTCGTGATGACGCTGCTCTTCGCCACGTTCGCTCTGGTCAGCGCCCCTGCTCTGCTGCTCTGCGGCCCCGCAGCCGACCACCTGGGGCGTCGACCGCTGCTGCGGCTCGGCGTACTGCTCGCCGCAGCGGGCTCGTGCTGCTTCCTCTTCGCCACCTCCCCGGCATGGCTCTTCGCCGGACGCGTCGGCCAGGCGCTGGCGCTCGGGGCCGCGACGGGCGCAGCACAGGCGCTCATCGCCCGGCACCGGACGGTCACGGGACGCGTCGGCGGGCCGCTCCTCACCAGCCTCGCCTTCACCGCGGGCACCGCACTGGGTCCGGCCGTCGCCGGGGCGCTCGCCCGCTACGCGCCAGGGCCGCTCGTCGCCCCGTACGCGCTCCACCTCGCCCTGCTGGCGTGGGGGTGGTGGCGGCTGCGCACCGTGCCGGGCCCTGCGCCGTGCCCCGTCGACTCGGCGCGGTGGCGCCCGACTTGGCCGCGCATCGCGCCGGGCGCGCGGAAGCTCTTCCTCGCCGCGGGGTTCAACGGGTTCCTCGTCTGGGCCGGCGTGGGGATCTACCTCGCCCTGGTGCCCGCCCTGCTGGAGCGCACTCTGCGCAGCGACGACCCGGCCCTGAGCGGCGGGGTGCTGGGGGCGGTGCTGACCCTGTCGCTGCTCGCCCAACTCGCCGGCCGGCGCTGCGATCCCGGCGCCGCGCAGCGGCTCGGCGTCGCCGCCGTCACCGTGAGCCTGCTGCTCCTCGCCGCGACGGGGGCCGCCTCGCTGCCGGCCACGCTCGGCGCGGCCGTGCTCGTCGGCGCGGGGCACGGGTTGGCGTTCAGCGGAGCCGCGCGGGCGGTCGACGCGCGGACACCGGCCGAGCAGCGCGCCGGCACCGGTGCCGCGCTCCACCTCCTCTTCTACCTCGGCTCGGGGGTGCCCGCCGTCGCCGTCGGCCTGATGGCCTCCTGGATGCCGCTCACCGTCTCGGTGACCCGGCTCAGTTGGGCCGGCGCGGGGCTCGGTGTGCTCGCGGTGCTCGCCACAGCCCGGCTCGGCGACCGCACCCGCACGGCCGAGCAGCAGACGCCCGAGCCGCGCCCGGCAAGGCCGTTGCGCACCGGCGTCCGCCCGCGGCGGGTCCCCCTCCGCCGCCGGTCGCCCGCCGAGGTCGCTTCCGCCGCCGGAGGACCCCGCCCCGGAAGCCCGACGGGTGCCTCGCCGCCCCGGCTCCGCTCCCGCCGGGCAGCGACACGGCGGAGGCGGGCGCCTCGGGGAGCGGTGCGGGACCGCTCCGACGCGGAGCGCCCGCGGGGCGTCACTCACGGGTGATCCCCACCCGCGAACCCGCAGCCGGTGCACCACGGTGTCGTACCGCTCCGCTTCCCGGCTCCGCCTGCCCAGTAGCCCGAGGACGGCGAGGACGACCGCCGCGCGTACGAGCAGGACGAGCCCGCTGACCGCCTTGCGGGCCGACGCCCTGGTGGCCGTCCCCGACTCGGCGCGCAGGGCGTCGAGTCGGACCGTGGTGGTGTCGCCTGTGTTCATGGGACGGACGCTAGCCAGCACCTCTGACAACGCCGGCTCGGAGAAAGAAGTCGTCCGAGGCGAGAAGACCCCTGCCGGTGCCGGCCGACGGCCGCTTCGTCGACGCCGAAAGGTCGGCCGGCACGCGGTACTCGGGAGCGGGAACGGCCCTCGCCCGGTAACCGGGTCGGGCACCGGGACCGCACTCCCGGAGGCAGGAGTTCCGTCACCCCGGAACCCACCCCTTCCCTCGTGCGGGCTACATGCACCGCTCTCCCGCCTACGCACCGTGCCGACTCTGCAACTGTGCGTCCATGACGACAACCACGAGCCAGCCCCCGGCTCCCCCACCGCCTCTTGCCGATTCCGCGCACGCGCTGCGCGCCGCCACACGGTCCCTCCGCACGGACGACGGCCTCGTCCTCTTCAACTGGCTCTACCTCGCCGCGATCGAGTCCTTCGAGGAGCCGAGCCCCGCCGCGGGCGCGCTCGCGGCACGCCTCACCCGCCGGTACCTCGACGCGCTCGCCGCCGACGACACCGGCGCCGCGCTCCCCGCGTGCTGGCGCCCGCTCCTCCGCTCGCGCCGCCACCCGTCCGTGCGCGGAGTGCAGTTCGCGCTGAGCGGCGTCCACGCGATGGCGGCGCACGACCTCCCGCTGGCGCTGCTGGAGACCTGCCGGCTCGACGGCCTCGAACCGCCGGCGATCGAACGCGACTACGCGCGCATCGGGGAACTGCTCGCCGGAGTCGAGGAGCGGGTGCGCGAGGAGTTGACGACGGGCCCCGAGGCCCTCGTCGTCACGGAGCCGCTGGCCCATCTCGTCGGCGCCTGGAGCCTCGATCGGGCGCTCCGCGGCGCATGGGCGGCGTTCCGTGCACTGTGGGAGCTGCGCGCCGCGCCGTCGCTCGCAGCGGAGTTGGCCGAGCGGCTCGACGCCGACGCCGGGACGACGGCTCGCTGCCTGCTCACCCCGCTCCCCCGCTGACGCCGCAAGGGAGCGGGGCCCGGGCTCACCAACTGGCGTGCAGCGGCTTGCCCTCCGCGTATCCGGCGGCGCTCTGGATGCCGACGACCGCACGCTCGGCGAACTCCTCGACGGTCGCCGCGCCCGCGTAGGTGCAGGAGGAGCGCACCCCGGCGATGACCGAGTCGATGAGGTCCTCGACCCCGGGGCGGGTCGGGTCGAGGAACATCCGCGAGGTGGAGATCCCTTCCTCGAAGACGGCCTTGCGCGCCCGGTCGTACGCCGACTCCTCGCTGGTGCGGTGGCGCACCGCACGCGCCGAGGCCATGCCGAAGGACTCCTTGTAGGGGCGCCCCTCGGAGCTGAGCTGGAGATCCCCCGGCGACTCGTAGGTGCCGGCGAACCACGAGCCGACCATCACGTTGGACGCCCCGGCCGCGAGCGCCATCGCGACGTCGCGCGGGTGCCGTACGCCGCCGTCGGCCCACACGTGCTTGCCGAACTTCCGCGCCTCGGTGGCGCATTCGAGCACCGCGGAGAACTGCGGCCGGCCGACGCCCGTCATCATCCGCGTGGTGCACATCGCGCCGGGCCCGACGCCGACCTTCACGATGTCGGCCCCCGCCTCGACGAGGTCGCGCACCCCCTCGGCCGAGACCACGTTCCCCGCGACGAGCGGTACCTCGGGACCGAGCGCCCGCACGGCCCGTAGCGCTTCGACCATCCGCTCCTGGTGGCCGTGCGCGGTGTCGACGACGAGCGTGTCGACACCGGCGTCGAGGAGCGCGCGGGCGCGCCCCGCCACGTCCCCGTTGATGCCGACGGCCGCCGCCACCCGCAGCCGTCCCTGGTCGTCGGTGGCGGGGGTGTAGAGCGTCGCGCGCAGGGCGCCCTTGCGCGTGAGGATGCCGACGAGGCGGCCGTCCTTGTCGACGGCGGGCGCGAGCTTGCGGTGCGCCCCGTCGAGGCGGTTGAAGGCCTCGCGCGGGTCGATCTCGGCGTCGAGGACCAGCAGTTCGGACGACATCACCTCGGAGAGCTGGGTGAAGCGGTCGACCCCGGTCAGGTCCGCTTCCGTGACGACCCCGACGGGCCGCTCGTCCCGCACCACGATGCCGGCGCCGTGCGCCCGCTTGGGGAGGAGGGAGAGCGCGTCGGCGACGGTCTGCCACGGGTCGAGGGTGATGGGGGTGTCGAGCACCAGGTGGCGGCGCTTCGTCCAGTGGATGACGTCGGTGACGACGTCGAGCGGGATGTCCTGCGGGATGACGACGAGCCCCCCGCGGCGGGCGACGGTCTCGGCCATGCGGCGGCCCGCGATCGCCGTCATGTTGGCGACGACGAGGGGGATGGTGGTCCCCGTCCCGTCCGGCGTGGAGAGGTCGACTCCCTGCCGGGAACCGACCGTCGAACGGTTCGGGACCATGAAGACGTCGTCGTACGTCAGGTCGTACTGCGGCTGCTGGTCATTGAGGAAACGCACGTACTTCAGTCTCCCACGCCGCAGCGAGAGACCGCGAACAGACGATCGACCGAAGGTGCGCGCGGAGGCGCTGTGCCTTCCTACGGAGCACCGGGCCACCGCTCGCGATCCGTGCGCGGGCGCGTACGGAGCGCGAGCGGCGGCTCGGTGTGCTGCACCGCCGGGACCGCTCAGCGCGGGACGGCGGGCGGCGCCCCTTCGGTCTGCTGCGGCACGGTCTCCGGCGCCGCGGACGCGGGGGACCGCGCGAGCAGGCGCCGGAGGCGACGGACCGTGGGCTCCGTCCAACGGGCCGCGACGGGACCGACGATCACCATGATCAGCACGTACGCCGTGGCGAGCGGCACCAGTCTGTGGTCGACCCCCGCGGCGAGCCCCGCGATGACGATGGAGAACTCCCCCCTGGCCACCAGCCCCGCGCCCGCGCGGAGCCGTCCCGGCAGGGCCACCCCGGCACGACGTGCCGCGTAGGAGCCCGTCGCGATCTTGGTCACGGTGGTCACGGCGGCGAGGATCAGCGCGGGGACGATCACCGGCACGATGTCGGCCGGCACGGTGCTCAGCCCGAAGAAGACGAAGAAGACGGCGGCGAAGAGATCCCGCAGCGGACTCAGCAGGCTCCGCGCGTTCTTCGCCGTCTCGCCCGAGAGCGCGATCCCGACGAGGAAGGCGCCGACGGCGGCCGACACCTGGAGCTTCTGCGCCAGCCCCGCGACGAGCAGCGTCAGCCCCAGGACCACGAGGAGCAGCATCTCCGGTACGTCCGAGCTCACCGCGCGGCTGATCAACCGTCCGTGGCGCAGCGCGACGAAAAGGACGATGCCGACCGTGCCGATCGCCACGAGCAGCGCGACGCTGGTACCGGCGAGGCCGAGACCCGCGACGAGCGCCGTGAGCAGTGGAAGGTAGACGGCCATGGAGAGGTCCTCCATGACGAGGACACCGAGGATGACAGGCGTCTCGCGGTTGCCCAGCCGTCCCAGGTCGGTGAGGACCTTGGCGATGACGCCCGAGGACGAGATCCAGGTGACGCCGGCGAGCGCCACGGCGGCGACGGGGCCCCACCCCATGAGCAGGGCGGCGACGGCGCCGGGGAGCGCGTTGAGGAGGAAGTCGACGATCCCCGAGGGGTACTGCGTCTTGAGGCTGGTCACCAACTCGGAGGCGCTGTACTCCAGTCCGAGGAGGAGCAGCAGCAGGATGACGCCTATCTCCGAGCCGACGCTGATGAACTCCTCGCTCGCGGTGAGCGGGAAGAGACCCCCTTGGCCGAAGGCGAGCCCGGCGAGCAGGTAGAGGGGGATCGGCGAAAGCCCGATGCGGCCGGCGAGCCGACCCACGAGCCCGAGGCCGAGGATGACTGCGCCCAACTCGATCAGGAGGACGGTGGTTTCGTGCATATAGGGGGCCCCTCTCCCGCGTTGCCGGTACTGTCCGGCTGGTCGCTTACCTTCCGTCAGGCTCCTGTGCAGGCTCCTTCGTCAGGCGGGTTTGTCGGTCGGTTTGTCGACTGGGCAGTTGCTCGTCCCGGCGCGGCCGCGGTGCGGACGCGCCGCCGGGCCGCGCCGCGCGTGGCGGTGGCGGTGCGCGCGTGCTCCGTCGATGCGTTCGGGTTCTCGCGGTCGTCGGGTTGTCGGTCGTCGGGTGACCGGACCTCTGGACCGGTCACGGCGCCGTGGGGTGCGCCGCAGATGCGGGTGAACCCCCTTGCCGCATAAGGGGGTTCGAGTAATGAGCGGTGTGCTCGACGCCTCCTCTGACGAGTGGGGATCGGGTGAGCCGGGAGTCCGGCGGTGCTGCTTTTCGGCGATTCAGGTTCCGGAGATGATCCGGGTCAGCTCGTCCACGCCCTCTCTGGTGCCGACGGCGACCAGCACGTCACCGGCCTCCAGCCGGAAGTCCGGCGTCGGCGAGGGGACGGGACCGGTCCGCCGGAGGACGGCGACGATCGAGGCGCCGGTCCTCGTGCGGGCCTTCGTCTCCCCCAACACTTCGCCGCTGTACGGCGAGTGACCGGTGAGCGGGATGCGGACGGTGACCAGGTCGATATCGAGGCCGCAGGCGCCGAGCCCGGGTGTCTGCGCTTCCCCCGGTTCGAGGATCTTCGCGAGCGAGCCGGCCTCGTCCGGGTCGAGCGGGACCGTGGCCTGGCAGGCGTCCGGATCGTCCGGCGTGTAGAAGGCGAGGAAGCGACGCCCGTCCTGATGCGCGACGACCGAGACGCGGCGGCCCGCGCGGGTCGAGATGTCGTACTGCGTGCCCACCCCGGGCAACTTCGTGCTGCGGGTGGTCATTGCGCTTGCCTCCTCGAACGGGTGCGGGGCCAGCCGCCTGCGGCCCAGGACGGGAAGTATATTAACGCTTTCTTAACGCATCTTTGTTGCCGGGGTGTGAATCGGCGCCTGATCTCGGTCAGTTGGGTTACGCGGAAGGCCGCGCGCGAACAGCCCGCGCGCCGGCGCGCGGAGCCGTGGGAAGGAGCGGCCGCAACGTCTCGTGGCGTTCGGGCGGTTGGGCCCGTCATTCGCCGGTTCCGGCCGGGGCAAGGCCGCGTCCCGCAGAGGTGCGCCGTTCGGACCGTAGCGATGCGGCGGGGCGGTGTCGGATCAGCGCGGCCGGGCGCCGCGTCGGGGTCGCCGCGTTGTCGGACGTGCGGTGCGCGGCCGGGGCCGCCATACCGAGGGACCGATTTCGGCGCAGAATCGGCGAAGGGGCCAGCCGTGCGACCGGGTGCAGCGTGCCGTCTTCGGGAGCCGCGGCCAACGGGCTTTGCAGCAAGAGGGCTTGAGGAGGACGTTCGCTGACGCTTCGTCACCAGCGGCTGGAGTCTCCACGGCTGCACGAAGACACCGTCGCGGAGCCGCAGTCCGGCTCGCGTCCGCACCGTCCCGGAGAGAGGGAGCCGTCGTCACCTGCGCCCGGAGGCCGAATCGTCCTTCGGCCGGGCCCTCGTCGCAAACAGCCGGTCGCTGCGGCAGGGGCCCTCCCCCGCGCGAGCAGACGTGCCGGCAGCGGCGTCGCCACCGGACTGCCCGACCCCCCGACGGCGTACGAGAGTTGTGCCCCGGAAGCCCGCAGCGGCGGAAGCGCCGCGCGCCCCAGGGCGCGCGTGCGCTCCCTGGGGGTCAGCTGTGCAGGGCCGCGCCGTCGGGGTCCTTGCGCTCCAACGCCGGGCGGGGGCCCGGCTGTTCGCCGAGGAGGAGGGCGTCGGCCGCGGCGGTGTCGGTGACGAGGCTCGTCACGAGGCCGGAGCGGAGGACGGCGCCGATCGCGGCCGACTTGCGCTGACCACCGGCGATCGCCACGACCTCGGGGATGCGCCGCAGCCGCTCCGCCTCGACGGTGATGCAGCGCTCCCCCAGGTCCCTGCCGATCCTCCGGCCCGCCGAGTCGAAGAGGTGGGCCGACATCTCGGCCGCGACGCCGAGCGAGGAGTAGTGCTCCCGCCCGGTGTCGCTGAGCATGTCGTGGACGGTGGAGATGCCCGGCTCCCAGGAGCCGATCGAGACGGCCGCCACCGTCACCTTGTCGAAGTAGTCGAAGGCGCGCGCGATGCCCGTCTGGCTGCGCAGCGCCGCCGCCGTGCCCGCGTCGGGGAGAAGCATCGGCGCGTAGATCGGGTGGGCCTCGCCGCCCGCGACCTCGGCCGCGCGGCGTACCGCCTCGACGGAGCCGCGGTCGGCGGTACCGGCGTCGTAGACACCGGTGAGTTGGACGACGGTGCACGGCGGAAGCTGCCGCAGCGCCGCGGCCATGTGGATCGTGGAGCGCCCCCACGCGAGGCCGAGGACGTCCCCCTCGGTGACGAGTTCACCGAGCAGGTCGGCCGCCACCTCGCCGAGGTTCTCCGGGTCGGCGGCGTCGTCCGCAGCCTCGGCGGGCGACTCGACGACCACGACGTGCCGCAGGCCGTACTTGGCGCGGAGCGCGTCGGAGCGCTCCGCGTCGAGCTCGGCCGGCACCCGGATCTCGATCCGGATCAGGTCGCGTTCGAGCGCCGTCTCCAGCACACGCGCCACCTTGAAGCGGCTGACGCCGAACTCGTCGGCGATCTGGATCTTGGATTTCCCCTCCAGGTAGAAGCGGCGCGCCATCGCCGCCGCCTGCATCAGCTCGGCGGGTCCCATACGCGTGGCTCGGCCCGACGACACCGCATTCACCTCACAGTCTTGCCTTGTGCGCACTCTGCGCGCTCTGGCGCCGCGCGTTCATCCTTGCAGATTGCCCCGGTCCCGGAGCCTGTTCGTACGCGCTCAACGGCAGGTGTGGCGCGCGTTCTCGGCCTGCGCGCGCAGTACGCGCACCGCCTCAGCCGGGTCCTCGGCGCTGTAGACGGCGGACCCGGCGACGAAGACGTCGGCCCCTGCCTCCGCGCACCGCTCGACGGTCTCGGCCGAGACGCCGCCGTCGACCTGGAGCCACATCTCCAGGCCGTGCTTCTCGATCAACTGCCGGGTGCGGCGGATCTTCGGGAGCATGATGTCGAGGAACGCCTGCCCGCCGAAGCCGGGCTCGACCGTCATCACCAGCAGCATGTCGAGCTCGGGGAGGAGGTCCTCGTACGGTTCGACCGGCGTCGCCGGCTTCAGCGCCATCGACGCGCGCGCCCCCTTCGTCCGGAGCTCCCGCGCCAGTCGCACCGGCGCGGCGGCCGCCTCCGCGTGGAAGGTGACGGAGCCGGCGCCCGCCTCGACGTACGCGGGGGCCCAGCGGTCCGGCTCCTCGATCATCAGGTGGCAGTCGAGCGGGGTCCGCGTCGCCTTGTGCAGCGACTCGACCACGGGCACGCCGAGCGTGAGGTTGGGGACGAAGTGGTTGTCCATCACGTCGACGTGGAGCCAGTCAGCACCCTGCACCGCCTCCGCCTCTGCGGCGAGGTTGGCGAAGTCCGCGGAAAGGATGCTGGGGTTGATCTGAGCCATACCTGAAACCTATCACGAAGCCGCAGGTCAGAGCCGTGCAGCGGGATTTGCTCGGGCACTTTGCGCGGACCGGTACAAAGCTTTTGCCGACCCCGGGAAAACCGCCGGGGAAACGGTCCGGGTGCGATCCGCTGTCCAGGAAATATCGGCGCGGGCGGCCGGGCCCGGCCGCGAATTGCCGGGCGCCAGGAGGGGCACGGCACGGTCGCCCCTCGCGGGCCTGCTCGGCGCGGTCTCCGCGCCGAGCAGGCCCGACGGGAGCCTTCGCGGAATTCACTGCCCGAATACGCCGTGCGAATCCTCCGCAACCCGCCGGTCCTGCCGCACGGCCGAACTCCTTTGCAGCCTTCCGAATTGGCCGCCGCTCACCTGGAATAGCCGACGCCGCCGGTTCGGAACCGCCGGCGACACCTCCGCGAATTGCGCGAACTCGTTGCCGCGACAGCCCGAGTCCGGGCGGTTGCCGTACGGCCATCGATCCGTTACCGGCCGGACATCTCTCCGGCGGACCCGCTCACACCGCGCGCCGGGAAGTCGGCGGCCCGGGGGCCGCGCACCGGAGCACAAGCCGGTCTCTGCGGCGGTGCACCCCCGCGTCTCCCGGCCTGGTCGTCATGAGCCGCCGGACCACCGCGGTCCTCGCCGACCCGTGCACGGCACCCCGACCGTCCCCGCACCGGGCAGCGTCGGCCGCCCGCCGTCAGGCCGTACGCCGCAGCAGGGCGAGGTACATCGCGTCCGTGCCGTGCAGGTGCGGCCAGAGCTGGACGTCGGGACCGTCGCCGAGGCCGGGCACGCCGGGCAGCAGCGGACGCGCGTCAAGCCGCTCGGCCGCCAGGCCGTCGGGGAGCCGCTCCAGGACGTCGTCCACGACGAGGCGGGTCTCCGCCAGGTGCGGCGAGCAGGTCACGTACGCCACGACGCCGCCGGGGCGCGCCGCGCGGAGCGCCTCGCGCAGCAGGCTCCGCTGGAGCGGCGCGAACCCCTGGAGGTCCTCGGGCCGGCGGCGCCACCGCGCCTCGGGGCGCCGGCGGAGCGCGCCGAGGCCCGAGCACGGCACGTCGACGAGGACGCGGTCGAAGCTGCCGGGCTGCCACGGCGGGCGCGTGCCGTCGGCGGTGACCACCGTGCAGGGCCCGGGGTTGCCGGCGAGCGACCGCGCGACGAGCCCCGCGCGGTGCGGCTGCTTCTCCGCCGCCACGAGTCCGGCGCCGCGCTCGGCCGCGAGCGCGGCGAGCAGCGCGGCCTTTCCGCCGGGGCCCGCGCAGACGTCGAGCCAGGCGCGGTCGTCGCCGTCGACGGGCGCGGCCGCGAGGGCGAGCGCGACGAGTTGGCTCCCCTCGTCCTGCACGCCGGCGCGCCCCTCGCGCACCGCGTCGAGCGCTCCCGGCTCGCCGCCCTCGTCGAGGTGCGCCGCGTACGGCGACCAACTGCCCGCGGTGGCCGTGCCGTTGAGGAGCTCGTCCCGGGTGGCGCGGCCCGGGCGCGCGACGAGGGTGACGGCGGGGCGCTCGTTGTCGGCCTCCAGCGCCTCGGCGACCTGCTCGGCCGTCGCCTCGCCCGTGCCCGCGGCGGTGAGCGCGTCCCAGAAGGCCGAGACGATCCACCGCGGGTGCGCATGGTGGACGGCGAGGTGCTCCTCCGGGTCCTCGTCGAGCGGTGGGGCGACCCGGGCGAGCCACTCGTCGTATCCGCGCGCCGAGATGCGCCGGAGCACGGCGTTGACGAACTTCGCGCGGCCGTCCCCCAGCACGGCGCGAGCCAGCTCGACCGTCGCGCTCACCGCCGCGTGCGGGGGGATGCGCGTGCCGAGCAACTGGTGGGCGCCGAGCGAGAGCACGTCGAGCACCGGCGGGTCCACCTCGCGCAGCGGGCGGTCGACGCACTCCGCGATCACCGCGTCGTAGCTGCCCTGGCGGCGCAGGGTGCCGTAGACGAGCTCGGTCGCCAGGGCGGCGTCGCGCTCGTCCAACTCCCCTTTGTCGCGCGCCTTCCTGAGCATCGGTGGGAGGACCAGATTGGCGTAGGCGTCACGCTCGTCGACGGCGCGCAGCGCCTCGTAGGCGAGGATGCGGACGGGGTCGCGGCGGGGGCGCCGGTAGGGCTTGGCTGGACGCTGCTGCCGGGTGCTCACGGGTGAAGGTGCTCCGGGGGTACTGGGTCCCGCAAGGGCGGGAGAGGGTTCTGCGTACGCCCCAGCCTACGTCGGACGGCGGAGCACCGGCGCGGGCGCCCGCGCCGGCGGCAGCGCCCGTGCCTACTCGCCGAGCCGGGCTCCGTCGGCGAGCCGCAGCCCGCGGGCCCAATCCGCCGCCGCCATGGGCTTCTTGCCCTGCGGCTGCACCCACTCCAGAGCGACGGGCTGCGAGCCCGTGCCGACGTGGACGGAGTGCTTGCCCACCCGGAGCTCTCCCGAGGGGAGCGGCGCGGCCTCGGCGTCCGGAGCGAGCGCGCGTACCTTCAGGCGCTCCCCCCGGAAGAGCGTCCACGCGCCGGGCGCGGGCGAGCAGCCGCGCACCACCCGGTCGATACGGAGCGCGGGCGCGCTCCAGTCGATCCGCGCGTCCTCGACGGTGAGCTTCGGCGCCAGCGAGACGCCCTCGGCCGGCTGCGGCTTCGGCTCGAGCGTGCCGTCCGCGATGCCGTCCATCGTCGCGCCGAGCAGGCCGGCTCCGGCGAGCGCGAGCCGGGTGAGCAGGTCGCCGCTGGTGTCGGTGCGGCGGACCTCCTCCGTGACGACGCCGTAGACGGGGCCGTCGTCGAGTCCCTCGCCGATCCGGAAGGTGGAGGCACCCGTGACCTCGTCGCCCGCGAGGAGCGCGTGCTGCACGGGGGCCGCGCCCCGCCAGGCGGGGAGGAGCGAGAAGTGCAGGTTCACCCAGCCGTGCCGCGGGACTTCGAGGGCGCGCTTGGGCAGCAGCGCCCCGTAGGCGACGACGGGGCAGCAGTCGGGCGCGATCTCCCGCAGCCGCGCGAGGAACTCGGCGTCCCCGGGCTTCGCCGGCTTGAGGACCTCGATGCCCTCCTCGGCCGCGCGCTCGGCGACCGGACTCGGGGCGAGCTTGCGCCCCCTCCCGGCGCGCGCGTCCGGCCTGGTGACGACCGCGGCGACCTCGTGGCGCGCGGACGAGAGCAGTGTGTCGAGGGCGGGGACGGCGACCTCGGGGGTGCCGGCGAAGACGAGCCTCATCGGTGGCGGACTACCTCTCGGAGGACGGCTGGCGAGCGGGGCCGACCGCAGCGGCCGGGCGCACCAGTCTAGGTAAGCGCAAGGGCGCCGTTGCGGCCGGTACGAGCCCGCGTGACGAGCGCCCGGGTACGCCCGGCGCTCGTACGGCGCGAGCCAACCCCGACGCGCCCCACCTCCGTTGAGCACACGCCCCAGCAGCGTGACCACAGTGACCGCTCATGCGTTGGTCAAGTCAGATTGACCGATTCCGACCGCTTCGCGGTCCGGTCTCGCCCCCCACTTGTACAGCCGGTTCGAGAGGCTCCTTCATGGCCGATCACGTAACGCACGACGCCCAGGCCCGGGCCACCCTGCACCTCCTGGTACGGGACATCGAACGGGTCCGCCGCCAGGTCGACGCCCTCCGCACCCTCACCGCGCAGCTCGGCAACGTCTACCGCCCCAGGCGTACGGGCCCCTCGACCGGTTTCGTCGTCTACGGCAGGGCGCCGGCCCCGACTGTCCGGCTCGCCCAGGAACTCCGGGACAGCGTCGAGACGCTCGTCACCGCAGCCGTCGACTTCGACCGCTCGCTCGGCTTCTCCTGGGACGCCGTGGGGTCGGCTCTCGGCGTCACCAAGCAGGCCGTCCACCGGCGCTACGGCGCACGGCGCGCCCCCGCGCGCGACACCGCGTCCGAACCGCGGACCGCGCCCGAGGCCGAGGCACCGCGCCCCGCGACGGCACCCTCCGTACCCGCGCAGTCCTCGGGGCCGGCCAGGGAGTCCTCCCGCGAACCGCGGACCGGCGCCTTCCCGGGGCCCCGCACGGGCTGAGGGCGGGCGTGCGGGACTCGGCGGTACGTCAGGGTCCCGCACGCCGTGCGCCCCGTCCTGCCCGGGAGGCGTCGCCGCGCGAAGAGCAACCTCCAGGCGCGGCGGTGCAGTTCGGCCCGGGCCCGGACCGTCATCCGATGTCGATCGGGTCGACCCTGATCTGCACCGGCGGCCCCTCCCGCCGCGTCAGCCGCTGCACCTGGGCCGTCTTCAACGCCGCCGCCATCGCCGCCCCCGACCCGGGCGGCACGCGCACCAGAGCGCGCTCCCACGCCTCTCCGACGGGCGGACCGCCCACCCTGCGCGTCCGCGGGGACTCCGCGACCGGTAGTGCGACCGGGCCCAACACCTCACTCTCCGGGGGGAGTTCGGCGCCGGCGAGCAGTCCGGCGACCGCCTCGGGACGCCCGCTCACGGCCGCCATCCGGGAGACCGGGGGGAAACCGAGCTGGGCGCGTTCGGCCAACTCCCGTGCCGCGAAGCCGGACGGGTCCCACCGCACCAGCGCCTGCACCGGCCGCTGCGCCGCGTCCGCGACCACGACGACCCGCCCGCCGTCCTCGCTCCCGCGCACCAGCGCCGCCGCGCCGAGCCACCGCCGCAGCGCCTCCTCACCCGCGCGCAGGTCGGCGCGGCCGAGGAGCGCCCAACCGTCGAGGAGGAGCGCGGCCGCGTATCCGCACCCGCGCGTCGGCGGCTCGGCGCCGGGGGTGGCGACGACCAGGCCAGGGGCGTCAGGGACGTCGTCGAGGAGGTGGTCGCCGCCCGAAGTGCGCACCGGCACGGAGGGGAAGGCGCGCCCCAACTCCTCGGCCGTGCGCAGCGTTCCGAAGACGCGGCCGCGCAGCCGCGCCCCGCCGCAGGACGGGCACCGCCACGGCTCCCGCGTCCCGCACCAGCGGCAGCGGGGCGGCTCCTCGCTCCCCGTCAGCTCCAGGGGCCCGGCGCACCGGGCGCACCGCGCCGACTCGCGGCACCGCTCGCACGCCAGCCCCGGTACGTAGCCGCGCCGCGGCACCTGCACCAGCACGGGGCCCGACGCCAGCCCCTCGCGGGCGGCCTGCCACGCGACGCTCGGCAGCCGCGCGGCACGGGCTGCCGCGTCCCGCGCCTCGTCCCCCTCGCCGACCGTGCGCACCTGCGGCGCACGCTCCCTCAGCACACCGCGCGGTGCGACCAGCTCGCCCGCCCATCCGGACTCCACGAGCTGCTCCGCCTCGACCGTGCGCCCGTGCGCCCCCAGCAGGAACCCGCACCGCTCGTGGACCGCGCGGAGCAGCAGCACCTCGCGGGCGTGCGGCTGCGGCGCATGGTCGTCGCTGTGGGCCAGGTCGGCGTCGTCCCAGATCGCGGCGAGCCCCAACTGCTGTACGGGCGCGAACATCGCAGCCCGCGTACCGACGACGGCGCGTACGGCCCCGCGCTTCACCGCGAGCCATCTGCGGTACCGCGCGTCGGGGCCGGCGTCGGCCGTGAGCAGGGCGTGGTGCCCCGCGCCGAGCAGCTCCGTCAGCGCGGCGTCCACGCGCCGGGCCGCCCTCCCGTCGGGCAGGACCGCGAGCGCGCCGCGGCCCCCGGCGAGCGTCGCGGCCATCGCGCGGGCCAGCTCCTCGGGCCAGGCGCCGGGGAGCGCCGTCCACACCGCACGGGGCGCCTCCCCGCGCTCCAGCGCCGCCAGGTACCCGGGGCCCTCCTCGTACCGCGACCAACCGCCGGGCTCGGGCGCCGCGGGCGGCGGAAGCCGCTCGGGCGACGGCTTCTTCTCCACCCGCGCCACCCGCGGCGGCACCGCCAACTGCACGACGTCGGCGAGCGATCCGGCGTACCTGTCGGCGACCGCCCGGCACAGCTCCCGGAGTTCGGGCGTGAAGACGCGCTCGGTGGAGAGCACCTGTGCGAGCGGCGCGAGCGCCCCCGGAAAGTCGCTGCGGGCCGCCCGCTCCACGATGAAGCCGCCCGTGAGCCTGCCGCCCTCGCGCCGTCCCTCGCGCTCCCCCGCCCCGAACCGCACCCGCACCCGCACCCCGGGCTGTGCCTCCTCGTCCATGGCGGCGGGGACGGCGTAGTCGAAGTACCGGTCGAGGTGGACGAGTCCCTTGTCCACGAGGACCCGGGCCACGGGCAGTTCGGACGCCGGCTCCACGCCGCGCCACGTCCGGGGCTTCGCCTTCGGCGCACGCTTCTTCCGCACCGTCTCCCGGATCAACGCCAACTGCTCGGGCGGCGCCCCGCCCTCCCGCTCGTCCTCGCTGCTCACCCGCCCAGTCTTAGCAGACCGCTCCGACAATCGGCCCCCGAGCCGGACGGCCTCCACGCACCTGCACCGCGTCGGTGAAGCGGGGCGCGCCGGGGGTCGTCGGGGCCACGTGGACTCAACGGCCTGGGAGGCAGGCATGTCGGCGGCTGCGCCGCGAAGTGGCGTCCTGTTTGCGGAGTGCCTCGCACCCTTGCGGGTCTTCAGGGGCACGGCAGCCGGGCGGACCGACGGATGGCGGCCTGCGACGCGCACCACGTCGACCCCCGTCGACGCAGCGGCGGGTCCGGGTCTGCTCAGGGAGGACGGTCCTCGTCGTCACCGCTCTCACCGGCGAGTCGAGGCGAGCGACCGGGGACGCCCGACGTGCGGGCGTCCCCGGCGGACGCCCCGTGCCCACTCCCCCGCCGCGCCCCCGCAAAGGAGCGGGGCGCGCGGCGTCGGAGAAGTGACGTACGACGGGAAGCACCCGTTTCGCCGGGTTCAGCCCCGATCGGCGAGCAGACGCCCCGCGTTCGGCACGTAGGGGCGCAGCCCGAGAGCGGTGAGGAGACCGTGCACCGTCGCCGTCGCGGCGGAGAGGACGGGGAGCCCCGAGGCGTCCTCGACGTGCTGGATCGCGGAGAGCGAGGGCATCTGCACGCAGGCGGAGAGGACGATCGCGCCGGCGTCGGTGAGGTCGAGGTGCTGCCAGTGGGTGCGCAGGTCGTCCGGATCGAGGCGGGCGACGTCGAGGTTGTCGGGGACCTGGAGGCTGAGCGAGTCGACGACCTTGACGCCCGCGTCCTGGATGTAGTCGACGACCTTGCCGGTGAGCTCCTTCATGTACGGGGCGACGAGCGCGACCCGCTGGGCGCCCAGCGTCTCCAGCGCCCCCAACAGCGCCCCGGCGCTGGACAGCACGGGCGCCGCGCAGTCGCCCGCACGCAGACCCGCGGCGATCTCCCGCTCGGCGGTGCAGTGGTAGCCGGGACCCTGCGCCATCAGCGCGACGAGGCAGGCGGAGGCCACCACGTCCGGCCGGGCGTCGGCGAGTTCGAGCGCCGCCCGCTCGGTCTGCGCGTTCATCGCCCGCAGTTGCTCCGGCGTGACGTGCTGCATCCGCATCCGGCTGCTGTGGAAGAGGAACCTGTCCTCCGGAAGCTCCTCCTGTCGGGCGCGCAGCATGCGCGGCAGCTCGTCCTCCATCGTCAGGTTGGAGCTGGGCACGATCATGCCGATGTGGTGGTCTGTCACGGGGTCCTCCGGGGGTCAGGATTCGTCGGCCAACTGAACCCAGTGGTCGGCGAGAGCGGTCAGCTCCGCGAGGAGCTCGGTACGGCGCGCGGGCGGGTACGGCGCGAGCAGCGACTCGTCCAACTCCCGTGCGCGGTGGTGCGCCTCACGGAGGGTCCGGGCGCCGAGTTCCGTGAGGTAGAGCAGCTTGCGCCGGCCGTCGGCGGCGGCCGTGCGGCGCTCCAGCAGGCCGCGGCGCTCCAACCGCCGTGCGACGTCCGCCATGGTGGAGGTGTCGAGCGCGACGGCGGAGGCCATGGACGACTGGTCCTGACCCGGATCGGCGTCCACCGCGGTGAGGACCGCGAACTGCGGTCCGGTCAGCGTGGCGTCGACGGTGTGCAGCCAGACGGCGAGGTACGCCTGGTACAGCCGCCTGACCTGGTATCCGGGCGCGGCGGTCAGCGCAGCCGGTGGCGCGCTCTCCGAGCGCGCAGCAGGGGGGGTGTTGTCAGCCATGAGCCCACTTAAGCACGGCAGTTGGGCCCTCGAGCGGGCGCCCGACAGCCGGCCGGCCGCTCAGTCGAGGAGGCCGCGCAGCGTCTGGCGCAGCAGGTCGAGGGAGGCTTCCGGGTTGTCCCAGAAGACCATGTGCCCGGCGTCCGGTATCTCCCGGAATGTCGCCGCGGGGAGGGCGCGTGCGGCCTCCGCGGCGGCCTCGGCGGGCACCACCGGGCTGTCCGCGCCGTACAGCAGCGCCGCCGGGCCCGGGACGTCGGGCCAGAGGTCGAAGAAGTCCTCGGTCTCGAAACCCTCGTGGGTGCCGATGATCGCCGCCTCGCCGCAGCTCGCGAGCCACCGGGCGCGCAGCGCGCGCTCCCGCAGCGGCCAGCGGGGCCAGGAGCGGCCGACCTCCTCGGCGTCGGTGCCGCGCCGCGCCTCGGCGAGTTGGCCGAGGAACGCCTCCCGGGTCGTCGGATAGGCGCCGCGCCCGGGGCCGCTCGTCGGCGGGTCCACCAGCACGGTGCCGGAGAGTTCGACGGTGCCGCGCACCGCGGTGGCAGCAGCGATCCGGGCGCCCATCGAGTGGCCGAGGAGCAGCGGCCGGTCGAGCGCGAGGCCGTCGACGACCGCCTCGACGTCGGTCGCGTACTCCGTCAGCGAGTACCCCTCGCCGTCGCCGGAGAGGCCGCGGCCGCGGACGTCGAGGACCAACGGGCGGACCAGGTCGGTGAGTCGGCGTGCCACGAAGTTCATCGTCACGGCCGGGCTGGTGATGCCGGGGAGGATCAGCAGCGGGGGTGCGTCCCCGCCGTAGTCGAGAAGGTGCAGCGGGAGGGTGCCGGCGCGTACCCAGCGGCTGCGCGCAGGGAGGTCGGCGAGGTCGGCGAGCGCCTCCGGGGTGAGGAAGCGGTCGGGCGGTGTGGCGTGGACGGGCAGGGACACTGCTGCTCCTGACGGTGGTGCGGGACGGTGCGTGGAGTCGGTCGGGTCAGGCGGTAGCGATCGGCGGCAGCCCGCGCAGGTAGTCGAGGGCTTCCGCGTCGTCGACGACGTCGCCGTACTTCGCCTGGATGTCGAAGAGGGCGGCGTCGTGCGGCCCCCGCGCGCGGTCGCCGACGCAGCCGCGCGGCACCAGCACCGGATAGCCGTACTGCACCGCGTCGACCGCGGTGGCGCGCACACAACCGCTGGTGGTGGCGCCGCAGACGAGGACGGTGTCGCAACCGAGGCCGGTGAGGGCGGCGGCGAGCGAGGTGCCGAAGAACGCCGAGGCGCCCTTCTTGACCACGAGCAGGTCTTCCTCCCGGCGCGGCAACCGCGGGTCGAGCGCGACCTGTTCGCTCCCCTCCACCAGCGCGCGCATCCCCTGGGCCTTCTCCAGCCAGGTCACCGAGTGGCCCGTGGCCTCGGCGGGGCTGTAGGCGATCGCCGTCCAGAGCACGGGGACCCCGGCGGGCCGCGCCGCCTCGACGAGCGCGGAGGTCGCGGCGACGACGCCGGTGAGGTCGGACCCGGAAGGGAAGTCCGGTTCGGTGAAGCCGCGGGTGAGGTCGACGACGACCAGCGCCGGGCGACCGCCGCGTCGGACCGGGGCGCCGAAGCCCGCGCGGGAGTAGGTGCGGTCGGTCTCAGCGTCGTAGTGGTTCATCGGATCCTCCCGCGCGGCGCCTGCTGCTTCTCGCGCGTCAGCACCCGGCCGAGCAGCCATCCCTCGAAGAGGCCGAAGGCGAACGCGCCCGCGAGCGGCGCGTACCTGGCGACCTTCGGCGGCACGAGCATCGCGAGGCCGTTCAACTCCTCGTCGCCGAGGGACGACCGGGCGACGGCGGCGGACGT
>NZ_AJTQ01000034.1 GCF_000262345.1 Streptomyces xiaopingdaonensis | reverse complement strand
CCGACCGGCCCGCCGGACGCGACGGGCGCCGCGGCCGCCGCGCGGTCCTGGTCGAGGAGGCTGCCGAGGTTCTGCGCGAACTGCTGCAGGAGCTTGTCCGAGACGGTGTTCACCGCGCCCTTGCCGAACTGGGCTATCTTTCCGCGGATCACCAGGTCCGTCTCCAGCCGGAGTTCGGCCCCCTCGGGCACCGACGCCACTTCCAGCGCGACGGCCGCCTCCGCGTCGCCGCTGCCGTGCGTGTCGGCGCCGGTGGCCTGCACCCGCAGCGTCCGGCGCTCCTCGTCGACTTCGAGGAACCGCACGGTGCCGGCGTAGGCGGCGGTGATCGGGCCCACCTTGACCTTCACCCGCCCCTGCCAGGCGTCGCCGTCGCGACCGGTGAGGGCGGCGCCCGGCATGCAGGAGACCACCCGCTCGACGTCGTTGACGAGGGCGAAGACCTCCTGCGGCGAAGCCTTCACGGTGACGTGGTTGCTCAGTTGCACGGGCCCTCCTCGCTCGTGGCCGCCCGACGCCGGCCGGCGCAGTCCTCGATCGCGTCGACGATCGTCTGGTAGCCGGTGCACCGGCACAGGTTCGCGGCGACCACCTCGCGTATCTCCTCCCTGCTCGGCGCCGGCTGCTCGGCGAGGTGGCCCTCGGCGAGCATCAGGAACCCGGGCGTGCAGAAGCCGCACTGCAACGCGTGGTGCTCGGTGAACGCCTGCTGGAGGTCCGAGAGCCGGCGCCCGGGCGCGCCGCCACCGTCGAGCGACTCGACGGTCTCGACGGCGCTCCCCTCCGCCTGCGCGGCGAAGGTGAGGCACGCACGCGCGGGCGCCCCGTCGATCAGGACGGTGCAGGCGCCGCAGATGCCGTGCTCGCAGCCGACGTGGGTGCCGGTGAGCCCCAGGTCGTGCCGGAGGACGTCGACGAGGGTGCGGCGGGACTCGACGAGTACCTCGTGCGCCTCGCCGTTGACCTCCAGCGTCAACAACTGCCGGTCCGGCGGCTCGTGGGTGATCCGGGACATCAGGCACGCTCCAGGGCTTCGGCGACGGTTTCCGGGGTGACGGGTGTCCGATCGAGCTCGACGCCCGTCGGGCGGAGCGCGTCGTTGACGGCGTTGAGCACCGCGCCGGGCGCGCCGATGGTGCCGCCCTCGCCGGCGCCCTTGGCGCCGGTCTCGGTGAAGGCGCACGGCGTCTCCAGGTGGGCGATGCCGATCTCGGGGATCTCCATGGCGGTGGGCACCCGGTAGTCCATGAAGCTGGTCGCCGAGGGCTCGCCCTGGGCGTCGTAGGTGATCTCCTCGAAGAGCGCGCCTGCGATGCCCTGCGCGATCCCCCCGCGGCACTGGCCCTCGACGACCTGCGGGTTGATCGCCACCCCGCAGTCCTCCACGCAGACGTACCGCACGATCTCCACCTGGCCGGTCGCTTCGTGGAGCTCCACCACGACGCCGTGCGTGGCGTTGGAGAAGGTGCCGTCGTTGAAGACGTCGAAGCTCGCCGTCGCCGAGAGTCCCGGCTCGACGCCCTTCGGCAGCAGGTGCGACTTCAGGTAGGCGATCTCCGCGAGCTCCGGATAGCCGAGCGTGCTGCCGTCGTCGGCGTTGCGCGCCCGGCCGTCGCCCAACTCCACGCGGTCCGGGCCGACTTCCCACCGGGAGGCGGCGATCAGCCGCAGCTTCTCGCCGAGTTTCCCGGCGGCGA
>NZ_AJTQ01000033.1 GCF_000262345.1 Streptomyces xiaopingdaonensis | reverse complement strand
GGGGGGGGAGCCGCACCGCGCTGCCGCCGACGGCGATCGACCGGCTGGCGAAGGTGCCCCAGCCGTAGGTGACGCGGTCGGTGTCGCCCTGGTGGATGCGGACACGGGCGAGGTCGAGGCCGAGCTCGTCCGCGGCGATCTGCGCCATCGTCGTCTCGTGGCTCTGACCGTGGCTCATCGTCCCGGTGGAGACGGTGAGAGCGCCGCTGACGTCCATCCGCGCCTCGGCGATGTCGAAGCCGGGGACGACCTCCATCTTCCGCTGGGCGAAGGCCGTCGAGCCGTAGCCGGTGCGCTCGCTGAAGCACGCGTAGCCGATGCCGAGGTGGCGGCCTTCGGCGGCGGCCTCCTCGCGACGTGCGTACCACCCCTCCTCGCGGAGCGTCCGCTCGCACAGGTCCAGCGACTCCAGGTAGGAGCCCGGGTCGTAGGTGACGTTGTTGACGCCGGTGTAGGGGAAGTCGGTGATCAGGTTCCGGCGGCGGATCTCCACCGGGTCGATCCCCAACTCCCGTGCGGCGCGCTCGAAGAGCCGCTCGACGACCATCACGTACTGCGGTCTGCTCACCCCGCGGTAGGGCGCGCTCGGCGCCTTGTTCGTCGCCACGGCGCGGGCGCGGACCCGGTAGGCGGGCACCTTGTAGACGCCGGGCATCTCGGACGAGGCCATCAGCGGCTCGATGCCGGCGGTGAACGGATAGCAGGAGTAGGCGCCCATGTCGCAGATCAGGTCGGTGTCGAGGCCGAGGACGCGTCCCTCGGCGTCGAACGCGGCGCGGGCCTCGTAGTGCTGTTCGCGGGCGAGGAAGGAGGCGGTGAGCGCGTCCTTGCGGTCCTCGGTCCACTTCACCGGGCGGCCCAGCCGCAGGGCCGCCGCCGCGACGGCGATCTCCTCCCGGCCGACGACGCACTTGAGCCCGAAGCCGCCTCCCATGTCCGGCACCAGCACCCGCACGGCCCGCTCGTCGAGCCCGAGGCAGCGCGCGGCGACGGTGCGCACCTGGTGCGGCACCTGGGTCGGGGTGCGCAGGGTGAGCTGTTCCTCGCGGTCGTCCCAGGCGGCGAGCGCGGCCCTGGTCTCCAGCGGCAGCGCGTTCTGCCGCCCGGTGCGGACGGAGACGTCGACGACGCAGGGGGCCTCGGCGAAGACGTCGTCGATCCCCTCGGTGGCGAACATCGAGACGTCCAGCAGGGTGTTGGCGGGAGCCTCGGCGTGCACCGGCGGAGCGTCGGGGGCGAGTGCCTCGGTGTCCGAGGTGACGGCCCGTTCGGGCGCGTAGTCCACCCGGGCCGCCTCCAAGCCGTCCTCGGCGGCGTACGGGTCCCTGGCGACGACGACCGCGAGCGGCTCGCCGGCGTACCGCACCCGGTCCCGGGCGAGGATCGGCATGCTCGTGGGCACGAACTCCGCCGCCGGGCGGCCGAGTCGGGCGGTGATGTCGCCGAGGTCGAGGTCGGCCGCGTCGAACGCGGCGACGACGCCCGGTACCTCGCGCACGGCCGAGAGGTCGAGCGAGGTCACCGTCGCCGAGGCGACGGTGGCGCGGACGAACTGCGCGTAGAGCGTGCCGGGCAGGTGGATGTCGTCGGTGAACGTGCCGCGCCCGGTGAGGAGTCGGGGGTCCTCGCGGCGGCGGGTCGAGGTGCCGACCAACGCGGCACGGTCCTCGCGGGTTTCGGACGGGCTCATCGGGCGATCGCCTCCTCGCAGGCCTGGACGACGAGTGTGCGGGCGAGCCGGCGCCGGTAGCCGGCGGAACCGGCGGCGTCGGAGGGCGGGTCGACCGCGTCGGCGGCGGCCCGGCCGCACGCGGCGAAGAGCGCGTCGCCGGCCGTGTCGCCACGGGCGAGGACCGCCTCCGCTTCCGGCACCCGCACCGGCAGCGCGGCGACGCCGCCCAGCGCGACGCGTCCGCCGCGCACCGTGCGGCCGTCGGCGGCGAGTTCGAGGTCGACGGCGGCCGCGACGGTCGCGAAGTCCCCGTGCCGCTGGGCGAACTCGGTGAGCGCGGCGTGCGGCGCAGGGCGCGGGAAGACGACCTCGGTGAGCAGGTCGTCGGCGCCGAGCGCGGTGGTGTAGTAGCCGAGGAAGAACTCCGCGGCCGGCACCCGTCGTCGGCCGCCGTCGCCGTGCACGACGAGCTCGGCGTCGAGCAGCGTCGCGAGCAGGCACCACTCGGCGGTGGCGTCGGCGTGCGCGAGGCTGCCGCCGACGGTGCCGCGGGTGCGGATCGGCAGGTGGCCGACCCAGCGCATCGCGTCGCGCAGCACCGCGTGCCCGCGGCCGAGCGACTCCGCCGGCGCGCGCTCGACCTGGTGGTGAGTGGTGAGCGCGCCGAGGTGCAGCGCGCCGTCCGCGTCGGTGCGTATCCCGCGCAGGCTGTCCAGGCGGCCGATGTCGACGAGGTGGGCGGGGCGGGCGAGGCGGAAGTTCATCATCGCGACGAGGCTCTGGCCGCCGGCGAGGACCTTCGGGTCCTCCTCGCGCGCCTCCAACTCGGCGAGCAGCCGCGTCGCCCCGTCGAGGTCACGGGCGCGGTGGTAGGTGAAGGGTGCGGGTTTCATGGTGCTGGTGGATCTCCTCTCCGGCGGGAGACGGCAGGCGGCGAGGGACACTCCCGCCGGACGGCCGCGGACGACGGTGCGGGGGCGGTCCGTCAGCCGCGAACGGGCTCCTCACCGGCGGCGGTCGGGGCGTCCGTGCCTGTGAGCGCTTCGGTCGACAGGTGCCGCTGCGGGTCCGCCTCGTCGAGCGGGTCGGTGTTGATCGCTTCCGAGTCGAGCTCCCTGCCCCGGGTCTCCGGCGCGGCGACGGCCATCCAGAGCACCGCCGCGAGGACGGTCACGCCGAGCACGGCGAAGGTCCACGGCAGCCCGAGCAGCGGCCACATCACCGAGCCGAAGAGCATCGGCGCGAACCCCGTGCCCACCCGCGAGACGGAGGAGGCCCAGCCGAAGCCGCTCGCCCGCAGCGTCGTCGGGTACAGCTCGGAGACGTACGCGTACAGCGCGGGGATGGTGAGTTGGATCAGGAAGCCGAAGACGGCGATGCCGACGAGCGCGGCCGTCTGCACCTCCAGCACCGCCGCGAAGGCGACGAGGGCGCCGGTGGCGATCGGCGCGGAGAGCCCGATCAGCCACTTGCGGCCGACGACGTCGACGAGCCAGGTGGAGGCGACGACGCCGGCGATCCCGACGCCGCTCATCAGCGTGGTGCTGATGAAGGAGGCGGTGTCGCCGTAGCCCTCCTCCTTGAGGATCGACGGCATCCACGTGAGCGCGGCGTAGTAGACGAGCATGATGGTGACGAAGAGCGCCCAGGCGACGGCGGTGATCCGCGGGCTGTGGCTCCACAGCAGCCGGAACTGCTCCCAGCCGGCGCGCACTCCACCGGTGCGGCGCCCCTCGTCGGGGGCGGGCGGCGCGGGGATCGCGTACGGCTCGGGCGTGGCGCCGGTCTGGGCCACCAGCCGGTCGATCACCTCCCGTGCTTCCGCCTCACGGCCGGTCTTGGTGAGGTAGATCGGTGATTCGGGTACGCCACGGCGTACCCAGAAGAGCAGCAGCGCCGGCAGCACCATCGTCGCCAACATCCAGCGCCAGTTGCCGTCCAGCGGGATGAGCGCCGTGGAGGCGATGCCGCAGAGGGTGACGCCGATCGGCCACCACAGGTCGAGCGCGGTGAGGATGCGCCCGCGGTAGCGCTTCGGCGAGAACTCGCTCACCAGCGCGTAGTCGACCGGGATGCAGCCGCCGAGGCCGACGCCGGCGAGGAAGCGGAAGAGCAGGAACACCTCGTAGGTGGGGGAGAGCGCGCCGACCACGGAGAAGAGCGCGAAGAGCAACAGCGTGGCGCTGAACGCCTTCTTCCGCCCGATGCGGTCGGCGATGGCGCCCCAGACGATCGCGCCGACGGCCATGCCGACGAGGTTCGACGTCGCGACGAGGCCGCGGGCGCTCAGGGTGAGGTCGAACTCGTCGCCCAGCAGCGGCATCAGGAAGCCGTTGAGCGCGATGTCCCATGCGTCGAAGAGGTAGCCGAGACCACCGATGAGGAAGATCCGGCCCTGAACGCCCCATTTCCAGGGGAGTTCCTGGACGATCTGGTCGCCTGTCTTCACCGTGGCTCCAAGGGTCTGGGTCACCGGATGGTGACCGGGAATGCGGCGGGCGAGTCAGCGGGGGAACTGGTAGGAGAAGTCGGTCCGGTCCGGGTCGTGGAGCGGGGTGCCGCTCCACAGCCACTCGTAGGAGACGTCGGACTCGCCGGTGAAACCCCGGCGCAGCTTGGCGTCCCGCTGCTCCTGGAGCGGCCCGTCGGGGTAGTGGTAGAAGTCCTTGTTGCGCAGCGAGGCCTCCTGCACCATGCCGGCGTGCTTGGCCCGCCGGTCCACGTAGCGGCGCAGCGCCTCCTCGATGCCGTCGACGGTGACGCGGCCCAACTCCTCGGCGAGCACGGCGGCGTCCTCCATCGCCTGGGAGGCGCCCTGTGCCTGGTAGGGGAGCATCGCGTGGCAGGCGTCGCCGAGCAGCGCCACCCGGCCGTCCTGCCAGACGGGGTCGCGGCGGCGGTAGTAGAGGGCGAACGCGGCGACGTCGTCCTTCGCCTTGGAGAGCATCGCGGGGACGCGGTCGTCCCAGCCCGGGTAGGCGGCGGCGAGTTCGCTCGGCGAGGAGCGCACGGTCCACTTCTCCGCGACCTCCTCGCTGCACGGCACGATCGCCACGATGTTGAGGTACTCGCCGCCGCGGATCAGGTAGTGCACCAGGTGCCGGTCGGGGCCGTACCAGATGGTGCTCTGGAAGCGGTCGAAGAGCCAGCGGGTGGCCGGGTCGGCGGCGATCGCGTCGCCGGGGATGAGCGCGCGGTAGGCCATCTCCCCGGAGAACTCCAGGGTGTCCTCGGCGCCGATCAGTTCGCGCACCTGGGAGCGGATGCCGTCGGCGCCCAGGAGCAGGTCGGCCGCGAAGCGGCGGCCGTCGTCGGTGCACGCGACGGGACGGCGCGGGTCGGTGCGGTCGAGCCGGTCGACGCGGCTGTCGGTGTGCAACTCCACCGCCGGGCCCGCGCCTTGGGGGTCCGTGCAGGCGTCGAGGAGGACGCGGTGCAGGTCGGCGCGGTGGTAGTGCCAGTACGGCGCGTTGTAGGTGTCTTTGCAGTGCTGTCCGAGGCTCGTCAGTCCGACGACGGCGCCGTCCTTCCAACGGCGACGCACCTGGTCGAGCGGCTCGGTGTGGATCGCCTCCAACTGCCGGCGCAGCCCGAGTCCGAGCAGCAGCCGGCTGGCGTTCGGCGCGGTCTGGATACCGGCGCCCACCTCGCCGAGGGACGGTGCCTGCTCCAGGACGGTGACGCGAACTCCCCGCTGACGCAGGGCGAGCGCGGCGGTGAGACCGCCGAGCCCTCCGCCGACGACGGTGGCTTCGATGGACTGACTGGGCGCCAACGCGGTTCTCCTCACAGCGTGTGCGGACGGGGGCGGACACGGGCGGCGGCGGGTGCCGCCGCCCGAATCCGGTGCGGCGGGCGGGGCAACGCCCCTCAGCGGTCGGTGAGTTCGCCCTCGCGAACGACCTGGGTCTCGTCGACGGCGATCGAGCAGCCGCGCATCGCGATGTCCAGGTGCGCGTAGGACTCGCGCCCGAGGACGGGGTGCGGGCCCGTCGACCACAGGAAGTTGCCGGCGAAGGCGCGGGCGTCCATGCCCATCAGGTCGCCCTTGCCGTACATCGCGGTGGCGAACCAGTCGGCCGAGCGCATCAGGCCCCAGCCCATGTGCGAGAGATAGCGGGCCCACTTGTCGTCGGCGTCCGCGAAGAAGGTCTCCAACAGGCGGGCTTCGGCGCCGCCTTCGACGCCCTCGATCCGACCGCCGGAGACGTGCAGCGTGGTGGGCGAGGCGACGTACTCCTTGAACGGCAGCAGGATGTCGCCCTCGGCGAGCACGATCCGCCCGTCGGAGATCTCCGGCCAGCAGAGCACCATCGTGCTCGGCCAGTGGTCCCAGCGGCCCGGGTCGTCGGCGAAGCCGACCTGGAACTCGGGCTTGGAGCCGGTGAGTTCGACGGTCAGGTCGGTGCCCGCCGCCGAGGTCACCCGCATCGTGGCGGCGGACTTCAGCAGCTCCGTCTCGCGGCGCACCAGCGCCTTGTCCGCCTCGTTCGGCAGGTTGCGCACGAGCACGTCGGGGGCGTCGCAGACGAAGAGGATGCGGGTGCCGGCCTTGAGGATCTCCTGCTGCACCGGCGCGTGGATGAACCCTTCCTGGGTGAGGTCGACGACGAAGTCGGCCGACTTCAGCAGGTCCTGGGCCGTGGTGTCGTCGAGGACGGAGGAGAGTCCGGGGCCCGCGCCGGTGTGGGTGCTCGGCATCGGCGCGGGGCTGCCGCCCGGCACCGTCGCCGAAATGACGTGCGCACCAAGGGACTTGGCCGCGCCGAACGCCGCCGCCACGTAGTCGCCGCGGCTGTCCGGCTCGGCGAGCACGACCACGTGCTCCCCCTCGGCGACCTTGCAGAGACGGAACTCCTTGGTGAAGGCGTCGAGGAGGTCGACGGACGAGAGATCAAACACGAAGGACCCTCCTTGGGCATGCTGAGGCAGTGCGGGGCCGTCCCGTCGGCCGCAGGAGGCTGCGACGGGTTCACGGGTCGGGAGCTGGGGGTGCGGACGGGGGTCTCGGCAGGCTGATATCGCCTCGCCGTACGGCAGTTGACCAGCGAAGATGTGTGTCGGTTCGGTGCCCGACGGAATTAATCCGAACACGTACTAACTCGGCTTGGCAAGGGTTGCGACACGAGTTCACGCGGATCTTTCCTGAGGCTCCCGGGGCAACGTCCGCGACATCTCCAGGACTTCGGGGAGGGCCTCCGGCCCCTCCGGGGCGCCGTGGTGTGCGCTCGAGCTCCTCCCGCGCCGTGGCCACCACCGGTAGCCCGGCCGCGCCGCGGCCGTCTCCTCGAAGCGGACGCACGCCTCGGCGACGACCGCCCGTTCCCGCAGCAGCGGCAGCACCGACACGAGCCTGACTCCCCCGCGCTCGCCCCGGCAGCCGGGCGGCCTCGACGCCGGTTCCGGGGTGCGCTTGCCTGGGCGAGGCTCCTCAGGAGGAAACGGGAAACGCCCGGTTCCCCTTGTCCGTCCGTACAGCCCGGAACCAGGCTGACGTCAGGCGCCCGGCCGTTGTGCGGACCGTCCCTGGAGGTCTACGTGCACGACCGTCCGCTGCCCTTCGGGCCCGAGCTCAGAAGACTCCGACTCCGTGCGGGCTGGACCCTGACCCGCCTCGCCGGAGCGGTGCACTACAGCAAGTCCCAGCTCAGCAAGGTGGAGCGGGGCCTCAAGCGGCCCAGCCCCACACTCGCCCGGCTCTGCGACGAGGTGCTCGGCGCGGGCGGCGCCCTCAACGGGCTCGTCGCCGTGCAGCAGCACGGGGAGCCGGCCGGGGACGGCACGGCGTCCGCGGGACGGCCGTCGGAAGGCGAACGCGAAGGAGACGAAGGGGAGGTGTGGCTGATGGGCATGGCCCCGGACGGCGGTTGGTTCCGCCCGGTACCGCGGAGCATGGCCCGTAGGGAGGTGGTGGCCGCCGGCGCGGCCTCGGTCTTCCTCTTGCCCGGGGCCGGGGCGGCGCGCGCGGAAGGCAGCGGGGTCGTCGCCGCCGCGCGCTCCCTCTTCGGCGAGTACCGCCGGATCGGACAGGCGTCGAGCCCGGCGCTGCTGCTGCCCGCGCTGATCGCGCAGACACACTCGCTCCGCGGCCTCGCGGCCGCTCACGAGCGCCGCACCCGCGCCCAACTCCTCAGCCTCGCCGCCCGGTACGCCGAGTACGTCGGCTGGCTCGTCCAGGAGACCGGGGACAACGCCGGAGCAGTGTGGTGGACGGACCAGGCGGTGCGACTCGCCGAGGCGGGAGGCGACCGCAGTCTCACCGCCTACGCCTCCGTCCGCCGCGGGCTCGTCGCCCTCTACCAGGGCGACGCCGCCGCCACGGTCGCACTCGCGGCCGCAGCGCAGAAGTCCGGCATGCCGTGGCGGATCCGAGGTCTGGCAGCCCAACGTGAAGCTCAAGGCCACGCGCTGGCCGGTGACTTCGACGCCTGCATGCGCGCCCTGGACAGGACGCGTGACTGGCTCTCACGCGAAGCCTCCGACGGCGGGCCCATCATCGGCACGTCCCATCTGAGGGACCCCGCGGCGATGGCCGCCGGCTGGTGCCTGCGCGATCTCGGCGACCCCGCCGGGGCCGCGGCCGAGCTCGACCGCGAGATCGCTGCCCTGCCACCGCACGCCGACCGTTCGCACGCCCGCTACGGAGTGCGCCGTGCGCTCGCCTACGCAGAGGCCGGCGAGGTCGAGCACGCCTGTTCCCTCCTGGAGAGCCTGCTGCCCACCGTCGACTCCGTCGACTCGGCGACGGTCCGCTCCGACCTGGCCCAACTCGCGCACGTCCTGCGCCGGCACCGCACGCTCCGCGCCGTACGGGCGCTCGAACCACGCGTCGCTGCCTCGCTCCACCCGGCCGCACCCGCGGTCGGTGGCCCCGTTCCGCCCTTCGACAGCCCCTTCGACAGCCGAGGAAAGGACTGACGATGCCCGAGGTGTTCGTCAACTACCGTACGCACGACGGCGACAAGACCGCGGCCCACCTCGCCGAGAAGCTCGCCGACCGCTTCGGGGACGACCTGGTCTTCCGCGCCAGCTCCTCCATCCGGCCCGGCGCCGCCTTCCCCGCAGAGATCCTGGACAGCCTGCGCAGTTGCTCCGTCGTCGTCGCCGTCGTCGGACCGCGCTGGCTCACCTATCCGGACGCCGCCGACCCCGCTCTCGCGCGGGAGGACGACTGGGTCCGGAGAGAGCTCCTCGAAGCGCTCGTACGCGGCATCCCGATCGTGCCCCTCCTCGACGGCCGAACGATGCCGCGCCTCACCCGGGCCGAGCTCCCCGCAGCCCTCGCCGACCTCGCGGACCTCCAGTACCTGCGCTGGGACACCAGGACAGTGGAGACGGACGCCCAACGCGTGGGCGACGAACTCGCCGCACTCGTACCGCGGTTGGCGCACGCCGACGCGGACGCGCCCCAGGAGTCCGGACAGCGCGAGGCCGCGGTCGACAACACCGTCGGGGACGTCACGGGCCCCGTCACCCAGTACGGCGACCTCACGGGCGACTCCACGCACACCTCCATCGGAACGGTGCACGGCTCCGCCCACACCGGCTCGGGCGACCAGAACATCGACGCGCGCCGGTACCGCGGCGGCACCCACAACGCGCCGGGCGCGCGCAGTTACAGCGCCGGGCGGATGACCAACATCGAGGGCGGTCTCCACGGCGACTGGTGGGAGCTGCCGCAGGGAAGCCCGGGAGAGCGTCCGGACGAGGCCGAGGACGAGCGTTGACCGATCAGGCGCAGACGTGGATGGACTCCGCGTACGGATACGTCCATACGGGGACGGGCGACCAGAACGTCTACAACGTCGGCTTCGCAAACCTCGGCCACTGGCTCCGCAACACTGCCCGCCCGGACCCGCGCCGCATCGCCAAGGCCGAACTCGACCGGCTCCGCGCCTCGTTCGTCGCGCCCCCGGAGCTGGTCCGAGCACGCCGCACACTCGACTCGGCATGCGCCGTCGTCCTCCTGGGCCGGACGGGCAGCGGACGCACCACCACCGCCAAGATGCTCCTCGAAGGCGGCACCGACGACGTCCTCGTCCGGCAGCTTCTCGATCAGCGGGAAGAGGGCCAAGGCATCGCCCTGGACCCCGAGCAGATCGAACCGGGCGGGCGGTACCTCCTCGACCTCTCGGCCGTCGAGGAGCGTCGCTTCCAGGTCTTCATGGAGGAACTGTCCACCGCCGTCGAAGAACTGCCCGACAAACGGGCGCGGTTGTGCATCGTCGCGCCGTGGGAACGTCGCGCTGAGCTCCCTCCGGCGCTCCAGCCCCTCAGGGTGGACATCACCGCGCCACCGCAGCCGGAGGTACTGAAGAAGCACCTCCTCATGAACGGCTCGAATCTCGACCCGCAGACGGTCGCGGGCAGCCCCCGCATCCGCGAACGGCTGCAGAACGCGACGCTGCACGAGGTGAGCCACCTCGCCGAGGAACTCGTGCGCACCCGTCGGCACCGCGGCGAGTCCGACGAGGAGCTGCTCGACCGCGTGCTCCCCGTCGAGGCAAGCTCGGCCGCCGCCCTGGTGGACGTGCTGGAGACCGGCCGGCAGCGCGCGGTCCTCCTCGCCCGCTGCCTCCTGCCGGACGCGCGAGCCGAGAGCGTCCTCGACGCCGCCGAGGACCTCGCGGACGCGGCCGCCGAAGCCGGCGAACCCGTCCCGGTACTCGAACGCCGCCCTCTTTCACGGCAGTTGGACGACCTCGTCGGCCTGCTGCACGCCGGAGGTGACACGACGAGCCCAGGACAGGTCAGGCGGGAGAACCTCACCGAGGCGCACTTCGCAGAGGCCGTCACCGACCACTTCTGGGACCAGTTCCAGGCGCTCCGGCCCCAGATCGCCCGCTGGGCGCAACGCCTCGTGCACAGCGGCCGGTTGGAGCCCGCGGAAAGCACCGCGTTCGTGGGCAGGTTCGTCCGGCTCAGCCTCCGCACGTCGCCGGAGCTGCTGGACGAAGCGGTCAAAGCGTGGACCGACGGCAGGCGACCGCACCTCGGACTGCCCGCGGCCGGCACCGCGTTGGAGGCGGCCGTCGTGGACCCGCGCCGCGGAAGCGCCTTCCGCCGGCTCCTCTACGACTGGGCCACCCTCCCCGGCCTCCCCCGCGAGCGGGCACAGGTCGTCCTCGGGGTCTGCACGGGCACCATGGCCACCCTGTACCAGCGGCAGGCGATGGTGCGCCTGCACCACCTCTCCCGCCAGCGCGACCCGCAGATCGCCGAAGTCGCCCGCGAGGCACTGCTGACCTCGACGAACGACACGGCATGGCTGCAACGCGCTCTGTTGAGCCGCCTCGCACCCGCGGACCCACGCCACGGCAGCGCGGACGCGGCGCTCTTCGCAGCCTTCGCCGAGCCCGAACGCCTCACCGAGGGCCGTCAACGGCCCCGTGTATCCGGGTGGTTCGGCAACGAGCTCGCCCGTTGCTGGGCCGACGTCCTCACCGGGCACCCGCAGGAGTCCTGGGAGCAGCCCGCACGCGCATGGCTGCGGGCCGCCGCCCCCGGCCGTCCCCGCGCGAGCACGCTGCTCGCGATCCTCGTCCACGCCTGCGGGCGCGACGGCACGCTGCACGCGCTGCTCTACGCACTCGCCGCCGACGTCGAGCGCGAGGACGGCGCACGACGCGGTCTCGCCGCACACTTCCTCACCGAGAGCCGGAAGCGCCTCGGTCTCTCCTGCCGTTGACCAACACCCCTGGAGTCCATGTGAGTTCGGGACACCGCACCGTGGTGGCCTTCGTCGCCCTCATCTCCGGCCTCTTCGTCGCCATCGTGGGCCTCGCCACGGGCTGGCCGCTCTGGGCCTGGCCCGCGGCCGGCGCCCTCCTCCTCGGCGCGGCCCTCGGCCTGCTCCGTCTGCTGCGGCCACACGAGGACCCGCTGGGCAAGAAGTACACCTCCTGCCCCGACCTGCCGATCGATCCGCCCGAACGGAGGGAGGAGCGGCTGACCGCGGTCACGCTGCACAGCGCCGAGGAGGACTACGACTTCCTCTTCTCCGCCGTCGTACGCTGGCGCCCCCTCGTCGAGCCGCTCTGCTCCCCCTCTCCCGGCGCTCTCGCCGTCAGCGCCGTGGTCGAGCGCGCCGCGCAGCTCACTCGTCAACTCCCGCCGGACAGGTGCTCGTTGGGTCAGTACCAACTGCGCGGCGCCCTCGCCGCGATGGTGCCCGAACCAACCGGAGAGGTGGAAGCGATGGCCGAACACGTCTCGCTCACCCTCGCCGAGTCGGACGCGCAGCGGCTGGAGCGGCTCGCCACGGTCCGCAAGGAGGAGTCCGTCTGGGAGCACGAGAGGCGCTGGGAGACGAGCCGAAGGGAGTACCTCGGCGGAGACGTGCTCCAGGACCCCGGCCGGGCCGTCGTGTGGTGGCTCTCCCGCAACAACGACGACGTACGCAGGACCGTCGACGACATCGACCTGCTCGCCCGCCTCTCTTCCGCCGCCAACAACCAGCGCGTCCCCGAGGAGTTCAAAGACCTGGTCCACCCCCTCGCCACCGTCCCGGAACAGGAAGCCTCCCCGGCCGCCGGAACGTGGGCGGCCCCGGACCTCGCGAGCACTGCCGCCGAACACGTCGAGGAGGCCCTGCGGGAGTGGGGATGGAAGACGGGAGACCCCGAAACCGCCTACGCGACGCAGCACTTCGCCGAGTTCCTCCGCCGCATGGGCAAGGACCAGGACGCCGACCGGCTCCTCCAGCACTTCCTCGGTCCGGAGTGGCCGGGAGAACCTCCCGAGGAGACGCCCGGCGGCACCGACACCGCTCCCCCTCCGACCGACGAGGACATCCCCGACCGTCCCACCGGCCCGGAACCGCCCGCCGACCCCGGCTCCCCGGACGCCCCGCCACCCGACGATCCGGGGCACGCCGCCTGAACCCCCAGCCCTTCCCGTCCCGAGGCCCCCTGTCCCCCGCCCCCGCGAGGAGGTAGGCAGGCCCGATGCAGCCTCCCCGCTACGGCCCCGACGGCCCCCTGCGCCCGCTGGCAGCGCGCACCTCGCCCGCTCCGGTGCGCGCCGTCCTCTTCGACTTCTCCGGCACGCTCTTCCAGATCCGCGACTACACCGAACGCCTCCGCGCTCTCCTCCCGGGACCCGTCCCGCAGGAGGAGATGGAGCACCTCCTCGACGCCCTCTCCGCCGCCCTCGACGAGCCCGAGGTCGCCGAGGCCCAACGTGGTCGCGACACCTCGGCCCGCGCGCACCGGACTGCTTTCCTCACGTGGTACGCGCGGGTACCCCGGCTCGCTGCGATCGCCGAGGAGCTGTACGGGCAGTTGCGCTCGCCCTCCTGGTGGCTCCCGTATGCGGAGACCGGTGCGGTGCTCGGTGCGCTGTCCGCCTCGGGCGTCCGGGTCGGCGTCGTCAGCGACATCGGGTGGAGGCTGCCGCCGACCTTCCGGCACCGCGCGCTCGACCGGTACGTCGGGGCCTGGGTGCACTCCTTCGAGCACGGCACGGAGAAGCCGGACCCGCTCCTCTTCAGGCACGCCTGCGCGGAGTTGGGCGTCGCCGAGGACGAGACGCTGATGGTCGGCGACAACCCCGTCAAGGACGGCGGAGCCGTCGCGGCAAGGCTGCGCTCCTACGTGCTGCCGACCGGTGCGGCGCCGGGCGCGCACCGCGGTCTCGATGCGGTGCTGCGCCTCGCGGACGTCACGGGGGCGGTCGGCGGACCCCGCTCCTCCGACACCGCCACTTCCCGCTGACCGGAACCCCGATCGGCGTGTGAGCGAGCCGACTTGGGCGTACGATCGCCGGTGGCGACGGCCTGAGGCTCCGTCACCACTCCCGTGTTCACTTGGCGCCTCTCGGCCGCCGCTCGCCCACTCCCGCGGAGTGGGCGCAAGCGGCGGCCGGCAGCGCCGGAACCCGGCCCGCCGAGGGCGGAGCCGGGTTCCGGATGCTCGCCCCCGCGGAGGGGGCGTGGCGTCTCAGACGCCTGCGGCCTTCTTCAGCGCGTCGACGCGGTCGGTGCGCTCCCAGGTGAAGTCCGGGAGTGCGCGGCCGAAGTGACCGTACGCCGCCGTCTGCGAGTAGATGGGACGCAGCAGGTCGAGGTCGCGGACGATCGCGGCCGGACGCAGGTCGAAGACCTCCGAGATGGCACGCTCGATCTTCTCGGCGTCGATGGTGGCGGTGCCGAAGGTCTCGACGAAGAGACCGACGGGCTCCGCCTTGCCGATCGCGTACGCGACCTGCACCTCGCAGCGGCCGGCGAGACCGGCGGCGACCACGTTCTTCGCGACCCAGCGCATCGCGTACGCGGCCGAACGGTCCACCTTGGACGGGTCCTTGCCGGAGAAGGCGCCGCCACCGTGGCGGGCCATGCCGCCGTAGGTGTCGATGATGATCTTCCGTCCGGTGAGACCGGCGTCGCCCATCGGGCCGCCGACCTCGAACCGTCCCGTCGGGTTGACGAGCAGGCGGTAGCCCTCGGTCTCCAGCTTGATGCCCTCGTCGACGAGCGCCTTCAGCTCGGGCTCCACGACGTACTCGCGGATGTCGGGGGCGAGCAGGGAGTCGAGGTCGATGTCGGCCGCGTGCTGCGAGGAGACGACGACCGTGTCGAGGCGGACGGCCTTGTCGCCGTCGTACTCGATGGTGACCTGGGTCTTGCCGTCGGGGCGCAGGTACGGGATGGTCCCGTTCTTGCGGACGGCCGAGAGGCGCTCGGAGAGCCGGTGCGCGAGGGTGATCGGCAGCGGCATGAACTCGGAGGTCTCGTCGCAGGCGTACCCGAACATCAGGCCCTGGTCGCCCGCGCCCTGCTTGTCGAGCTCGTCGTCGTCGCCCTCGACGCGCTTCTCGTAGGCGGTGTCGACGCCCTGCGCGATGTCGGGCGACTGGGCGCCGATGGACTCCTGGACGCCGCACGAGGCGCCGTCGAAGCCCTTCTTCGACGAGTCGTAGCCGATCTCCAGGATCTTGTTGCGCACGAGCGCGGAGATCGGGGCGTAGGCGTTGGTGGTGACCTCGCCGGCCACGTGCACCTGGCCGGTGGTGATCATCGTCTCGACGGCGACCCGGGACTTCGGGTCCTCCTTGAGGAGGGCGTCGAGGATGGTGTCGCTGATCTGGTCAGCGATCTTGTCAGGGTGACCCTCGGTCACTGATTCCGAGGTGAACAAGCGGCGCGACACATCGCTCCCTGGGGTTGCAGCGGCTGCTGGCTGAACATGACGGACCGGTCGGGGGCTGCGCCCAAGCACGGTCCGACGTCAGTTTATCCATCCCGACCCGCTTCCAGTCACGGGCTCTCGCAGTACGAGACGAGCCCCACCTGCGCTCTCGCTCGGAAGGGGCCACCGGAAACCCCGCCTAGATCAGGCTATGTCGCACTCTGTCGACCCCAGGAACAGGCGGTTTTCCACAACGCGAAGTAACTGCGCAGACACACGAGAGCACGCAAAGAGAAATCGAGGAGCCGGGCGTGTATCGCCTGAACAAGAACCTTGCTCGCGAACCTTGCAAAGTACCCAACAAGCAGACATACCGGGTTTATTGGTCATCGCAGCCCGATGAGCGCCGCCGACTCCCGCCGCTCCGACCCGCCCACCACGACAGCTACTCTCCGTGTCCAATTCCGTCTTCCCGGCAGCCCCGACTCCCGCGCGAAACTGCCGTGTTGGCACCTTTTGACCGTTTCCGTCGTACGCCCGAACACCCGCGCCACCCCGAGCGCGCGACGTGGCGTTCCTCACCACCGAGCCACCGAGCCCGCCCGCGCGAGCCCGCGCTCAACCGAGGCGCTCGGCGACGAGGTCCCACACCCGCTCCGCCAGCGTCTCCTTCGGCCCGTACGGCACCGGCGTCTCGCCCCCGTCCGCGGCGAGGACGACCGCCTCGTTCTCCTCGCTCCCGAACGTCCGGTCCTCCCCCACTTCGTTGACGACCAGAAGGTCGCACCCCTTGGCGCGCAGCTTCTCGCGACCGTGCGCGAGGACGTCGTCCGTCTCGGCCGCGAAGCCGACGAGCACCTGTCCTGCCCGCGGACGCTCCGCCGCCAGCTCGGCGAGGACGTCGGGGTTCCGCACCAGGGCCACCGGGTCCGGCTCGGCACCCGACCGCTTCTTGATCTTCCCCGCGGCGTACTCGGCCGGACGGAAGTCCGCCACCGCCGCCGCCATCGCCACCGCGTCGGCCTCACCCGCCGCCGAGACCATCGCAGCGCGGAGCTCCCGTGCCGTCCCGACCTCGACGACCTCCACACCGGCCGGCGCCGGAAGCGAGCTGTTCGCGGCGACCAGCGTGACCCGCGCCCCCCTGGCGGCCGCGGTACGGGCGAGCGCGTAACCCTGCTTCCCCGAGGAGCGGTTGCCGAGGAACCGGACCGGGTCGAGCGGCTCCCGGGTGCCGCCCGCGCTGATCACCACGTGCCGGCCCGCGAGGTCGGGGACGAGCGCCTCGGGACCGCGCGCCAGCACCCGGCGGCAGAGTGCGAAGATCTCCGCCGGGTCGGGGAACCTGCCCTTCCCCGAGTCCTCGCCCGTGAGCCGTCCGACGTCCGGCTCGACGACGACCGCCCCTCGCGCACGCAGCTTCGCGACGTTCTCCTGGGTCGCCGGGTGCTCCCACATCTCGGTGTGCATCGCCGGTGCGAAGACGACGGGACAGCGCGCGGTGAGCAGCGTGTTGGTGAGCAGGTCGTCCGCGAGACCTGCGGCGGCCCTGGCGAGGACGTCCGCCGTCGCCGGCGCGACGACGACGAGGTCGGCGCTCTGCCCGATCCGCACGTGCGGCACCTCGTGGACCGACTCCCACACCTCCTCGGAGACGGGGTGCCCGCTCAGGGCCGACCACGTGGCCGCGCCGACGAAGTGGAGCGCCGAGGCGGTCGGCACCACCCGCACGTCGTGCCCGCTCTCCGCGAACCGCCGCAGCAGCTCGCACGCCTTGTACGCGGCGATACCACCCGAGACACCGAGCACCACCCGCGGGGCCTCGCCACCGGGGCCGTGCTCGTGCTGCTCCACCTGCGTCTGCTCCACCATCGCCCGCTCTCTCCCCTGCGCCCGCACGCCGGCGGGCACCTCACGACCCGGTAGTGCGCGCGGATGCGCGCGCCGGTTCCATCACACACCAGGGGCCCGGCAGCCGCGCTGCCGGGCCCCTGGAGGGATGTTGCCCGTGGCCGGTCTCCGCTCGGCGCCGGCCGCGCCTTCCCGCTCGCCTACGGCGCGACGGGCGCGGGCGCCTCGATGGCCTCGGAGGTCAGCAGGCCCGCGTTGATCTCGCGCAGTGCGATGGAGAGCGGCTTCTCGTGGACGTGCGTGTCGACCAGGGGGCCGACGTACTCGAGAAGGCCCTCACCGAGCTGCGAGTAGTACGCGTTGATCTGACGCGCACGCTTGGCGGCGTAGATCACGAGGCTGTACTTCGAGTCGGTCGCCTCCAGCAGCTCATCAATCGGCGGGTTGATGATGCCCTCGGGCGTGGTGATGGGAGAGGACACGCTCTGCCTTCCGAAGGGGTGGAATCGGTACGGCCGGCGAGGAGCCGACCTGTTGGGGCCCGGGGCGCCCGACGAGTGTGTCCGCGGCGCGTTTCCCGGGGAGGCCGACGGCTGGCGGTGCCAGAAGCCGACCGGGATGCGGACCGAGCCCTCGGGTGACTACCTCAGGGAGCGATCCGCATCAAGGCTAGCAGCTCGTCCGTGACCTCCTCGACGGAGGTGTTGATCAGGCTGCGGTCGAACTCCGCCTCGGCGGCCAGCTCGACGCGTGCGGCCTCCAGCCGGCGCTCCACCACCTCGGGAGGCTCGGTCCCCCTGCCGGTGAGCCGGCGTACGAGCTCCTCCCAACTGGGCGGAGCGAGGAAGACCAACTGCGCCTCCGGCATGGACTCCCGGACGAGCCGCGCCCCCTGGAGATCGATCTCCAGGAGGACGGGCTCGCCGCGCTCCAGGTGCTGCAGGACGGCCTGGCGGGGGGTGCCGTACCGGTTGCCGGCGAATTCGGCCCACTCCAGCAGTTCGCCGTTGGCGACCAGCTTGTCGAACTGCTCGTCGTCGACGAAGTGGTACTGCACCCCGTCGCGCTCGCCCGGTCGGGGTCGGCGGGTGGTCGCGGAGACCGAGAGCCAGACCTCGGGATGGGCTTTGCGCAGATGTGCGACGACCGTGCTCTTGCCGACACCGGACGGGCCGGAGAGTACGGTCAGCCGCGCGGTGCCGACCGGGGGTGCCGGATTTTCTCGCGGGGGGACTGCGGAACTCATGCCGTGATTATCCCGGTTCCGAGAGGGTGCCCGGCACCAATGGGGCACCTCAGGCGTTCGCGCCGCCGAACTCGCTCTCGAGAGCGGCGATCTGGTTGGAGCCAAGACCGCGCACCCGGCGGCTCTCGGAGATACCGAGCCGTTCCATGATCTGCTTGGCGCGGACCTTGCCCACGCCGGGCAGTGACTCCAGGAGAGCCGAGACCTTCATCTTGCCGATCACGTCGTTCTTCTGGCCCTGCTTGATCACGTCGTGCAGGGAAGCGCCGGAGTGCTTGAGCCGGTTCTTGACCTCGGCGCGCTCCCGGCGAGCCGCGGCGGCCTTTTCGAGCGCGGCTGCGCGCTGTTCAGGGGTAAGGGGCGGAAGAGCCACGCCTGCGTCACCTCGGATGTCGAACTGTCGGATATGGACCGGTGAGGAACCTAGTAGCCCCACACCTGCGGAGCAACGAGCAACGCGCCTGTTCGCGCCGCTGAAGGGGAGACTAGCGGCCGGGAGCGCAACAGTCAGCGAGAACAAGCGAAAAGTCCAGGTCAGGCTCAACCGAGGCAGACATTTCCGGGCAAACTCGATGGTTTCTCCAGCCTCAACTCACCGCTCTCCACACCTCGTCGGCGAACCGCTCGGCGGAAGCCCACAATCCGCTTGCCTGCGGGCCGTGTTGCAGCACCCCGCGGCTGACGCTCGCGAGCACGCTGCCCGCAGCGGAGCCGAAGACGGCGGGCAGGTCCTCGGGCCGCGCTCCCTGCGCACCGATCCCGGGCGCCAACAGCGGCCCGCCGCAGGCGAGCTCGGCGCCGGCCGCCCCGGCGCCGACCGTCGCACCGACGACGGCACCGAACGAACCCAGCGGCTCCGCACCGGCGTTGGCCTCCGCCAGCCCGCGCAGCACCCCGCTCGCGACCGTTCCGCCCGCCGGCGTGGCCGCGTGCTGCACCTCGGCGCCCTCCGGATTGGAGGTGAGCGCGAGGACGAAGAGCCCGCTCCCCGCCGCGCGCGCCCGCTCGAAGGCCGGGCGGAGCGACCCGAAGCCGAGGTAGGGGCTGACGGTGAGCGCGTCGCTGAAGAGAGGCGAGGCAGGGTCGAGGAAAGCGTCCGCGTAGGCGCCCATCGTCGAGCCGATGTCGCCGCGCTTCGCGTCCATGAGCACCAGCGCACCGCCCGAACGCGCCTCGGCCACCGCGCGCTCCAGCACGGCGACGCCGCGGGAGCCGTACCTCTCGTAGAACGCCGACTGCGGCTTGAGCACCGCGACCCGGTCGGCGAGCGCCTCGACCGTCGTACGCGTGAACCGCTCCAGCCCGGCGACGTCGTCGTCGAGCCCCCACGCGGAGAGCAGCGACGGGTGCGGGTCGATACCGACGCAGAGCGGGCCGCGCACGTCCATGGCACGCCGCAGGCGGGCGCCGAACGGGTCGGCGGGCGCGTGGACTTGTGGCTCGGTCATGCGGACTCCGTCCTCGGGGCGTCGCCGCGCGCCTCGGCGCCGACCGCTTCGGCGAGCGTCGCGTACGGGCTCTCGCGCAGGAGTCGCGCGAGGCCGTCGTGGAGAGCACGGGACCACAGCGGCCCGCGGTAGACGAAGGCGCTGTACCCCTGGACGAGGGTGGCGCCCGCGAGGATGCGCCGCCAGGCGTCCTCGGCCGTCTCGATGCCGCCGACGCCGACGAGCGTGAGCCGGTCCCCGACCCGTCCGTGGAGCCGGCGCAGGACCTCGAGCGACCGCTCCTTGAGGGGGGCGCCCGAAAGGCCGCCCGCCTCGGCGGCCGACTGAGAGCGCAGGCCCAGCCCGTCCCGCGCGACGGTGGTGTTGGTGGCGATGATGCCGTCGAGGCCGAGCTCGACGGCGAGGTCGGCGACGGCGTCGACGTCCTCGTCCGCCAGATCCGGGGCGATCTTCACCAGCAGCGGCACCCGGCGCCCGCGCGACGTGCGGTCGGCGGCCTCGCGCACGGCGCGCAGCAGCGGGCGGAGTGCGGCGGTCGCCTGGAGGTTCCGCAGTCCGGGTGTGTTCGGGGACGAGACGTTGACGACGAGGTAGTCCGCGTACGGCGCGAGCCGCTCGGCGGACACGACGTAGTCCGCCGTCGCCTCGGCCTCCGGAACCGCCTTCGTCTTACCGATGTTGACGCCGACCGTCGTACGGAAGACGGACCTCCGTGCACCGAGACGGGCGGCGACGGCGGCCGAGCCCTCGTTGTTGAACCCCATCCGGTTGACGAGCGCGCGCTCGCGCGGGAGCCGGAAGAGCCGCTTCGGCGGGTTCCCCGGTTGGGGCTCGCCCGTGACGGTTCCGACCTCGACGTGGTCGAAGCCGAGCAGCGCGAGGCCGTCGATGCCGGCCGCGTTCTTGTCGAAACCGGCGGCGAGCCCGAAGGGACCGTGCATGCGCAGTCCGAGCGCCTCGGTGCGCAACTCGCGGTGGCGCGGCGCGAGGACGGCGGCGGCGAAGGTGCGGAGCACCGGGACGCGCGCGGCGAGCCGAATCCAGGCGAAGGCCGCGCGGTGCGCGCGCTCGGGGTCCATGCGCGCGAAGAGGAGCCGGAAGAGGAGCTGGTACAAGACGGTTGCCTCGGTGCCTTCTGCGATGGGTGGCCTGCGTGGCGGGGGCCGAACGGACGGGGCGGGCCGCGGAGTCCGGCCCGCCCCGTCCGTCAGAGCGCCCTGGCGGAGGTGAGCTGCTCGGCGTGCTCCTGGAGGGAGCGGACGCCGACCTCTCCGCGGGTGAGCGCCTCGATCCCCTGCACCGCGGCGGCGAGCGCCTGCACGGTGGTGAGGCAGGGCACGGCGCGGGCGACGGCGGCCGTGCGGATGTCGTAGCCGTCGAGGCGACCGCCGGTGCCGTAGGGGGTGTTGACGATGAGGTCGACGTCGCCGTCGTGGATGAGCTGGACGATCGTCTTCTCCCCCTGCGGGCCCTCGCCCTGGCCGTGCTTGCGCACGACGGTGGTCTCGATGCCGTTGCGCCGCAGTACCTCGGCGGTGCCCGAGGTGGCGAGCAACTCGAAGCCCATCGCGACGAGTTCCCGCGCAGGGAAGATCAGCGCCCGCTTGTCGCGGTTGGCGACGGAGACGAAGGCGCGTCCCTTGTGGGGCAGCGCACCGTAGGCCGCCGCCTGGGACTTGGCGTACGCGGTGCCGAAGACCGCGTCGATGCCCATGACTTCGCCGGTGGAACGCATCTCGGGGCCGAGAACCGTGTCCACGCCGTGGCCGTGCACGTCGCGGAACCGGTTCCAGGGCAGCACCGCCTCCTTGACGGAGATCGGCGCGTCCATCGGCAGGTCGCCGCCGTCCCCGCTGCCGGGGAGGAGGCCCTCGTCACGCAGCTCGGCGATGGTCGCGCCGAGCGAGATGCGGGCCGCGGCCTTCGCCAGCGGCACCGCGGTCGCCTTCGAGGTGAACGGAACGGTGCGCGAGGCGCGGGGGTTGGCCTCCAGGACGTAGAGGATGTCCCCGGAGAGCGCGAACTGGATGTTGATGAGCCCGCGCACGCCGACGCCCGCGGCGATCCCTTCCGTCGAGGTGCGGAGGCGCTTGATGTCGTAGCCGCCGAGCGTGATCGGGGGCAGGGCGCAGGCGGAGTCGCCGGAGTGGATGCCGGCCTCCTCGATGTGCTCCATCACGCCGCCCAGGTACAGCTCGTGGCCGTCGTAGAGGGCGTCGACGTCGATCTCTATCGCGTCGTCGAGGAACCGGTCGATCAGCACCGGGTGCTGCTCGATGAGTCCGGCGTGCCGCTCCAGGTACGCGGCGAGCGCGTTCTCGTCGTAGACGATCTCCATTCCGCGCCCGCCGAGCACGTACGACGGGCGGACCATCACCGGGTAGGTGATCTGGGCGGCGATCCGCTTCGCCTCCTCGAAGGAGAACGCGGTGCCGTACTTCGGCGCCGGCAGCCCCGCGTCGGCGAGCACCCGGCCGAACGCCCCGCGCTCCTCGGCAAGTTCGATCGCCTCGGGAGAGGTGCCCACGATCGGCACGCCGTTGTCCTTGAGCCCCTGCGCCAGGCCGAGCGGCGTCTGGCCGCCGAGCTGGACGACGACTCCGGCGACCGGGCCCGCCTGCTGCTCGGCGTGGACGATCTCCAGGACGTCCTCGAGCGTGAGCGGCTCGAAGTAGAGACGGTCGGAGGTGTCGTAGTCGGTGGAGACGGTCTCGGGGTTGCAGTTGACCATCACCGTCTCGTAGCCCGCCTCGTGGAGCGCGAAGGAGGCGTGAACGCAGGAGTAGTCGAACTCGATGCCCTGCCCGATCCGGTTCGGCCCCGAGCCGAGGATGATCACGGCCGGCTTCTCGCGGGGCGCGATCTCGGTCTCCTCGTCGTAGGAGGAGTAGAAGTACGGGGTGCGCGCGGCGAATTCGGCGGCGCAGGTGTCGACCGTCTTGTAGACGGGGCGCACGCCGAGCGCGTGCCGCACCTCGCGCACCACGTCCTCGCGCAGCGAGCGGATCTGGCCGATCTGCGCGTCGGAGAAGCCGTAGCGCTTCGCCTCCGCGAGCAGTGCGGGCTCCAACTCGGGGGCGGCCGCGACCTCGTCGGCGATCTCCTTGATGAGGAACATCTGGTCCGTGAACCACGGGTCGATGTGCGTCGCCTCGAAGACCTGCTCGGGGGTGGCACCGGCGCGGATCGCGCCCATCACCGCCTGCACCCGGCCGTCGGTCGGGCGGCGCGCCTCCTCCAGCAGATCCGCGGCGAGCGCCGGGTCGCTCTCGCCGCCCGCCGTGAAGTCGAACTGGCTGCCGCGCTTCTCCAGCGAGCGGAGCGCCTTGTTGAGCGCCTCGGGGAAGTTCCGGCCGATCGCCATCGCCTCACCGACCGATTTCATCGTCGTGGTCAGCGTGGAGTCGGCGGCGGGGAACTTCTCGAAGGCGAACCGGGGGGCCTTGACGACGACGTAGTCCAGCGTCGGCTCGAAGGAGGCCGGCGTCTCGCCCGTGATGTCGTTGGGGATCTCGTCGAGCGCGTACCCGACGGCGAGCTTCGCAGCGATCTTGGCGATCGGGAAGCCCGTGGCCTTCGAGGCGAGCGCGGAGGACCGCGAGACGCGCGGGTTCATCTCGATCACCACCACCCGGCCGTCGGCGGGGTTCACCGCGAACTGGATGTTGCAGCCGCCGGTGTCCACGCCGACCTCGCGGATCACCTCGATGCCGATGTCCCGCAGCACCTGGTACTCGCGGTCGGTGAGCGTCATCGCGGGTGCCACGGTGATCGAGTCGCCGGTGTGCACACCCATCGGGTCGAAGTTCTCGATCGAGCAGACGACGACCACGTTGTCGTTGCGGTCGCGCATCAGCTCCAGCTCGTACTCCTTCCACCCGAGGATCGACTCCTCCAGCAGCACCTCGGTGGTCGGCGACAGCGTGAGCCCCTGCCCCGCGATCCGGCGCAGCTCCTCCTCGTCGTGCGCGAAGCCGGAGCCGGCCCCGCCCATCGTGAACGACGGGCGCACGACCACCGGGTAGCCGCCGAGCTCGTCGACGCCCTCGAGGACGTCGTCCATCGAGTGGCAGATGTAGGAGCGAGCCGACTCGCCATGCCCGATCCGGTCGGCGACGGCGGCGACGACCTCCTTGAACTGGTCGCGGTCCTCGCCCTTGTTGATCGCGGCGACGTTGGCGCCGATCAGCTCGACGCCGTACTCCGCCAACGTGCCCGCGTCGTGCAGCGAGATCGCGGCGTTCAGCGCCGTCTGTCCGCCGAGCGTCGGCAGCAGCGCGTCGGGGCGCTCCTTCGCGATGATCCGCTCCACGAACTCCGGCGTGATCGGCTCCACGTACGTCGCGTCCGCGATCTCGGGGTCGGTCATGATCGTCGCCGGGTTGGAGTTGACGAGGACGACCCGCAGCCCCTCGGCCTTCAACACCCGGCACGCCTGCGTACCGGAGTAGTCGAACTCCGCAGCCTGACCAATCACGATCGGCCCCGAACCGATCACCAACACGGACTGGATATCGGTGCGCTTAGGCACGCTGGCCCTCCATCAGGCTCACGAAGCGGTCGAAGAGGTAGGCGGCGTCGTGCGGACCCGCTGCCGCTTCGGGGTGGTACTGGACGCTGAATGCCGGTCGGTCGAGGAGCCGCAGCCCCTCGACGACGTCGTCGTTGAGGCAGACGTGGGAGACCTCGGCGCGGCCGTAGGGGGTGTCGCTCGGCGCTTCGAGCGGTGCGTCGACGGCGAAGCCGTGGTTGTGCGCGGTGACCTCGACCTTGCCCGTGGCCCGGTCCTGCACCGGCTGGTTGATGCCGCGGTGGCCGTACTTGAGCTTGAAGGTGCCGAACCCGAGCGCCCGCCCGAGCATCTGGTTGCCGAGACAGATCCCGAAGAGCGGGGTGCCCCGCTCCAGTACGCCGCGCATCAGCTCCACCGGGTGGTCGGTCGCCGACGGGTCGCCCGGGCCGTTGGAGAAGAAGACGCCGTCCGGACCGACGGCGTAGACCTCCTCCAGCGAGGCGTCCGCCGGCAGCACGTGCACCTCGATCCCGCGCTCCGCCATCCGCTGCGGCGTCATGCCCTTGATCCCGAGGTCGACGGCGGCGACGGTGAACCGCTTCGTCCCCTGCGCCGGAACGGTGTACGCCTCAGCGGTCGCCACCTCGTCTGCGAGCGCACGTCCCGACATCGCCGGCTCCTCGCGCACCCGCGCCAGCAGCAGCTCGACGTCGGCGACGGCCGGTCCCGAGAAGATCCCCACCCGCATCGCACCGCGCTCCCGCAGGTGCCGGGTGAGCGCGCGAGTGTCGACCCCGCTGATCCCGACGACGCCCTGCGCGCAGAGCTCCTCGTCGAGCGAACGGGTCGCCCGCCAGCTCGACGGGGTGCGCGCCGGGTCGCGGACCACGTAGCCGGAGACCCAGATCCGGTCCGACTCGCGGTCCTCGTCGTTGACCCCCGTGTTCCCCACGTGCGGGGCCGTCATCACGACCACCTGACGGTGGTACGACGGGTCGGTGAGCGTCTCCTGGTAGCCGGTCATGCCGGTGGAGAAGACGGCCTCACCGAACGTCTCCCCCACGGCCCCGTAGGCGCGGCCCCTGAAGCTGCGCCCGTCCTCCAGGACGAGTACGGCGGGAGCCTTCCCGGCTCCCCTGGTGGAGGTGGTCATCGTGCGCCTTTCTCGGTGGCCGCCGGCTCGGTGCCGGCGGTGTCCTGCTCGGTTGTGCCTGCTCCGCCGCGCTCGGCGAGGAGGGTGTGCAGCTCCGCGACCCACGCCGGGTGCTCCGCCGCGCGGTCGGCGCGGAAGCCCGAGTCGAGGAGCCTCTCGCCGTGCTGCCAGACGACGACGAGGAGCCCGCCCTCGGCGAGCACCTTGCCGGCGATGCCCTTGTCGAGCCGGGCGTCCCGGAGCTGGGCGAGGGGGATGAAGAAGTCCTGCGCGCCGGGTCGCCGGACGTCCAGCCCCTCGGCGGTGAGCGTCAGTTCGGCCCGGCTGCGGACGCCCAGGCCGTGCGCGACGATCCGGTCGAGCCACTGCCCCGCCGTCGTCGACCCGTGGTAGCGGCCCGACGCGGTGCGCAGCACCTCACCGCGCTCGGCCGGCGTCGAGGGCAGCTCGGGAAGGTCCCCCTGAAGCGTGCCGCGCCACTTCCAGCCCTGGCGCATCAGCCAGTACAGCAGCGCGACGAAGAGCACGAGACCCACGACCCAGCCGATGCGGGCCGCCCAGTCGGTGACCTCCTGGGACTTCTGTTCCGCGGCGAGCCAGTGCGGCACGGCGAGGGTGGTCGATGCGTTCACGCGAGCTTCCCGTCCACGACAGTCGTACGTCCCCGCAGCCAGCAGTGGGTGACGCGGCCGGGCAGCTCAAGGCTCCGGTAGGGCGTGTTCCGGCTGCGGGAGGCGAACCCTTCCGGGTCCACCTCTCCACGGTATGCCGCGTCGAGCAGAACCAGGTTCGCGGGCTCGCCTGCGGCGATCGGCCGGCCGTGGCCGTCGAGCCGCCCGATCTCAGCCGGCCGGTGCGACATCCGCTCGGCGACCTGCCGCCAGTCGAGCAGCCCCGTCTCGACCATGGTGTGCTGCACCACCGAGAGGGCCGTCTCCAGGCCGAGCATCCCCATGGCGGCCGCTCCCCACTCGCAGTCCTTGTCCTCGTGGGGGTGCGGGGCATGGTCGGTGGCGACGCAGTCGATCGTGCCGTCGGCGAGCGCCTCGCGGAGCGCCATGACGTCGGCCTCGGTCCGCAGCGGCGGGTTCACCTTGTAGACGGGGTCGAAGGAGCGCACCGAGTCGTCGGTGAGCAGCAGGTGGTGCGGCGTGACCTCGGCCGTGACGTCCCAGCCCTTCGACTTCGCCCAGCGCACGATCTCCACGGAGCCCGCCGTCGAGAGGTGGCAGACGTGCAGCCGGGAGCCGACGTGCGCGGCGAGGAGGACGTCGCGGGCGACGATCGACTCCTCGGCCACCGCGGGCCAGCCCCCGAGCCCCAGTTCGGCGGAGACGGCGCCCTCGTTCATCTGCGCGCCCTGGGTGAGCCTCGGCTCCTGCGCGTGCTGCGCCACCACCCCGTCGAACGCCTTGACGTACTCGAGGGCCCGCCGCATGATCACCGCGTCGTCGACGCACTTGCCGTCGTCGGAGAAGACGCGCACCCCGGCCGCGGAGTCGTGCATCGCGCCGAGCTCCGCGAGCTGCCTGCCCTCCAGGCCGACGGTGACGGCGCCGACCGGCTGCACGTCGCAGTACCCGGACTCCCTGCCGAGCCGCCACACCTGCTCCACGACGCCCGCCGAGTCCGCGACGGGGAAGGTGTTCGCCATCGCGTGGACGGCCGTGTACCCGCCGCTCGCCGCGGCCCGGGTGCCGGTGAGGACCGTCTCGGAGTCCTCACGGCCCGGCTCCCGCAGGTGCGTGTGGAGGTCGACGAGGCCGGGGAGGAGCACGGCGCCCGCCGCGTCGACCACCTCGGCGTCCGGGGCTTCGAGCCCGGTGCCGACCTCGGCGATCGTCTCCCCTTCGAGCAGTACGTCCTGCTCCTCGCCGCCGAGGACGCGTGCGGAGGTGATCAGGGTCTTCGTTGCCATCAGGCGTTCTCCTCGGCGTCGGCGGAGCGCCCTGCCGTCCCGGCGGGCGCGGGGCTGCCGGCGGGCTCGGCGCCGCCAAGCAGCAGGTACAGCACGGCCATCCGCACGCTCACGCCTGCGGTGACCTGCTCGACGGCGGTGCACCGCGGGGAGTCGGCGACCTGCGCGGTGATCTCCATGCCGCGGTTCATCGGGCCGGGGTGCATCACCACGGCGTGTTCGGGCATCCGCGCCATCCGCTCGCCGTCGAGCCCGTAGCGCCGCGCGTACTCCCGCTCGGTGGGGAAGAACGCATCCCGCATCCGCTCGCGCTGGACGCGGAGCATCATCACCGCGTCCGACTTGGCCAGCACCGGGTCGAGCGCGTAACTCACCTCGCACGGCCACTCCTCCACTCCGACCGGCACCAGCGTCGGCGGCGCGACGAGCGTGACCTCGGCGCCGAGGGTGCTGAGCAACCGCACGTTGGAGCGCGCGACCCGGCTGTGCAGGATGTCCCCGACGACCGTGACGCGCTGCCCCGCGAGGTCCCGTCCCTCGGCGCCGACGAGCCGCCTGCGCAAGGTGAACGCGTCGAGGAGCGCCTGCGTCGGGTGCTCGTGCGTCCCGTCCCCCGCGTTGATCACGGAGCCGCCGATCCATCCGGAGGTGGCCAGCCGGTGCGGGGCGCCGGAATCGGGGTGGCGGATGACGACGGCGTCGGCGCCCATCGCCTCCAGCGTCAGCGCCGTGTCCTTGAGCGACTCCCCCTTCGAGACCGAAGACCCCTTCGCGGAGAAGTTGATGACGTCGGCCGAGAGGCGCTTCGCCGCTGCCTCGAACGAGATCCGGGTGCGGGTCGAGTCCTCGAAGAAGAGGTTGACGACGGTGCGGGCGCGCAGGGTCGGCAGCTTCTTGATCGGCCTGTCGGCGAGCCGGGCGAGCTCCTCGGCCGTGTCGAGGATGAGCACGGCGTCGTCACGGCTCAGCTCGGCGGCCGAGGTGAGATGGCGCTGCATCTGTTGCCTTCCGGGTATGTACGGGCAGTCGGGCACACCGGCGTACGGGCAGGCGGCGGTGAGGCGCGGGCGCGCCGGCGCACGGCTCCCGTGGCACGAGCGGTGTCGGGTGGGTCAGCCGGCCTCGGAGGCGCGTGCGGGCGCCTGCGCCTCATCGGTGGCCGCGAGCTGCCCGAGGAGCACGCCGTCGCGGCCGTCCTCCTCCGCGAGCTGCACCTTCACCGTCTCGCGCAGCGAGGTGGGGAGGTTCTTGCCGACGTAGTCGGCGCGGATCGGAAGCTCTCGGTGTCCGCGGTCGACGAGGACGGCCAGTTGGACGGCGCGAGGGCGCCCGATGTCACCCAGCGCATCCAGCGCGGCACGGATGGTGCGCCCGGAGAAGAGGACGTCGTCGACGAGGACTACCAAGCGTCCGTCGACCCCGCCGTCGGGGATCTCGGTGCGGGCGAGGGTGCGCGCGGGGCGGAGACGGAGATCGTCTCGGTACATGGTGATGTCGAGGGAGCCCACCGGAATCGAGCGTTCGGTGATCTCGCGGAGCTTCGCGGCGAGCCGTTCGGCGAGGTGCACGCCGCGGGTGGGGATACCGAGAAGCACCACGTCGTCGGCGCCTTTGGCACGCTCGACGATCTCGTGCGCGATACGGGTCAGGACCCGCGCGATGTCAGGGGCCTCCAGCACGGGCCGCGCGGGCTCGGGGGGCGCCTGGGTACTGCTGTCGTCCATTCGAGGGACCTCCTTCCCCGCCTCACGGGACGGGCGTTAAAGGACGTCTGGCCTTTCGCCGCACCACATTAGCAGCCTCGGCGCGTCGGACTTGACCCCCTGGTCGGCGGTGTGCTGAGCCTCTCGGCTTGACGCGGCACATTACGCTGCGTAACCTCACAATGAGTTACGAAGACTTCGTCCGGGGAGCCTTATGTCCAGCGAATACGCCAAGCAGCTCGGTGCGAAGCTCCGAGCCATCCGCACTCAGCAGGGCCTCTCCCTCCACGGGGTCGAGGAGAAGTCGCAGGGCCGCTGGAAGGCGGTCGTCGTCGGCTCGTACGAGCGCGGGGACCGCGCGGTCACCGTGCAGCGCCTCGCGGAGCTCGCCGACTTCTACGGGGTCCCGGTGCAGGAGCTCCTGCCCGGCACCACTCCGGGAGGCGCCGCCGAGCCGCCGCCGAAGCTCGTCCTCGACCTGGAGCGGCTGGCGAACGTGCCGGCCGAGAAGGCCGGACCGCTCCAGCGGTACGCCGCCACCATCCAGTCCCAGCGCGGGGACTACAACGGCAAGGTCCTCTCCATCCGCCAGGACGACCTGCGCACCCTCGCGGTCATCTACGACCAGTCGCCCTCGGTCCTCACCGAGCAGCTGATCGGCTGGGGCGTGCTCGACGCCGACGCGCGCCGCGCCGTCTCGCACGCCGAGGACCTC
>NZ_AJTQ01000032.1 GCF_000262345.1 Streptomyces xiaopingdaonensis | reverse complement strand
CCCCCCGCCCGTCGGCTCGGCCGGCGGGCCGGGCGGTGACGGCCGCGGCGGCAGGCACCGCCCGGGAGAAGTCGTACCGAACACACCGCTGCCCGCCGGGACCCCTGGGTCCGGCGGGCAGCGGTGTGAGGTCTCGGCGCCTCGCGGTTCAGCGGTGCAGGCTCGGCTTCAGCTCCAGGAGTCGGCCGAGCAGGCCGTTGACGAAGCTCGGCGAGTCGTCCGTCGAGAACTCCTTGGCGAGCTGGACCGCCTCGTCGATGGCGACCGCGTCCGGAGTGCCGTCGACCCAGAGCAGCTCGTAGGCGCCCAGCCGCAGGATGCTGCGGTCGACGTCCGGCATCCGGTCGAGGGTCCAGTCCACCGCGTACGTGGAGAGGAGCTCGTCGATCCGGGCGGCGTGCCGCGCGTACCCCTCGACGAGGTCCATCGCGAACTCCGTGACCGGCGGCTGGCGCGGGTCGTTCCGCGCGTGCCGCAGCCAGTCGGCGAGGACGGTCTGGACGTCGGCGCCGCGGTGGTCCGCCTCGAAGAGGATCTGGAAGGCGCGCTTTCGGGCCCTGTTGCGAGCTGCCACGGTTAGCCGTTCACCCGGCCGAGGTACTCGCCGCTGCGGGTGTCGACCTTGATCTTCTCGCCCGTGGTGATGAAGAGCGGGACCTGGACCTCGTAACCGGTCTCCAGCTCGGCGGGCTTCGAGCCGCCGGTGGAGCGGTCGCCCTGCACGCCGGGCTCGGTGTGCGCGATGACGAGCTCGACCGCGGCCGGGAGTTCCACCGAGAGCGGGTTGCCCTGGTACATCGCGACCGTCGCCTCGAAGCCCTCGAGGAGGTAGTTGGCGGCGTCGCCCGCGATCTCGGGGGTGACGTGGATCTGGTCGTACGTCTCCATGTCCATGAAGACGAAGTGCTCGCCGTCCCTGTACGAGTACTGCATGTTCCGTCGGTCCACGGTGGCCGTCTCGACCTTGGTGCCGGCGTTGAAGGTCTTGTCGACGATCTTGCCGGAGAGCACGTTCTTGAGCTTGGTGCGGACGAAGGCCGGGCCCTTGCCGGGCTTGACGTGCTGGAACTCGACGACGGACCAGAGCTGGTCGGCGTCGAGCTTGAGCACCATGCCGTTCTTGAGGTCGTTCGTGGATGCCACGGTCGAGGAATCTCCTGAGACTGCTGCTGCGGAAGACCGAAGAGCCGCCGGCGCCTCCGAGCCCGCGGTGGCCCCGCCGGATCAGAGTGCGAGCAGCTCTTTGGTCGTGATGGTGAGTAGCTCGGGTCCGCCGTCCGCCTGCGGGCGAACGACGAGAGTGTCATCGATCCGGACACCGCCCCTGCCCGGGAGATGGACTCCCGGTTCGACAGTGACCGGCACACAAGCGTCCAGTCTACTCATGGCCTCCGGAGTGAGCCGAGGGTCCTCACCGATTTCCAGACCCACTCCGTGACCGGTGGACGGGCCGAGCGCCGCCGAATGCCCCGCGTCCCCGAGGACCCGACGGGCCGCGCCGTCGATCTCGCGGCAGCTCGCGCCGGGCAGCAGCGCCTCGCGGGCGGCGCGCTGAGCGGCGAAGACGAGGTCGTAGAGCTCGATCTGCCAGTCCTCGGGGGCCGTTCCGATGACGAAGGTGCGGCCCACCTGGCAGCGGTAGCCGTGGTAGTTGGCGCCGAGGCGAACGGAGAGGAAGTCGCCCTCCTCGACCCTGCGGTCGGTCGGACGGTGCGCGGCGAGGCCCGCGTTGGCGCCCGTCGCGACCGAGGTGGGGAACGCCGGACCCTCGGCGCCGTGGTCGATGAGCCGGCGCTCCAGCTCCAGCGCGAGGTGCCGCTCGGTACGGCCGACGAGGATCGACTCGAGCAGCTCGCCGAGCGCCTGATCGGTGATCTCCGCGGCGACCCGCAGCGCCGAGATCTCCTCGTCGTCCTTGACGACGCGCTGCTGCTCCACCGCACAGCCGAGGTCGGCGAGGCGGACGTGCGGAGCAGTGCGGCCGAGGCCGCGGTGCCTCGCGACGGTGAGGTGGTGCTCCTCGACGGCGAGCGAGCCGGCGCCCGACTCCGCTGCGAACTGCGCCGCGACGAGGACGGGATCGCCCTCGCTCGCCGCGAGGACGGCGGTACGCAGACCGTCGGCCGGCGGGCGGCCGGGGTCCGCGTCCTCGGCGCGGGCGGTGATGAGGGTGTCCTCGCCGTCGGCGCCGAGGAGGAGGGCCGCGCCGGGGGCGGCCTGGCCGGTGAGGTAGCGGATGTTGGACGGCAGGGAGACCAGCACGGCGTCCGCCGGATTCCGGCCGCCCTCGGCAGCGCAGCTCTCACGCAAGCGCGCGCGGCGGGAGACATGCACCTCGGACATACGCCGAGCGTAGGGGCGTGCCGCGGGCACCACCGCTCGGGCGGGGCCGTGCGGGCGACCGGACGGGAAGGGCCGCGCCGGCGCTACCAGGCGGGCGGGCTGGCGAGGCTGCGGGCGACGACGTCGTCGAGCATCCGGGCCGTACTGGCGACGTCCTGGCGGGAGTTGTCGATGATCGGCAGCCCCGAGCCGTACCAGCCGGCCATGCGGCCGTGGATACGGGCGACCTCCTCGTCGGTGAGACGGCGGTTGCCGGTGCGGCCGGCGTTGCGCTCCAGGACGACGTCGAGCCCGGGGAGGAGGACGACGGGAAGGAGCCCGGGGCCGACGTGGCGCTTCCAGCCTCCGAGCCCGACGACGGGGCGGTCGGGGAAGACGGCGTCGTCGAGGACGCAGGAGATGCCGTTGGCGAGGAAGTTGCGCGCGGCGAAGCCGCAGGTGCGCCGCGCGAGGCGGTACTGGGCCTCGGAGTGGTCGTTCCAACCGGTGCGCGGGTCGGCGAAGCCCGAGCGGACCCACTCGCGGACGTCGTCGAGGCTGATGTGCGCGGTGGGGACGGCGCGGCGGTCGGCCCAGTGCCGGGCGACGGAGGTCTTGCCCGCGCCGGCCGGACCGATGAGCAGCACCGCGACGGCCGCCCTGGTGGCGTCGAGCGGGGCGGTGGCGGGCGGGTCGGGTATCTCCACCGGGGCGCCCGTGGGCAGGGCGATGTGGCCCGTCGTCTCCAGCGGCGTCGGGGGCGGGACCTGGTGCGGGACGCCGGCCGGGGGCTGCGCGGGGGCCGGAGGCGGGCCCGGTTGGGCCGGAGGGACCGGGCCGCTCGCCGAGGGGACGAAGGGGAAGGCCGCCGGCGACGGGGGCGGAGAGCCGTACGGAGAGGGGTGCCGCGCCCCGTAGTAGTGCATCAGGACCCACTCCGTCTCGGTTGTGCGGACGCCGCCTCCGCAACGCCGTGTGAACGCCGACAGCGAACGGTACCGCTCCTGGGCACCTCAGTGTGAACGCACGACTCCGGCTCCGAGTGCCCGCAGGCGGCGCGCAGTTGACGCCTCACACCCACCGCGCGCCCCCAGCCGCCGTCACGAGGTGAGCCGCTCCGCCACCGCGCGCAGCGCCAGTGCGTACGAGGCGAGGCCGAAGCCCGCGATCGTGCCGCTCGCGACCGCGGAGACCACCGAGGTGTGCCGGAACTCCTCGCGCGCGTGCGGGTTGGAGATGTGCACCTCGATCAGCGGCGCCGTGCGCTGCGACACGGCGTCCCGCATGCCGTACGAGTAGTGCGTGAACGCACCCGGGTTGAGGACGACGGGGAACTCGCCGTCGGCGGCCTCGTGGAGCCAGCGGATCAGCTCTCCCTCGTCGTTGGTCTCGCGGACCTCCACCTCCAGGTCGAGCTCGCGGCCGAGGGAGGTGCACTCCTCGACGAGGCCGGCGTAGGAGGTGGAGCCGTAGACGTCGGGCTCGCGGGAGCCGAGGCGGCCGAGGTTCGGGCCGTTGAGGACGAGGACCCGGCGGCTCACGCGGCGATCTCCGCGTGCGCGGCGAGGAGCATCGCCGGGTCCGGGCCCTCCAGTACGGACGGTTTGCCGAGGCCCTCCAGGACGATGAACCTCAGCAGGTTGCCGCGGGACTTCTTGTCGACCTTCATCGTCTCCAGCAGCTTGGGCCACTGGTCGCCGCGGTAGGTGACCGGGAGCCCCAGCGCCTGGAGGACGGTGCGGTGGCGCTCCGCCGTCGCGTCGTCCAACCGGCCCGCGATCCGGCCGAGTTCGGCGGCGAAGACGAGGCCGACGGAGACGGCGGCGCCGTGCCGCCACTCGTAGCGCTCGTTCTTCTCGATGGCGTGCGCCAGCGTATGGCCGTAGTTGAGGATCTCGCGGAGCCCGGACTCCTCGAGGTCCTGCGAGACGACGTCGGCCTTGACGCGGACCGCACGCTCGATCAGCTCGGCGGTGTGCGGGCCCCGCGGGTCGCGGGAGCTCTCGGGGTCGCTCTCGATCAGCTCCAGGATCGCCGGGTCGGCGAGGAAGCCGGCCTTGACGACCTCGGCGAGGCCCGAGACGTAGTCGTGGACGCCGAGCGAACCGAGCGCGGCGAGGTCGCACAGGACACCGACGGGCGGGTGGAAGGCGCCGACGAGGTTCTTCCCCTCGGCGGTGTTGATCCCCGTCTTCCCGCCGACCGCGGCGTCGACCATGCCGAGGACCGTCGTCGGCACCGCGACCCAGCGCACACCGCGGAGCCAGGTCGCCGCGACGAATCCCGCGAGGTCGGTCGTGGCGCCGCCGCCCACGCCCACGAGCGCGTCACTGCGGGTGAACCCCGTCTGGCCGAGCGCCTTCCAGCAGTACGCGGCGACCTCGGCGGTCTTCGCCTCCTCCGCGTTGGGGACCTGCACGGCGATCGCCTCGTACCCCTGCGCCGCGAGGTCCTCACGGATCGCCTCACCCGTCTCGGCAAGCGCCTCGGGGTGGATCACCGCGACCCGTGCCGTGCGGTCCGGCTGTCCGAGCAGGCCCGGGAGTTCGCCGAGGAGCTGCTCCCCGATGAGGACGTCGTAGGCCGGGCTGCCGCTGTCGCCGCCGCCGACGGTGATCCGGGTGGTCTCGGTCGTGCTCATTCCATGCTCCGGGGCGTGGGGAGTCCTTCGGACTCGTCGGTCGTGTCCAGCAGGCCGAGGATCTCGTCCGCGACCTCGGCGGGGGTGCGCTCCTCCGCGCTGACCACCGCGCGCGCCACCTCGACGTAGAGCGGCCTGCGCTCGTCCATGAGCGCGCGCCACTGCCGGCGCGGATTGATCATCAGCAGGGGGCGCGGGGCGTCGAGGCCGACCCGCTTGACCGCCTCGGCGACGCCCATCTCCAGGTAGAAGACGGGGCGTCCGGCGAGGAGCCGGCGGGTGCCGGCGTCGAGGATGGCGCCGCCGCCGAGCGCCAGCACGCCCTTGTGGTCGGCGAGCGCCTCGGCGACGGCCTCGCGCTCCAGGGCGCGGAAGTGGTCCTCGCCCTCGTCGAGGAAGAGCTCGGAGATCGGCTTTCCCGCGCGTGCCACGACGTCCTCGTCGGTGTCGCGGGAGGGGAGCCCGAGGCGCTCGGCGAGGAGCGCGCCCACCGTGCTCTTGCCGACGCCCATCGGTCCGACGAGGATCACCGCGGGCCCCTGCTCCCGTGGTTGTGTTCCGTTCATTTGATCTCCAGGTTCTCCAGGAAGCCGGTGACGTTGCGCCGCGTCTCCTCCACGCTGTCGCCGCCGAACTTCTCCGCGACGGCGTCGGCGAGGACGAGCGCCACCATCGCCTCGGCCACGATGCCCGACGCCGGCACGGCGCAGACGTCGGAGCGCTGGTGGTGTGCCTTGGCCGGCTCGCCCGTGGCGACGTCCACGGTGCCGAGCGCGCGGGGGACGGTGGCGATCGGCTTCATCGCGGCGCGCACCCGCAGCGGACCGCCCGTCGACAGGCCGCCCTCCGTGCCGCCCGAGCGGCCCGAGGCGCGGCCGATGCCCTCGGGGCCCGCGGTGATCTCGTCGTGCGCACGGGAGCCGGGGGTGCGTGCGAGGTCGAAGCCGTCGCCGAGCTCGACGCCCTTGATCGCCTGGATGCCCATGAGGGCGCCGGCGAGCCGCGAGTCCAGCCTGCGGTCCCAGTGGACGTGCGAGCCGAGGCCGACGGGGAGGCCGTGCGCGACGACCTCGACGACGCCGCCGAGGGTGTCGCCGTCCTTGTGCGCCTGATCGATCTCGGCGACCATCGCGGCGCTCGCCTCGCTGTCGAGGGCGCGGACCGGGTCGGCGTCGAGCCGCTCGACGTCGCCCGGCACGGGGAGTGGGCCGTCCGCCGGGGCCGCCGCACCGCCCAACTCCACGACGTGGGAGACGATTTCGGCGCCCACCGTCTCCTTCAGGTAGGCGCGCGCCACGGCGCCGAGCGCTACCCGCGCCGCCGTCTCGCGCGCGGAGGCGCGCTCCAGCACGGGGCGCGCCTCGTCGAAGCCGTACTTCTGCATGCCGGCGAGGTCGGCGTGGCCGGGACGGGGGCGGGTGAGCGGCGCGTTGCGCGCCAGTTCGGCGAGCTCGGCCGGGTCGACCGGGTCCCCGGACATGACCTTCTCCCACTTCGGCCACTCGGTGTTGCCGACCATGATCGCGACCGGTGAGCCGAGGGTGCGCCCGTGCCGGACGCCGCCGAGGAAGGTCACCTCGTCCTGCTCGAACTTCATCCGGGCACCGCGGCCGTAGCCGAGCCGCCGCCGCGCCAGCTCGTCCGCCACCGCCTTCGTCGTGACCGGCACCCCCGAGGGCAGCCCCTCCAGCGTCGCGACGAGCGCGGGGCCGTGCGATTCCCCCGCCGTCAGCCAGCGCAACCTGCTCAACGCCACTCCTGCTCCCGCGCCTTCGACGGCGCGTCCTACTCCCGCCGGATACTCGCCCCGATCCTTTCACGCCCGCGGACGCGGCGAGGGCACGGTCCGGCAGCCGGACGGTGCCGGGGCGCGTGCGGAGTGGGGCGGGCGGTCAACTGGGGCGGGTGCGGCGAGGGGTTGGTGGCCGACCGGTGGGGTGGGGCGTACGGTGACGGTGGGTGACCGGAGTTGACCGTGGTGCGGTCGGAATTGCTCGGGGCGCAGCGCCTCAGCTACTCGGCACACAGTGCCCAGCCACCCGGCGCGCAGCCCTCAGCCACCCGGCGCGCAGCCCTCAGCTATCCGGCGCGCAGCCCTCAGCTACCCGGCGCGCAGCGCCTCTTCGCCGGCTTTGCGCATCGCCTCCGCAGGTGCAGGGCCCTCCCCCGTCATCTGCTCCACCTGCAACACGGCCTGGTGGACGAGGAGGTCGAGGCCGCCGAGGACGGGGCCGCCGGCGGCGGACCAGGCGGCGGCGAGCGGCGTCGGCCAGGGGTCGTAGAGGACGTCGAAGAGGACGCCGGGGCTGCGCGGTACGGAGTCGGCGAGTTCGGCGGTCGGGCCCGCCGGCGTCGTCGAGACGACCAGGGGTGCGGCAAGCCCGGACGCGGCGCGCGCCCACTCCTCGGTCCGCACCTCGACGCCCAGCCGCTCGCCCCAGCCGCGCATCTCCCGCGCCCGCTCGGGTCCGCGCACGTACGCCGTCACCGCGGGCACCCCCATCCGTCCCAGCGCGGCGACGGCCGAGGAGGCCGTGGCGCCCGCGCCGAGCACCACCGCCTCCTCCACCGCGCCGACGCCCCGCTCGGCGAGCGCGGCGACCAGGCCGGGGATGTCGGTGTTGTCGCCCCGGCGCCCGTCCTCGGTGAAGACAACGGTGTTGACGGCCTCCACGGAAGCGGCCGTCGCGCTCACCTCGTCGAGGAGCGGAATCACGGCGCGCTTGAGCGGCATCGTCAATGACAGCCCTGCCCACTCGGGGCCGAGCCCCTCCAGGAACCCCGCGAGTGCGTCCTCCTCCACGCGGTGGCGCTCGTAGCGGAAGTCGGCGAGGCCCATCGCCTCGTACGCCGCACGGTGCAGGGCGGGCGAGAGGCTGTGCGCGATCGGGGACCCGAGGACGGCGGCGCGGTTGCGGCGGTGGGCGGGGTGGTGTCGGTCGGACATCAGTCGCCGTTCTCCCTTTCCTTGCGCTGTTCCTCGTTGAAGTCCTGCACGTTGCGGTCGTGTTCGGACTTGCTGTCGGTGAAGCGGGTGTCGCCGGCCTTGACCGTGACGAAGTAGAGCCAGTTGCCCTTCGTCGGCTTCAGCGCCGCCTCTATCGCCTGGTGGCCGGGGTTGCAGATCGGCCCGGGCGGCAGCCCCCGGTGGAGGTAGGTGTTGTACGGCGAGGGGTAACGCGTGTCCTGGACCGTGGTGTTGAGGGTGGAGCGGCCCAGCGCGTAGTTGATCGTGGAGTCGAAGCCGAGCGCCATCGGCTCGTCGAGGCGGTTGTGGATCACCCGGGAGACCTTGCCGAACTCGTGGTCCTGCTGCGCCTCCGCCTGGATGAGAGAGGCGATCGTGATCACCTCCCGCGGCGACCGGTCGACCCTCTTCGCCTCCTTGGTGAGGCCGACCTTCTCGTACTCCGCCTCGGCCCGCTTGACCATCTGCCGCAGCAGGTCTTCGGGGTCGGTGTTCCGGCCGACGCTGTACTTGGACGGGAAGAGGAACCCCTCCGGCTTGCCTTCCGCCCATGAAGGCAGCCCGATGTCACCGGAATTGGCGGCCTTCTTCGTCGTCCCTTTCGAAACCTCCAGCTTCTCGTCGACGAGTTGGTAGATCTTGCTGGCGCGCAGCCCCTCGGCGACGATGAAACCGTTCTGGCTCTGCGGGTCGAGCATCATCGCCACGGCCGCCTCGCCGGACATCCGCTTGCGCAGCGTGTAGGTGCCCGGCTGGATCGCCTGCGCCTTCTCGTCGGCCTCGGCCGCCTCGACGAAGGCGCCCGAGCTCTTCACCACGTCCTCTTTCGTGAGGAGTCTGCCCATGTCGCTGAGGACGGCGCCGTCCGGGATCTCGACCTGGATCTCGCCCGCGCCGTCGCCCTCGTAGTCCGGGGCCGACGCGAAACGAGCCTGATAGAAACCCCAGCCGAAGTAACCGACGGTGCCGATTCCGCCGACGACGAGCAACGAGACGACGAAGCAGGCACAACCGCCGCGCCGCTTGCGCTTCTTGCCGCCGCGCGGCACCTCGCCGTCGTCCTCGGCCTCCGCCTCCTCGTCGCGTCCGCCGAAGAACGCGCTCTCGCCCTGGTCGGGGCCCGGGTCCCAGCCGGTGTCCGGGTCCGGCTGCGGGTAGCCGGGCTCCGGGTGCTGGTACTGGTGTTGCTGTTGCTGTTGCTGTTGCTGTTGCTCGGGATAGTACGCAGGGTGCTCACCCGTGCCGTACGGGTCCCCGGGGTGCTGGGCCGGATACTGAGCGCCGTACTGCTGGTCGTACGGGACGCCCTGGGGCCAACCGCCCTGGTACTGGCCGGGATTGGCCGGATCGGTCGGGTAGGGGTCGTACTGTTGCGGTACCTGGTATTGCAGCGGATAGGGCTGCTGCGGCTGGTACGAGGGGTATCCCGAGTAGTGGCCCTCGGTGCCGTACGGCGCCTGCTGCCAGCCCTGCCGGTAGTCGCCGGGGTATCCGGCGCCGAACTGCCCGTCTCCGTAGAGCGGGTCGTCGGGGTCCCACGGTTGTGATTCGGGCCCCCGGCCATACTCAGTCATCGATCCCCTTGCGCCGACACGGCAGCCGACGGTGTGCGCGATATGCGCGGGGTTCCTCACCCGGCGCTGTGCAAGTGCTGTTCGGGAGACTGCCGTTGTTCCGGCGGAACGTTACCGTACCGCGATCAGACAACCACTTCGACGCACTCCCCCGGGGCCCCGCCCGAGGTGCGCTCCGTCTCCAGCGCGGTCTGGAGGATGACCACGGCGGCGGCCTGGTCGATGCGCGAGCGGCCCTTCTTCGTACTGACCCCGGAGGCGCGCATCGACTGCGCCGCGCTCACCGTCGTCATCCGCTCGTCGACGAGGCGCACCGCCACCGGCGCGACCGCTTTCGCCAACTCCTCAGCGAAACCCCGCACCTTGGCGGCGGCCGGCCCCTCTCCCCCGCTCAGCGAACGCGGAAGGCCGACCACCACCTCCAGCGGCTCGTACTCCGCCACGAGCGCGACGAGTCGGCGCCGCGCAGCGGGGACGTCCCTGCCCGGCACCGTCTCCACCGGGGTCGCCAGGAGCCCGTCGGGGTCGCTGCTGGCGACCCCGATCCGGGCGTCCCCCACGTCGACGCCGAGGCGCCTGCCGCGTCGCATCAGGAGCCGGCCTCCGCGACGAGCCGTTCGACGGCGCCGACCGCCTCGTCGACCGCCTCCGGGTTCTGGCCGCCGCCCTGCGCGACGTCGGGCTTGCCGCCGCCACCGCCGCCGAGCGTCTTCGCCGCGGTGCGCACCAGGTCGCCCGCCTTGAGGCCGAGTTCGCGCGCTGCCTCGTTGGTGGCGACGACCGTGAGCGGCCGCCCGCCCGTCACCGCGAAGAGCGCCACCACGCCCGGGCGGCTGCCGAGGCGCTGGCGTACGTCGAGGACGAGGGTGCGCAGGTCGTCGGCGGCCGTGCCGTCGGGGACGCGGGCGGCGACGAGCGCGGTGCCGCGCACGTCCTTCGCGCCCTCGGCGAGACCTCCGGCCGCCTGGAGAACCTTCTCGGCACGGAACCGCTCGATCTCCTTCTCGGCCTCCCGCAGCCGGCCGAGCATGCCGGAGACCCGCTCGGGGAGCTCCTCGGGCCGCCCCTTGAGGAGCTCGGTGAGCTGCGAGACGACGGTGTGCTCCCGCGCGAGGTACTGATAGGCGTCGACGCCCACGAGCGCCTCGACGCGGCGCACCCCCGACCCGATCGACGACTCCCCGAGGAGCTTCACGAGGCCGAGCTGCGCCGTGTTGTGGACGTGGGTGCCGCCGCAGAGCTCCTTGGAGAAGTCGCCGATGGTGACGACGCGGACCGTCTGCCCGTACTTCTCCCCGAACTCCGCGAGCGCGCCCTGCTTCCTCGCCTCGTCGATGCCCATGTACTCGGCCTGGACGTCGAGTTCACGGGCGAGGACGGTGTTGATCTGCTGCTCGACGTCGGTGAGCACGGAGCCGGGGACGGCCGTCGGCGAACCGAAGTCGAACCGGAACCTGCCGGGGGCGTTCTCCGAGCCGGCCTGCGCCGCCGTCGGGCCGAGCGCGTCGCGCAGCGCCTGGTGGGTGAGGTGGGTGGCGCTGTGCGCGCGGGCGATGGAGCGGCGGCGGGTGGCGTCGATCTCGGCGTAGGCGGGGGCGTCGACCGTGATCTCGCCGACGGTGACGACGCCCTTGTGCACGCTGACGCCGGGGACGGGCTGCTGGACGTCGCGCACCTCGACCTGGGCGCCGTTGTGGAGCCTGATGCGCCCGGTGTCGGCGAGCTGGCCGCCGCCCTCGGCGTAGAACGGGGTGCGGTCGAGGACGACCTCGACTTCGTCCCCCTCGTGCGCCGCGGGCGAGGGGAGGCCGTCGACGAGGAGGCCGACGACGGTCGCCTCGTCGGCCGTGTCCGTGTAGCCGGTGAAGTCGGTTCCGCCGGCGGCGTCGGCGATCTCGCGGTAGGCGCTGAGGTCGGCGTGGCCCTGCTTCTTCGCCTGCGCGTCGGCCTTGGCGCGCTCCCGCTGCTCCTTCATCAGGCGGCGGAAGCCCTGCTCGTCGACGCTGAGGCCCTGCTCGGCCGCCATCTCCAGCGTGAGGTCGATCGGGAAGCCCCAGGTGTCGTGGAGCAGGAACGCCTGGTCGCCCGGGAGGACGTTCGAGCCGCTCTTCCTCGTCTCGGTGACGGCCGCGTCGAGGATGTTGGTGCCGGCCTTGAGCGTCTTGAGGAAGGCGGCCTCCTCGGCGAGGGCGACCGTCTCGATCCGCCTGCGGTCCTCGACGAGCTCGGGGTACTGCGGGCCCATCGCGCGGATGACGGCGTCGGTGAGCTCGGCGACGGTCGGGCCCTTGGCGCCGAGCAGGCGCATGTTGCGGATCGCGCGGCGCATGATGCGGCGCAGGACGTATCCGCGGCCCTCGTTGCCCGGCGTGACGCCGTCCCCGATGAGCATGATCGAGGTGCGGATGTGGTCGGCCACGACGCGGAGCGAGACGTCCTGCTGCTCGTCCTCGCCGTAGCGCACGCCGGTGAGTTCGCCTGCGTGGTCAATGATGAGGCGGGTGGTGTCCACCTCGAACATGTTCTGCACGCCCTGCAGGATCATCGCGAGCCGCTCGAGGCCGAGCCCCGTGTCGATGTTCTGCTTCGGGAGGTCCCCGAGGATCTCGAAGTCGGTCTTGCCGCTGCCCTCGCCCCGCTCGTACTGCATGAAGACGAGGTTCCACAGCTCGATGTACCGCTCGTCGTTGACGGCGGGGCCGCCGGCCTCGCCGAACTCCGGACCGCGGTCGTAGCTGATCTCCGAGCACGGGCCGCACGGTCCCGGCACGCCCATCGACCAGTAGTTCTCCTCCATGCCGAGGTGCTGGATGCGCTCCTCGGGGACGCCCACGACGTCCCGCCAGATCCGCTCGGCCTCCTCGTCCTCCAGGTAGACGGTGATCCAGAGGCGCTCCGGGTCGAGGCCGTAGCCGCCGTCCTCCTGCGGCGTCGTCATCAGCTCCCAGGCGAGCTTGATGGCGCCTTCCTTGAAGTAGTCGCCGAAGGAGAAGTTGCCGCACATCTGGAAGAAGGTGCCGTGCCTCGTGGTCTTGCCCACCTCCTCGATGTCCGGCGTGCGGACGCACTTCTGCACGCTGGTGGCGCGGGGCCACGGCGCTGCGACCTCGCCGAGGAAGTACGGCTTGAAGGGGACCATGCCGGCGGGGACCAGGAGCAGCGTCGGATCGTCCGCGATCAGCGACGCCGACGGCACGACTGCGTGCCCCCGCTCCTCGAAGAAGCGCAGCCAGCGGCGGCGGATTTCAGCCGACTCCATCAGTGGTCCTCATTCCGGTCGTGCGGGTTGGTGGTGGGGGCGCGGTGCTGCCCGAGGGCGGGCAGCACCCTGGGCGGGGGCGCGGCGTCGACGGGGGCGTTGAGCCCGAGCGCCTCGTTCAGCTCCTCCTCGCGGCGGGCCATCCCGGCCCGCACGTCGAGCGCGAAGCCGCGGAGGCGCTCCCCGCCCTCGACGGCCTTGTCCGCGGCGCGCACCGCGAGCGCGTCGGGGGCGAGTTGACGCAGCTTGCGCTGGACCTTGGTGGTGGCCCAGACGCCGGCCGCGGCTCCGGTGGTGAACCAGAAGGCCCTTCGGAACACGGCTGTTCACCCCTTACCGCGCCCGCTGCGGCGCTCGTTGCGGTCCTCGCGCGGCCTCCCGCGCCTCGGCTGGGGCAGCGTACGGCCCAGCACGACGCGGCGCTGCGGCGGCTCGGCCTTCTTGCGGCCGAGCGCCCTGCGCACGCCGTACCCGAAGGACGCAACCTTGACGAGGGGTCCCCCGAAAGTGGTGGAGACGGTCGAGGAGAGCGCGGAGGCGTTGGAGGTGACCTCCTGGACGTCGGTCGCGATGGCGTCGACGCGGTCGAGCTGGGTCTGCGCGGAGCGGACCGTCGCAGACGCCTCGCCGAGCAGGGGGACTGCCTGCTCCGTCACGCCGTTGACCAACTTCGTCGCCGCCCTGAGCGTCTGCGCGAGCCTCACCAGCACGACTGCGAGGAACGACACCAGGATCGCCCAGAAGACCGCGACCAGCAGGCCGGCTACTTCTCCACCGGACACGCCGCACCGCTTCCCTAGGATCTCGACCTTCTCGACACGGTCGCCGCCCGAACTCCCCGCCACGGCGCCGGAGTGCCGACCCTATCGCGCCCGACCGACACTCCCCCACCGGATTCCCGCCCGCCGCAGGGCGAGCCCCGCCGAGTCGATCGCCATATTGCAGCTGGTCGTTCGGGGCGATTGTACGGTCGGCTACCTGGCCGATACTCTCCGTCTCCCATGGGCACCCTGTTGCGACTCTTCGAGGACTCGGCACCCCGGCCGCAGGACCGGCCGCCGGGCGCTCGCGGCAACCTGCCCCTCCCGCTCGACGCGTTCGTGGGACGCGGCGCCGAACTCCGGCTGCTCAGCGGCCTCGTGGAGCACGCCCGCCTGGTCACGCTCACGGGTACCGCCGGAGTCGGCAAGTCCCGCCTCGCCCAGCACGCGGCCACCGCGGCGCAGGATCGGTTCACCGGCGGCGTCTGGCACCTCGACGTCTCGCACACCGCGACGGCGCCCCAACTCCGCTCCCGTCTGCGGGACTTCGCGGCGCTCCGCACCGGTACGGCGCCGCAGGCCCCCGCCTCGCTGCTGGTGCTCGACGGGTGCGAGCGACTCGACGCGGAGTGCACCGCGCTCCTCGTCCGGCTCCTCGAGCACAGCGGCACGGTACGCATCCTCGCCACGAGCAGGCGCCCGCTCGACGCACCGGGCGAACGCGTCTGCGTGGTGCCGCCGCTCCCCGAGGACGAGGCCGTCTCGCTCCTCGCCGAGCGCGCCGCCGGCGTCCCCTCCCACCAGGCCGACGCGGCGCCGCCGGGCGTCCTCGCCGACGTCTGCCGAGACCTCGACGGTCTCCCGCTCGCGATCGAACTCGCCGCACACCGGCTGCGGGCGCTCTCCCCAGGGCAGCTGCACGAGCGCCTCACCGACCGGTTCGACGTGCTCGAGTGCGGCACGCGGGCGGGCCCGGAACACCACAGGAGCCTGCGCACCGCCGTGGGCCTCAGCCACCAGCTCTGTTCCCCGCGGGAGCGGCTGCTGTGGGCTCGACTCTCCGTCTTCGCAGGCGAGTTCGACCTGGAGGCGGCCGAGTACCTCTGCTCCGACGAGGACCTCCCGAGCGCACGGGTGCTCGACACCCTGGACGGCCTGGTGGCCCAGTCCGTCGTCATGCGCTCCCCCGGACTCGGCGCCCGGGGCCAGGCCCGCTACCACCTGCTGGAGACGGTGCGCGCGTACGGCGCCGAGTGGTTGGAGCGGCTGGGCGAGGGCGATACGCGTCGACGCCGGCACCGGGACTGGTACGTCGGCGTCGGCGCCCGTTCGGAGCTCGACTGGTTCGGTCCGCGGCAGCAGGAGACGGTGACCCGTGCGGCGCAGGAGCTGCGGAACCTCCGCGCCGCCCTGGAGTGCGGCACCGGTGACCCCGAGGACGCCGACCTCGCGCAGTTCCTCGCCGGCGCGCTCTGGTTCCTCTGGATCGGGTGCGGGCGGCAGCGCGAGGGCGCGCACTGGCTGGATCGCGCACTCGCCGCCCCCGGTACGCGCGCCGCGGTGCGCGCCAAGGCGCTGTGGGTCCGCGGCCTGCTCGCACTGGCTCAGGGAGAGGACGACGCGGCGGAGCGCCTCCTCGACGAATGCCGGCACCTGGCAGGGCAGTCGGGGCACGGCGCCACCATCGCCCACGCGGCGCACGGACTGGGCTGCCTCCGCCTCGTCCAGGGCGACCCGCACGCCGCGGAGGCCGCCCTCGCCGAGGCGATGGACCGCTACCGCCGGCTCGGCGAGTTCGACACCTGGGTGATCCTGACGCAGGTCGGACTCGCCCAGGCGCACGCCGCGCGCGGGGAGTGGGAGACCGCGCGGGGACTCGCCCAGGAGGCGGCCGAGGTCGCGGGCGACAGCCACGACCACTGGGCCTGGGCCTGCGCGCAGCGCACCCTCGGCTACGTCCACCTCGTGCGCGGCGACGCGCCGCAGGCGCTCCGCGCCGCCCTCGGCTCGGCCGCGGTCGCGCTCCGCTTCGGCGACCTCCCCGGCATGGCCGTCGCCGCGGAGCTCCTCTCGGCGCTCGCCTGCGACGAGGAGCCGCAGCATGCGGCCGAGCTCCTCGGCGCCGCGGACGCCGGTTGGGACGCGGTGGGCGCCAGGCACTTCGGCTCGGCGCACTGCGCCCACCTCAGCCGGACCTGCCGTACGAGACTCGTCACCGCCCTCGGCCCCGAGGAGTTCGAAGCCGCGCGAGCGAGGGGCGTACGCCTGGGCGTCTCGGGAGCGCTCGCGCGCGAGGTCGAGCGCGCGGGCACGGTGCCGAGCCCCGAGCCACCGCAGGCCGGCATCGGGCCGGAACGGCGAAGGCCCGCTGCCGGTGCGGCCGCTCGACGCGGCGGCACGGCAACGGGCCGGGGCACGGCGCCGGGCTGAACCCCCGACGCTCCCCGCGGGCCCGGACCGACCGGGCGCGTCCCGCCGGACGGTGCCGGTTGCCTGCGGGGTCGCCGACGTCAGCGTGCGTAGTACTCGACGACGAGCTGCTCGTCGCAGACGACCGGGATCTCCTTGCGGTTCGGGTCACGGTCGAGCCGGAAGGCGAGGGCCGGCAGGTTGACCTGCAGGTAGCGCGGCGTCTCCCCCTCGCCTGCGTAGCCGCCTTCGCGGGCCACCAGGAAGGGGTGCTTCTGCTTGCTGCGCTCGCGGACGGTCACGACGTCGTCGGGACGGACGCGGAAGGAGGGCTTGTCGACCTTCCGGTCGTTCACTGCGATGTGGCCGTGGACGACCATCTGCCGGGCCTGGTAGATGGTGCGTGCCAGCCCGGAGCGGAGCACGAGGGCGTCGAGGCGGCGCTCCAGCTCGATGATGAGCGCCTCGCCCGTCTTGCCGTCGATCTTCTGCGCGCGGTCGTACGCACGGACCATCTGCCGCTCGCTGATGTCGTACTGCGCACGCAGCCGCTGCTTCTCCAGGAGCCGGACCTTGTAGTCGCTGTTCTGCTTGCGCCCGCGGCCGTGCTCGCCCGGCGGGTAGGGACGCTGCTCGAAGTACTTGACGGCCTTCGGCGTCAGGGCGATGCCGAGCGCACGCGACTTCTTGATCTTGGGACGCGACTGGTTCACGTTGAACGGACCTCCGTTGTAAGTTAGGTGAGCCTTACCTTAGCCGAGGAGATCGCATGTTCCGACCTGGGAGTCCCCTGCCCGGCACCGATGCCGAGGGAGGTCAGCCGCGTCCCGCGCCGGAGGCCCGGCGACCCGAAGCCGCCGAGCGCGTACGAACCCTCGTGCACTCCAGCGTATCCGCGGTGCTCACCGTCCCCGGACCAGAGGAGAGCGCCCCCGGGGGCGGCGACGCCTCCCCGGAGCTACGCACCATCGCCCCCGACGGAAGCGTGCTGATGCTCGTTTCCGCGCGTGCGGCGGCAGTTCGGGCCGCGCGCCTGGCGAGGGGGGACGAGCTGACCGCCGTGATGGAGATCACGGACGTGGCGCCCGTCTCCGTCCCGCAGCGCATCCGCGGACGAGCGTGGATCGTCGGCTGGCTCACCGCCGTACCGGAGGAGGAACACGAGGAGGCGACGCGGCTGCTCGCCGCCGAGAACCCCTGGGGCGCGCCGTCCGAGAGCGACCACGAGCTGCTGCGCCTGGAGGTGGGCGAGGCCGCCGTCGACGACCTGTGGGGCGCGGAGCAGGTGGAGCCCGACGAGCTCGCCGAGGCGGCGCCCGATCCCCTCGTACGCCACGAGGCCGAGCTGCTCCAGCATCTCGCCACCTCCCACCCCGAGCAGATCGGGTCGCTCGCCTCGCTCGTGTGCACCGAGGGCAGCGAGTGCGAACCGGCGGACCTCCAGGCGTCGGCCGTCCCGCTCGCCCTGGACCGGCACGGGTTGCGGGTGCGGTTCTGCCGGACGGGACGGTGCTTCGACGCGCGGTTCGAGTTTCCCGAACCCGTCGCGACCGTGCGGGAGTTGCGTACGGCGATGCACGAACTGCTGCGTGCGGCGCGGGGCTGAGAACCCGCGGGTCAGCCCCGGTCCTCGTCGCCCGCCCTTCCCCGCAGGTGTGCGCGGACTCGGGCTGCGACGTCCGCGTAGCGGGCTTCGGCGCCGTGGCGGGTGGGGTGGTAGTACTCCTTGCCGTGCAGTTCGTCGGGGGCGTACTGCTGGGGGGCGATGCCGCCCGGGAGATCGTGCGGGTACTGGTAGCCCTTGCCGTGGCCGAGCTTCTGCGAGCCCTTGTAGTGGCTATCGCGCAGGTGCGGTGGGACGGGGCCCGCGACGCCCGCGCGGACGTCGGCGAGGGCGGCGTCCGTCGCCAGGTAGGCCGCGTTGGACTTCGGCGCGAGGGCGAGCGCGACGGTGGCGTGGCCGAGGGTGATGCGCGCCTCGGGGAAGCCGATCATCGCGACGGCCTGGGCAGCGGCGACCGCCGTCTGGAGCGCGGTCGGGTCGGCGAGGCCGATGTCCTCGCTCGCGGAGATCATCAGGCGGCGGGCGATGAACCTCGGGTCCTCACCGGCCTCGATCATGCGCGCGAGGTAGTGGAGGGCGGCGTCCACGTCGGACCCGCGGATCGACTTGATCAGGGCGCTGGCGACGTCGTAATGCGCGTCGCCGTCCCGGTCGTAGGTGACGGCGGCGCGGTCGACCGCCTCCTCCAGGATCTCCAGGCGGACCTCGCTCCCGCCCTTGGCGAGCGCGGCGCCGGCGCCCGCCTCAAGCGCGGTGAGCGCGCGGCGGGCGTCTCCCCCCGCGACCCGCAGCAGGTGGTCCTCGGCGTCCTGCGGCAGCACGACCTCGCCGGCGAGCCCGCGCTCGTCCGCGACGGCGCGGCGGAGCAGGTCGCGCAGGTCGTCGTCGGTGAGCGGCTCCAGGGTGAGCAGCAGGGAGCGCGAGAGCAGCGGGGAGATGACGGAGAAGTACGGGTTCTCCGTGGTGGCGGCGATCAGGGTGACCCAGCGGTTCTCCACGGCCGGCAGGAGGGAGTCCTGCTGGGCCTTGCTGAAGCGGTGGATCTCGTCGAGGAAGAGGACGGTCTCCTTGCCGTACGCGCCGGAGGAACGGCGGGCTCCGTCGATCACCGCGCGGACCTCCTTGACCCCGGCGGTGATCGCCGAGAGCTCGACGAAGCGCTTCTCCGTCGCCTGGCTCACGACGTAGGCGAGGGTGGTCTTGCCGGTGCCGGGAGGGCCCCAGAGCATCACGGAGGAGGTCCCGGCGGGGCCGGAGCCGCCCTCGCCGACGAGGCGGCGCAGGGGCGACCCCGGCCGCAGCAGGTGCTGCTGGCCCACGACGTCGTCGAGCGTGCGCGGGCGCATCCTTACGGCCAAGGGGCTCGCGGAGGGGTCCTTGGACTGGCGCTCCTCCGCGGCGGCGGTGAACAGATCGGGCTCCACGACGGAAACCCTAAAGGACCCCGCCGACAGCCGGCCCCTCGGTCAGCTCGTCCAGAACTCCCACCAGCGCGTCAGGATCAGGATGCTGATGACCCCGAGATGGAGCACCGGCAGGACCCAGGTGAACTCCTCGGCGAAGGAGCGCACGGCAGCGGGCGCCGGGAGGAAGCCGTGGCGCACGTTGTGGGCGGTGACGTACCAGAACATGATGATCGTCGCTGTCCAGGCGAGGCAGCACCAGAGGCAGAGCGCTGCGATGTCGTACAGCGACTGGTACATCAGCCAGGTGCAGAAGGCCACGCCGAAGAGAGTGCCGGCGTTGAACGTCAGCCAGTACCAGCGGGGGAAGCGGGCGCCCGCGAGCAGCGAGGCGCCGACGGCGATCACGATGCCGTAGGCGACGAGGCCGATCATGGGATTGGGCGCCCCGAACGCCGATGCCTGCTCGCTCTCCATCACGCTGCCGCAGGAGACGACCGGGTTGAGGCTGCACCCCGGGGTGAAGTCCGGGTCCTCGAGGAGCTTGAACTTGTCGAGCGTGATCACCCAGGACGCGAGGAGCCCCGCGGCGCCGGTGAGGATCAGCATCCACGCGAAGACCCGGCCACCGCCGACCGCGCTTCCGGGCGAACTCCCGCCGGTGGTGTGCGCGTTGTCGTGCGGTGCTGTGGTGGTCATAGCGGTGTTGGTCCCGTCGGTCGGTCCGTCTGACGCGTGACCGGCGGTGACAACCGGGATGAGCGGATGTCGCGCCGCCGGTAGCGCTCATTGTGCCTCAACGGGTCGGAAGCGACCCGAGCTTCGCCTGCACTTCGGCCACCACACGATCGAGTGCGACGGACTCCTGCCCGCCCGTCTCCAACTCCTTGAGCTGCACGACGCCCTCGGCGAGGTCCCGCTCGCCGAGGATCAGCGCGTAGCGTGCGCCCGAGCGGTTGGCCGACTTCATCGCGTTCTTCAGGCCCTTTCCGCCGAAGGCGAGGTCCGCGGCGACGCCGTCCCTCCGCAGCCGGGTGATGAGCCCGAAGAGCTCCCCGGTCGCCTCCTCGCCGAGCGGTACGCCGAAGACCTGCGTCACGGCGGGGAGTTGGAGGTCGACGCCTTCTGCCTCCAGCGCCAGCACCGTGCGGTCGACGCCGAGGGCCCAGCCGACCGAGGGCAGCGCGGGGCCGCCGATCATCTCGGAGAGGCCGTCGTACCGTCCGCCGCCGCCGACGGCCGACTGCGAGCCCAGCCCGTCGTGGACGAACTCGAAGGTGGTGCGGGTGTAGTAGTCGAGGCCGCGCACGAGCTTCGGGTCGTCCTCGAAGTCGACGCCCGCCGCCGTGAGCAGCTCCCGTACGCGCTCGTGGTACGCCTTGCACTCGGCGCACAGGTGGTCGGCCATGAGCGGTGCACCGGTCAGTTGGCGCTGCACCGCCTCGCGCTTGTCGTCGAGCACGCGGAGCGGGTTGATGTCGATCCGCCTGCGGGTGTCCTCGTCGAGGTCGAGGCCGCGGAGGTGCTCCTGGAGCAGGGCGCGGTAGGCGGGGCGGCAGTTGGCGTCACCGAGCGAGTTGAGCAGGATGCGGAAGTTGCGCAGGCCCAGCGAGCGGTAGGAGTCGCGCGCCAGGATGATCAACTCGGCGTCGAGGTACGGGTCTTCGGTGCCGATCGCCTCGGCCCCCACCTGCGAGAAGTGCCGGTAGCGGCCCTTCTGCGGGCGCTCGTAGCGGTAGTACGAGCCCGAATACCACAGCTTGACGGGCAGATTGCCCGCCTTGTGCAGGTTGTTCTCCAGCGCGCCACGCAGCACGGAGGCGGTCCCCTCGGGGCGCAGGGCGAGTTCGTCCCCGCCCTTGGTGGTGAGGGTGTACATCTCCTTGGTCACGATGTCGGTCGACTCGCCGACGCCCCGCGCGAAGAGCTCGACGTTCTCGAAGCCCGGCGTCTCGACGTAGCCGTACCCGGCGCGGCGCAGCGGAGCGGCGAACGCCTCGCGCACCGCGAGGTACTCGGCGGAGCGGGGCGGGATCAGGTCGTAAGTGCCCTTGGGGGCCTTGAAGGTGCTCACTGGTTCTCTCGTCACATTCCTCGTCGCGGTGGTACGCCCTCTGCGCCGCCGCCGGTGGCCACCTCCCGCAGGAAGGGGTTGGTGGCGCGTTCACGGCCGATGGTGGTCTGGGGGCCGTGCCCGGAGAGGACCACGGTCTCGTCCTCCAGCGGCAGGCAGACGCGGGCGAGCGACTGGAGGAGCTCGGCCTGGTCGCCGCCGGGCAGATCGGTGCGGCCCACGGAGCCGGCGAAGAGCAGGTCTCCCGAGAACAGGACGGAGGGGAACTCCTCGCCCGCCGGGGAGGCGGCCTGGCCCGGGAGCCGGAACGTCACCGAGCCCTTGGTGTGGCCGGGGGCGTGGGCGACGGAGAGTTCGAGCCCTGCGAGTTCGAGGGAGGCGCCCTCGGAGAGCTCGACGAGGTCGTCCGGCTCCCCGATCGTCAGCTCGCCCATCAGCGGCTGCCCGATGACCTGCCCGATGCCCTTCTCCGGGTCGCTCATCATGTAGCGGTCGGCCGGATGGATCCAGGCGGGGACGCCGTGCGCGCCGCAGACGGGCACGACCGAGGCGGTGTGGTCGATGTGGCCGTGGGTGAGGATGACGGCGACCGGCTTCAGGCGGTGCTTCGCCACGGCCTCGGCGACGCCCTCCGCGGCCTGGTGGCCCGGGTCGATGATGACGCACTCCTCGCCCGCTCCGGGCGCGAGGAGGTAGCAGTTGGTGCCCCAAGCCCCTGCTGGGAACCCGGCAACGAGCACGATCGTCCTTCAATCGTCGACGGTGGGGAGGCGCCGCGACGGCGCCGCGAGCGGCCGTTTCCGGCGTCCGCGCTCCGTGGCGGCACGGACACCCTACCGGCGCCCTGGCGCACGGCGGAAACCCGTATACCGTACGTGGCCGAACCCTGGCACGCGCACGCCCGAAGGAGACGACCGTGGTCAGCAGTGAGCAGCGCAGGAAGCAGCTCGCCCGCGACAAGCACAGGCGCCAACTGGAGCGGAGGGCCCAGCGCAGGCGGCGCGCGAGGATGCGCAACATCGGGGTCGCCGCCGGCGCGGTGATCGTCCTCTCGGCGTTCGGCGCCTACGCGGCCACCGGCGGCTTCGCCTCCGAGGAGGAGAACAAGGCGGAGGAGGCGCCGTCGCCGAGCCCGAGCTCCGAGGCCCCCGATCCGTGCGGCAAGCCGGCGAAGGGCAAGCCGAACGGCAAGACGTGGAAGGAGGAGCCGGCGATGAAGATCGACACCTCCGCCGACTACACCATGGAACTCGCCACCACCTGCGGTGACATCACCCTGGACCTCGACGCCGAGAAGGCGCCGCACACGGTGAACTCCTTCGACTTCCTCACCGGCGAGGGCTACTTCGACCACACCCCCTGCCACCGCCTCCTCGACGACCGCCTCCTCCAGTGCGGCGACCCGAAGGGCACGGGCGAGGGCGACCCGGGCTACACGATCCCGGACGAGAACCTCAAGGACCCGCGCCTGAAGGGGAACACGTACCCCGCGGGCACCGTCGCGATGGCGAACAGGTACGACGCGCAGGCGGACAAGGGGCGCGACTCCGGCGGCAGTCAGTTCTTCCTCGTCTTCGAGGACACCCAACTCCCGCCGGACTACACGCCGTTCGGCAAGATCACCGGTGGCATGGACGTACTGAAGAAGATCGCGAAGGCCGGCTCCGTCCCCGACCCCCAGACGGGCAACACCGCGCCCAACGCGACGGTGGTGATCGACAAGGCCGAGGTCAGGAAGGGCTGAACCGCCGCTGATCGGCAAAGTTCGGGACGTCGGATTGCGGACAGCGCAGCCCCCTCTCGCCTATGTTGGCGGGGTGCAGGGTGCCCACGC
>NZ_AJTQ01000031.1 GCF_000262345.1 Streptomyces xiaopingdaonensis | reverse complement strand
GGCCGGCCGGCCGCCGGCCGCCGCTTCGCGCACCCGGCACCGTCGGCGGGACGAACGCCGGCGACACCGTGAACATATGTGGACGATGCCCAGGGCGCAGTGAGCGCACGGCAGCAGGCATCATGTGGAGGAGGCGCTGTGAGCAGCGACCCGTGGGGGCGCGTCGACGACGCGGGGACGGTATACGTGCGTACTGCCGAGGGCGAGAAGGTCGTCGGCTCCTGGCAGGCGGGCTCTCCTGAGGAGGCCCTCGCCTACTTCACACGCAAGTACGACGGCCTGGTCGTGGAGATCGAGCTGCTGGAGCGGCGGGTGAAGACCACCGACCTCTCCGCGAAGGAGGCGACGGCGGCCATCGACCACCTGCGCGAGCAGGTCGAAGCCGCGCACGCCGTCGGCGACCTCGACGCGCTCGCGCGCCGGCTGGACGCGCTCACCGGCACGGTCGAGAAGCGTCGTGAGGAGCGCCGTGCGCGCAAGGCGCAGCAGAGCGAGGAGGCGAAGCAGGCCAAGGAGCGACTCGTCGCCGAGGCCGAGGAGTTGGCCGGGAGCGAGCAGTGGCGGGCGGCGGGGGAAAGGCTCCGCGCGCTCGTCGACGAGTGGAAGCGCCTCCCCCGCCTCGACCGCAGGACCGACGACGAGTTCTGGCACCGCTTCTCGCACGCACGCTCCGCCTTCTCCAAGCGCCGCAAGGCGCACTTCGCGCAGCTCGACGCGCAGCGCGAGGAGGCGCGCAAGCGCAAGGAGAAGCTCGTGGCCGAGGCCGAGGCGCTCTCGCCCTCGCGGGAGTGGGGTCCGACGGCGGCCAAGTACCGCGATCTGATGCAGGAGTGGAAGGCGGCGGGCCGGGCGCAGCGGGAGCACGAGGAGGACCTCTGGAGCCGCTTTCGGGCCGCGCAGGACGTCTTCTTCTCGGCCCGCAACGAGGTCTTCGCGGAGCGCGACGTCGAGCAGCGGGAGAACCTCGCCCGCAAGGAGGAGCTGGCGACGGAGGCCGAGAAGCTGCTCCCGATCGGCGACCTCAAGTCGGCCCGCGCCGCCTTCCGTTCGCTCAACGAGCGGTGGGACGCGATCGGCCACGTCCCGCGTGACGCGCGTCCCAAGGTCGAGGGTCGGATGCGCGCCGTCGAGCAGGCGATCCAGGAGAGCGAGGAGGCCGAGTGGCGCCGTAGCAACCCCGAGGCGCGGGCGCGCGCCGCGGGGCTGACGGGGCAGTTGCAGGACGCCGTCGACAAGCTGCGGGCGCAGGCCGACAAGGCGCGCGCGGACGGCAACACGGCGAAGGCGGAGAAGCTGGAGCAGGAGCTCCAGGGACGTCAGGCGCTGCTCGACGAGGCGCTCAAGGGTCTGGAGGAGTTCGGGGGCTGACCGCG
>NZ_AJTQ01000030.1 GCF_000262345.1 Streptomyces xiaopingdaonensis | reverse complement strand
CAACGGCGGGGCTCCGGCCGGGAGTTGCTTCCGGTCGGGGCCCCGCCGTCGTTCGTGGTTCAGGGGCGGCGGGCCGAGGTGACGCGGTAGACGTCGTAGACGCCCTCGACGCGGCGGACCGCCTTCAGGACGTGGCCGAGGTGCTTCGGGTCGCCCATCTCGAAGGTGAACCGGGAGGTGGCCACGCGGTCCCTGGAGGTCTGCACCGCGGCCGAGAGGATGTTGACGTGCTGGTCGGAGAGGACCCGCGTCACGTCCGAGAGGAGCCGTGAGCGGTCCAGCGCCTCCACCTGGAGCGCGACGAGGAAGACTGAGGACTGCGTGGGCGCCCACTCGACCTCGAGAATCCGCTCCGGCTCCCGCGAGAGGGAGTCGACGTTGACGCAGTCGGCGCGGTGGACCGAGACGCCGTTGCCGCGGGTGACGAAGCCGATGATGGGGTCGCCCGGAACCGGCGTACAGCACCGTGCGAGCTTGACCCAGACGTCCTCGACGCCTTTCACGACGACGCCGGGGTCGGAGTTGGAGCGGCGCTTGTTCCGCGTCGCCGGCATGGGCGGTGCCGTCTCGGCGAGGTCCTCGTTGGCGGCGTCTTCGCCACCGACCGCCTCCACCAGCTTCTGCACGATGCTCTGTGCGGAGACGTGGCCCTCGCCGATGGCGGCGTAGAGCGCGGAGATGTCGGGGTAGCGGAGCTCGTGGGCGAGGGTCACGAGGGAGTCGCCCGTGAGGATGCGCTGGATCGGGAGGTTCTGCTTGCGCATCGTGCGGGCGATCGAGTCCTTGCCCTGCTCGATCGCCTCGTCCCTGCGCTCCCGCGTGAACCAGGCCCGGATCTTGTTCCGCGCGCGCGGCGACTTCACGAAGCCGAGCCAGTCGCGCGAGGGGCCCGCCGTCGACGCCTTCGAAGTGAAGACCTCCACGGTGTCGCCGTGGTCGAGGGTCGACTCCAGGGAGACGAGCCGGCCGTTGACCCGCGCCCCTATGGTGCGGTGGCCGACCTCGGTGTGGACGGCGTATGCGAAGTCGACGGGGGTGGCGCCGGCGGGGAGCGCTATGACGTCGCCCTTCGGTGTGAAGACGAAGACCTCGTTCCGGGAGAGGTCGAAGCGGAGGGACTCCAGGAACTCGCCCGGGTCCTCCGTCTCCTTCTGCCAGTCGAGGAGTTGACGGAGCCAGGACATATCGTTGACGTGGTCCTTCTCCGCCTTCTCGCCCTCCGTGCGCACCTTGGAGGCGCCCGCCACGGCCTGCTGCTTGTACTTCCAGTGCGCCGCGATGCCGTACTCCGCGCGGCGGTGCATGTCGAAGGTGCGGATCTGCAGCTCGACGGGCTTGCCCTCGGGGCCGATCACCGTCGTGTGCAGCGACTGGTACATGTTGAACTTCGGCATCGCGATGTAGTCCTTGAAGCGCCCGGGAACGGGGTTCCAGCGCGCGTGGACGGTGCCGAGTGCCGCGTAGCAGTCGCGGACGGTGTCGACGAGGACGCGGATGCCGACGAGATCGTAGATCTCCGCGAAGTCACGGCCGCGGACGATCATCTTCTGGTAGACGCTGTAGTAGTGCTTCGGGCGGCCCGTCACCGTCGCCTTGATACGCGCGGCACCCAGGTCCGCCTGGACCTCGTCGGTGACGAGCGCCAGGTACTCGTCGCGCTTGGGGGCGCGCTCGGCGACGAGGCGCACGATCTCGTCGTACATCTTGGGGTAGAGGATCGCGAAGGCGAGGTCCTCCAGCTCCCACTTGATGGTGTTCATGCCGAGGCGGTGCGCGAGCGGCGCGAAGATCTCCAGCGTCTCGCGGGCTTTCTGCTCCTGCTTCTCGCGCTTGAGGTACCGCATCGTGCGCATGTTGTGGAGCCGGTCGGCGAGCTTGATCACGAGGACGCGGGGGTCCTTGGCCATCGCGACGACCATCTTGCGGACCGTCTCGGCCTGTGCCGCCTCGCCGAACTTGACCTTGTCGAGCTTGGTGACGCCGTCGACGAGGAGAGCCACCTGGTCGCCGAAGTCGCGACGGAGCGTGTCGAGTCCGTACTCGGTGTCCTCGACCGTGTCGTGGAGGAGGCCGGCCATGAGGGTCGCCGGGTCCATGCCGAGCTCGGCGAGGATCGTCGTCACCGCGAGGGGGTGGGTGATGTACGGGTCGCCGCTCTTGCGCTTCTGGCCGCGGTGCCAGCGCTCGGCGACCTGGTAGGCGCGCTCGATCTGGCGGAGCGTGGAGGACTCGATCTTCGGGTCGTTGGCCCGGACTATCCGCAGCAGCGGCTCGAGCACCGGGTTGAAAGGGCTCGAACGCTGCACTCCGAGGCGGGCGAGCCGGGCCCGCACGCGGTTGGAGGAGCCGGAGCGGCCCGAGACGCCGGAGACGGCGCGCGACGGCGCGACGCGGTCGGCCGGCGGAGGCTCGGGGGCCGACTGCTGGGCGCCCTTCCCGAGGCGTGATCCCTTGGACTGCCGGCCGCCTCTGGCCTTGGGCTCGGAGCGCTCGCGTCCCGCCGGTTCGGCCTTCCCCGGTGCAGCCTGCTCCTCGGCACCCGGTCGGTTCTTCTCGTCCTGGTGCTGTGCGGCGAGCTGCCTGGCCTCGTCTGGCAAGAGCACTCCTCGTTGGACTCGGAACTGCCATGGTAGCCATCCGCCCGTCGCTGCCACGCGCCCGCTCCGGCGCGCAGGACGCACAGGAAAGGCGGCCCTTCGGGGAACACTCCGAAGGGCCGCCGTTATGCCCCGTTCCGCGCAGGTACGCCGACCGTGCGCGGGGTCAGGCGGTGACGAGGGCGTGGATCGGGGCACCGTCGAGCGCCGGCTCCAGCCTGGCGCGGCCCCGGAGGAAGCCGATCTCGAGGAGGACGGCGACGCCCACGACCTCGGCGCCCGTGCTCGCGATGAGGCGGGCACCGGCCTCTGCCGTTCCGCCGGTGGCGAGGACGTCGTCGATGACGAGCACGCGGTCGTCCGGCTCGAGGCCCTCGGCGTGTATCTCGATCTCGGCCGTGCCGTACTCCAGCTCGTAGGACTCCCGCAGGGTGGCGCCCGGCAGCTTGCCCGCCTTGCGCACCGGGAGGAAGCCGATGCCGGCCCGGACCGCGGCGGGCGCCGCGAGGATGAATCCACGCGCCTCCAAGCCGGCCACCTTTGTGGCGCCGTGTGCGGCACACAGCTCGGCGAGCGCCTCGGTGAGGGCGCCGAACGCCTCCGGGTCGGCGAGGAGCGGCGTGATGTCCTTGAAGACGACGCCCGGCTGCGGGTGGTCGGGGACGTCGTGGATGCGTGCGGCGAGCAGCTCGCGGACGTGGGGCGGAAGCGGGGGCGCGCCGTTCTCCACGCCCGCGCTCTCCGTTTCTGCCGCTGCGCTCACGGCGCTCACCTCCGCTTCCCCGACGGGCGGCCGCGGCCGCCCTTGTTCCGCGCCGACGGCTGTGCGCGCTGCTTCTGGACGCCTGCCGCACCGTTACCGCGGGCGTCCTGCACCGTGACAGTCGGGCGGCTGCTCGGATCGTCGTCGTCCGGCGGGCCGGAGTCGTCGCCGCCGTCGGGTCCCTCCGGGTCGTCGCCGTCCTCGCGTGCCTCCTGCTTGAGCCGCTTCGCGTGCACCCGCTTGGCGAGCGCCTTCATCTGCGGCTGGCGCTCCTTGAGGTCCGCGACGAGCGGTGTCGCGATGAAGATCGAGGAGTACGCGCCGGCGGCGAGCCCGACGAAGATCGAGAGCGCGATGTCGTTGAGCATGCCGCCGCCGAGCAGTCCGCCACCGATGAAGAGCAGACCGCCGACCGGCAGCAGAGCGACCACGGTGGTGTTGATCGACCGGATCAGGGTGCCGTTGATCGACTGGTTCGCGATCTCGCTGTAGGTGTAGCGGCTCTGCTTGGTGACGTTCGTACTCGACTCCCGTAGGCCGTCGAAGACGACGACGGTGTCGTAGAGCGAGTACCCCAGGATCGTGAGCAGACCGATGACGGTGCCCGGTGTGACCTCGAAGCCGACGAGCGAGTAGACGCCGACGGTGATGGTGATGTCGTGGATGAGGGCGACCAGGGCGGCCACCGCCATGCGCCACTGGAAGGCGATCGCAAGATAGACCACCACGAGGACCATGAAGATCCCCAGCCCCTGCCACGCCTTGTTGGCGATCTGCTCGCCCCAACTCGGGCCGACGAGCTGCGCGTCGATCTTCTCGGCGTTGACGTCGAGCTCTTCGGCGAGCTTGTTCTTGACGTCGGTCGAGGTGCTGGTGTCGACGCCGGCGATCTGCACGCGCATGCCGCCGCCGCCGAGTTGCTGGACGATCGCCTGATGGCCGGAGACCTGCTCGGCCGCGTGCGTGGTCTGCTGCACGCTCGCCGCGGTCTTCGGCGTGGTGAGGACGGCGCCGCCCTCGAACTCGATGCCCATGTGGAGGCCGCGGACCGCGAGGCCCACGATCGCCGTGATGGTGATCAGGATGGAGACGCCGTACCAGAGCTTCCGGTGCTTGATGAAGTCGTAGCCGATCTCACCGCGGTAGAGCTTGGCACCGATATTGCCGAGTCGTGACACCTCAGGCCTCCTTCGGTTCGCTGAGGGCCGACCGACGACGACCGCTGCGCAGGGGTGGCTTGGCACCGAGCCGTTTCGGATCGAGCCCGGACCACGGGTGACCGCTGGAGAAGAACTTCTTCCCGGCCAGGAGCGTCATGACCGGCTTGGTGAACAACCAGACGACGACGACATCGAGCGCGGTCGTCAGACCCAGCGTGAACGCGAAGCCCTGGACCTTGCCGACGGTCGTGATGAAGAGGACCGCGGCGGCGAGGAACGACACGAAGTCGGAGACGAGAATGGTGCGTCGGGCCCGCGGCCAGGCTCTCTCCACGGCGGGGCGCAGCGTGCGTCCCTCGCGCACTTCGTCGCGGATGCGCTCGAAGTAGACGATGAAGGAGTCTGCGGTGATACCGATCGCAACGATCGCACCACACACCGCGGGGAGGTTGAGGGCGAATCCGATCGCGGGACCGAGGAGGGTCATGATCGTGTACGTCAGGACGCCGGAGACGACCAGGGAGACGAGCGCGATGAGCGAGAGCCCCCGATAGTAGGAGACGAGATAGATCACCACGAGCAGCAGCCCGATGGCACCGGCGAAGAGCCCGGCCTCCAACTGGTCGCTGCCGAGCGCCGGGGTCACCGTGGTGACGTCGGACTCCTGGAAGGACAGCGGAAGGGCGCCGTAGGAGAGGATGTTGCCGAGCTCTTCGGCCGACTCCTGGGTGAAGCTTCCGGAGATCTCCGCGTTGCTCGTCAGGCGCTGCTGGACGGTGGGCGCCGAGACGACCTCGCCGTCGAGCGCGATGGCGAACTGGTTCTGCGGCTGAGGCTGCTTGGAGAGCTTGCCGGTGACGTCGCCGAAGTCTTCAGAGCCCTTGTTGTTGAAGGACATCTGCACGATCCACTGACCGCGCTGCTGGTCGAAGACGGCCTCGGCATCGTTGACCGTCTTGCCCTCGACGGCGACGGGGCCGAGCGCGTACTTGATCGGCTGCTGCTGGTCGCAGGCGACGATCGTGTCGCGGTTCTTCGCGGAGGCCGCCTTGTCGCTCGCTTTCGCCTTCGCCTCGTTCGTGCTGCAGTCGAGCTGCTCCAACTGTTTGGCGACGGCGGGCGGAACGCCCTGCGGCTGGGGCTGTTGCTGCTGGGGCGGCGCCGAGGGCTGCTCCGACGGCTTGCCCGTGGGCTCGGCGCTCTCGCCGGGCGTCGGCGTCTCGTCGGCGGTCTTGGCGCGGAGCCCGTCCGTGACGGCGCGGCCCTGGCCGCCGGCGTCGGCGGAGTCGCCCTTCTGTTCGTCCTGCTTTCCGCTGTCTTTCTGTTGCTCGCCTTCGTCGCTCCGGGACGCGCCGCCCGAGCCGCTCTCCGACGAGTCCGGGGAGTCCGACGGGCTCGGCGACTGCTGCTTGCCCTGCTCGGCCTGGGCGAGAGTGATGACCGGACGGAAGGCCAACTGCGCGGTGGTGCCGACTTGTTCGCGCGCCTGCTGCGAGTTGGTCCCTTTGGGGATGTTGACGATGATGTGCCGGTCGCCCTGGGTCTGCACCTCGGCTTCCTGCACACCGAGACCGTTGACGCGCCGCTCGATGATGCCTACGGCGGTGTCCATGTTGGTCTGGTTGATCGCGTCCGGCTTGCCCGGCTGGTTCTTCGCCTCAAGCGTGATGCTCGTGCCGCCCGCGAGGTCGATGCCCAGGCGCGGCGTCTCGGTCCCGGAGGCGAACATCCCTCCCACCAGGCCGGCGATGACCACAATGATCAGCGCCAGGGAGCGCCATGGCTTCCCCTGTCCGCTGGGGGACTTGCGGCCCCTCTTCGGTGCTGCCACCTTGTCGTCTCTCCCTGTCCAACCGCCGACGCCGCCCGGAAGTCAGGCCAGGCGGCAGCGCGGCACGCGAAGTAGGTGTGCGCGGACGTAACTCAGCCGCCGGACCTGATCTTCCGGCCCGGCGGCCCGACCTTACTTGGAGTCGGTGTCACCGTCCCGCTTCGCGTCCTCGGGCTTCGCGTCCTCTGCGGTGGCGGCGTCCGCCGTCTCGCTCTCGGTCCCGGAGGCGGCGTTCTCGCCTTCCTCGGACTCGGCCTTCTCCTCCGACTCCTCCGGCTTCTCCTCGGACTTGTGCAGGTCGATGCGGTCCGAGTCCTCGGTGAGCGAGGAGGCGTCGTCCGGGACGACGGTGTCGACGTCGAGTTCGGACTGGGAGACGCCGTTGACGATGCGCTCGTACTCCGCGTCCTCCAGGACGGCGCCGATGGCGTTCTTGGCGAAGAGAGCATGCTGGCCCGAGTCCATCTCAAGGAGGACGGTGTCGTCGCGGATCTCCTTGACGGTGGCGTACATGCCCCCGATGGTCCGGACGCCGGTGCCGGGCTGCATCTGGTCACGCATCTGCGTGGCCTGACGCTGCTTCTTCTTGGCCGAGCGGGTCATCAGGTACATGGCCCCGATGAGCACGATGAACGGGAGCAGAGCAATAGGATCCACGGCGGAAGATTTTCCTTACACGGACGCCTCACGGCGGCCTGGTATTCGGGGGTGTGGGTACCGCCCGCAAAAGGGGCGGCGTCGGCGGAGTCTAAGGGAGCCCGCGCCGATGGAACAACGTCCAGCATGGCACCGGGGTTCCTGGGGCAGCGAACCTCCGCGCCGTCACCCGGGGAACAGCCCTTCTTGTCCCGGTTTGTCCCTGGGTTGCTGCGGCGGGACGAGGTCGAGGTGGGCCCATGCCGCCGGAGTCGCCACCCGGCCGCGCGGTGTGCGGGCCAGCAGACCTTCGCGGACGAGGAAGGGCTCGGCCACCTCCTCGACCGTCTCGCGCTCCTCTCCTACGGCGACGGCGAGGGTGGAGAGGCCGACGGGACCGCCGCCGAAGAGCTTCAGCAGCGAGCCGAGCACCGCGCGGTCGAGGCGGTCGAGGCCGCGCTCGTCGACCTCGTAGACGTCGAGGGCGCGGGCGGCGACGTCCCTGGTGATCGCGCCGTCGGCCTTCACCTGCGCGTAGTCGCGTACGCGGCGCAGCAGTCGGTTGGCGATCCGTGGGGTGCCGCGCGAGCGGCCGGCGATCTCGACGGCGCCCTCGCCGTCGACGCGGACGTCGAGGAGGCGGGCCGAGCGGTGGACCACCTGCTCCAACTCGGCCGGCTCGTAGAACTCCATGTGCGCGGTGAACCCGAACCTGTCGCGGAGCGGCGGCGGGAGGAGGCCCGCCCTCGTCGTGGCGCCGACGAGGGTGAAGGGCGGGAGTTCGAGGGGGATCGCGGTGGCGCCCGGGCCCTTGCCGACGATGACGTCGACGCGGAAGTCCTCCATCGCCATGTACAGCATCTCCTCGGCCGGGCGGGACATGCGGTGGATCTCGTCGAGGAAGAGGACCTCTCCGTCCTGGAGAGAGGAGAGGATCGCGGCGAGGTCGCCCTGGTGTTGGATGGCCGGGCCCGAGGTGACGCGGAGCGGGGCGCCCATCTCGGCGGCGATGATCATCGAGAGGGTGGTCTTGCCGAGCCCCGGAGCGCCCGAGAGCAGCACGTGGTCGGCGCTGGCGCCGCGGGCACGCGCCGCGCGCAGCACCAGATCGAGCTGTTCGCGCACGCGGGGCTGGCCGATGAAATCGCCCAACTCCCTGGGGCGCAGGGCCGCTTCGACGGCCTGGTCGTCGCCGTCGGCCTCGGCGCCGACGAGTCGCTCGGCGCCCTGGTCCTTCTCGGTACCGTCGTCACTCTGCATCGGCTGCCTCGCGCTGTGCCTTGTCCGTACGGGGGGCGGGCGCGCTCCCGAGCGCCATCTCAGCGCGCCCTGTTGAGAGTCTGGAGCGCGGCGCGGAGCAACTGCGGCACCGGCGGCTCGGCGCCCGCCGCCGCGAGCTCCTCCGCCTGCGGCGCGACCGCCGCAACCGCCTCCTCTGCCTCCCGGTTGGCGTAACCGAGGCCGAGGAGCGCGGAGTTGAGCTGCTCCCGCCATCCGGACGCAGG
>NZ_AJTQ01000029.1 GCF_000262345.1 Streptomyces xiaopingdaonensis | reverse complement strand
CGGCCCGCGGAGCCGGTCGCGCAGCTCCAGCAGCAGCTTCTGTGCGCCCTTCTTGCCGATCCCCGGGACGGCTGTGAGGGCCTTCTCGTCTCCGCCGGCGACGGCGGTACGCAGCGCGTCCGGGGTGTGCACGGCCAGCATCGCCTGTGCCAGGCGGGGGCCGACCCCGCTCGCCGTCTGGAGGAGTTCGAAGACCTGGCGCTCGTCGTCGTCGGCGAAGCCGTAGAGGGTGAGGGAGTCCTCGCGGACCACCAACGAGGTGGCGAGGCGCGCCTGTTCGCCGACACGGAGCGCGGCGAGTGTGCCGGGGGCGCACTGGACGGCCATGCCGACGCCCGAGACCTCGACGACGGCGGTGCCGGGCCCCACCGCGGCGACGGTGCCGGAGAGGAAAGCGATCATCGCTGGACGCCTTTCGGGGTGGCTGCGTGCTGGGCTGCGTGCGCGGCCTTCGCCTGCTGGAGGCGGTTGTGCGCGGGGGCACGCCAAATGTGGCAGATCGCGAGGGCGAGGGCGTCGGCCGCATCCGCGGGCCGCGGCGGGGAGTTAAGCCGCAGCAGTCTGGCGACCATCGCGCCGACCTGGGCCTTCTCGGCCCTGCCCGAACCGGTGACCGCGGCCTTGACCTCGCTCGGGGTGTGCAGCGCGACGGGCAGTCCTCGGCGTGCGGCGCACAGCATCGCGACGGCGCTCGCCTGCGCCGTTCCCATGACGGTGCGCACGTTGTGCTGGCTGAACACCCGCTCCACGGCGACCGCTTCGGGGCGGTGCTCCTCGAGCCACTCCTCCAGACCGCGCTCTATCCCGAGCAGCCGCTCGGGCACGCTGCTCTCGGCCGAGGTACGGACCACCCCGACCCCGACCATCGCCAACGGCCTCCCGGCGACGCCCTCGACGACGCCGATGCCGCAGCGGGTGAGCCCCGGATCGACCCCCAGCACGCGCACACGCCACCGCCCCTTCTTCGCGCTCCCGCGCGCCATGGCCGCCCGTTCCGCCGCGTCCTTCACGGCGATCACCGCAGGTGCGACCGTCGACGAGCAGCCTAGTGCCGGGCACCGACAACGCCCGCGACCGGCGGCCCCGTCGACCGCACGGGCGGCAGCCCGCGCGCGCCGGACGGCTCCCTCGCGAGGAGCGTGGAGGACGGAGGCTCAGGCGTCGACCTTCGCCATCACGTCGTCGGAGACGTCGAAGTTGGCGTAGACGTTCTGGACGTCGTCGCTGTCCTCGAGCACGTCGATCAGCTTGAAGATCTTCCGGGCGCCTTCCTCCTCCAGCTGGACCTGCATGCTGGGGACGAAGCTCGCCTCCGCCGAGTCGTAGTCGATACCGGCGTCGACGAGGGCGGTGCGGACCGCGACGAGGTCGGTCGCCTCGCTGATCACCTCGAAAGTCTCGCCGTAGTCGTTGACGTCCTCGACACCGGCCTCCAGCACGGCGGCGAGGACGTCGTCCTCGGTGAGGCCGTTCTTGGGGAGCGTCACGACGCCCTTGCGGTTGAAGAGGTACGAGACGGAGCCCGGGTCGGCCATCGAGCCGCCGTTGCGCGTCATCGCGACGCGGACGTCGGAGGCCGCGCGGTTGCGGTTGTCGGTGAGGCACTCGATGAGGACGGCGACGCCGTTGGGGCCGTACCCCTCGTACATGATCGTCTCGTACTCGGCGCCGCCGGCCTCGAGGCCGGCGCCTCGCTTGACGGCGCTGTCGATGTTCTTGCTGGGGACCGACTGCTTCTTCGCCTTCTGGATGGCGTCGAAGAGGGTGGGGTTGCCCTCCGGGTCAGCTCCTCCGGTGCGCGCCGCGACCTCGATGTTCTTGATCAGCTTCGCGAAGAGCTTGCCGCGCTTGGCATCGATCACGGCCTTCTTGTGCTTCGTGGTAGCCCACTTCGAGTGGCCGGACACAGCCTCGCTCCTTCAAAGTCACCAACGGAATCAACGCGGAGATCCTACCGTCCGCCACTCAGCGTGCCGACCGCCCGGCGGTCCGTACGCTCGGGGCAGCGCCGGCTCCTCCCGCAGGACCGCGCGCCGCACGAGGCCGACGAAGAGCGCGTGCACCCGCGGATCCTCCGTCAGCTCCGGATGGAAGGACGTGGCCAGCAGGTTGCCCTGCGTGACCGCCACCGGGTGCCCGCGGTACTCGGCGAGTACCTCGGTCCGCTCACCCGTGGACTCCACCCATGGTGCACGAATGAAGACACCGGTGACGGGGCCCCCGTCCACCCCCGCCACCTCGATCTCCGCCTCGAAGGACTCGTTCTGCCTGCCGAAGGCGTTCCTGCGGACCGCCATCCCGATGCCGCCGAGCGTCGGCTGCGCGACCTCGTGCCCGTCGGACGCGAGGACCTTCTCCGCGAGCAGGACCATCCCGGCGCACGAGCCGAACGCCGGCATCCCGGCGGCGATCCGCGCGCGCAACGGCTCCAGCAGTCCGAAGGACCCGGCCAGTCTCGCGATCGCCGTGGACTCGCCGCCGGGCACCACCAGCCCTTCGACGTCGGCGAGTTCGGCCGCGGTGCGCACCGTACGTGCCTCGGCGCCGGCCGCCGCGAGCGCCGCGAGGTGCTCGCGCACGTCCCCCTGGAGCGCGAGGACCCCGATCACGGGACGGCA
>NZ_AJTQ01000028.1 GCF_000262345.1 Streptomyces xiaopingdaonensis | reverse complement strand
CCCGCCGGCTTCCGGCCCCCGCGTCACCAGCCCCGCTCCGCGTACCGCTCGCCCTCGGGCAGGGTGTCGCAGTCGATGCCGACCATCGCCTCGCCGAGACCCCGCGAGACGTCGGCGACGACCTTCGGATCGTCGTGGAACGTCGTCGCCTTGACGATCGCGGCGGCGCGCTTCGCCGGATCGCCCGACTTGAAGATCCCGGAGCCGACGAAGACCCCTTCGGCGCCCAACTGCCGCATCAGCGCGGCATCGGCGGGCGTCGCCACGCCACCGGCGGAGAAGAGCACGACGGGCAGCCTGCCCGCCTCCGCGACCTCGCGGACGAGCTCGTACGGGGCACGCAGATCCTTCGCAGCGGTGTGGAGCTCGTTGCGGTCGCAGACGGTGAGGCGTGCGATCTCGCCGTTGATCCGGCGGAGGTGGCGTACCGCCTCCACGACGTTGCCCGTGCCCGCCTCGCCCTTGGAGCGGATCATCGCGGCGCCCTCGGAGATCCGCCGGAGCGCCTCCCCGAGGTCGGTGGCGCCGCAGACGAACGGGGTGGTGAAGGCGAACTTGTCGCTGTGGTGCGCCTCGTCGGCCGGCGTGAGCACCTCGGACTCGTCGATGTAGTCGACGCCGAGCGCCTGGAGCACCTGCGCCTCGGCGAAGTGGCCGATGCGGGACTTCGCCATCACCGGGATCGATACCGCGTTGACGATGCCGTCGATCATGTCGGGGTCGGACATCCGCGCGACGCCCCCGTGGGCGCGGATGTCGGCGGGCACCCGCTCCAGCGCCATCACGGCGACGGCCCCCGCGTCCTCGGCGATCTTCGCCTCCTCCGGAGTGACGACGTCCATGATCACACCGCCCTTGAGCTGCTCGGCCATACCGCGCTTGACGCGGGCCGTGCCTGTGTCGTGGGCCGAAGGTGCCGCGGTGGACGGAGTGGACATGGCTGAACCTCGCTCGGAGTCGCTGGGAAGGTGCGGACCGGCGGAGGACCGGCCCTCGGCCCGCACCTTCGCCGTCGCGGCCCGGCGGCGGAAAGAGCCAATCGGCAGGGCGTGGACCGCCCGGTGTCACCCTTGCGTCGTCCGGCCGCCGTTGCCGTCGCGCTCGGCGAGCGGGGCCGGCGGCTCGTCGTCCATCTCGAAGGCGAGCGGGAAGGGTGCGTGTCCGGCGAGGCGGAACCAGCGCACCTTGCGGTGCCTGCGCAGGGCGCGCGCGGCGCGCACCGCGTCGTTGTGGAAGCGGCGGGCCATCGGCACGCGCCGTACGGACGCGGCGAGTTCACCCGTCGCCTCCTCGCCGCCCGGTGCCGCGCGGACCGCCGCGACCTGCTCGCCCTCCTCGAAGACGGCACGGAGCGCCTGGGTCAGCTCGCTCTCCGCGACCTCGCGCTGCTCCTCCTCGGCGGAGCGTGCGTCGTGTGCGGCCTGGTAGAGCACCATGGAGGAGGCGGGGTCGAGGACGCCGGCGGTGGCGAGTTCCTGGGCGATCGAGGCACGGCGGAGCAGTTGCGCGTCGAGCGCGGCACGGGCGGCGTCGATGCGGGCGTGCAGCCGGTCGAGGCGGCCGGCGGTCCAGCTCAGGTAGACGCCGACGAGCAGGAGCACGACGGCGATCCAGATCAGCGTGGTGATGGTGGGCATGGGTCTCGGGTCCTCTCCCGACCGGCCCCGCGGTTCCCGGGGTCCGGCCGCCCGTTCAGTCCCGCGCCAGGCCCAGCCTGGCGCGCAGGCCGGTGCGCTCGTCGGGTGCGACGGAGGCCGCGCCGTCGGTCACGGTCTCATAGACGGCGAGGACGTCGGCGCCGACCGTCTGCCAGTCGAACCGGCGCACGTGGCGGCCGCCTCGCGCGGTCAACTCCTCCCGCGCCGCGGGGGATCGGAGGAGGCGCACGGCTGCCGACGCGAGCGCTTCGGGGTCCTCGTTGGTGAAGAGCTCTCCCGCCGAGCCGGCGTCGAGCACCTGCGCGAAGGCGTCGAGGTCGCTGGCGAGGACGGGCGCACCCGCCGACATCGCCTCGACGAGGATGATGCCGAAGGACTCGCCGCCCGTGTTCGGCGCGACGTAGAGGTCGACGCTCCGCAGCAGCCGCGCCTTGTCCTCGTCGCTCACCATCCCCAGGAACTCCACGCGCTCCCGCATCCCCGCGGGAAGGGCGGCGACCGCCTCCTCCTCGTCCCCCCTGCCGGCGACGAGGAGCCGCGTCCCCGGCTGCTCGCCGAGGATCTTCGGCAGCGCCTCGACGAGGACGGGGAGGCCCTTGCGCGGCTCGTCGATCCGCCCGATGAAGCCGATCGTCGGGGCGTCCGGGGTGCCCTGCCACTCGGGCTTCGGCTCGGCCCGCGCGAAGAAGTCGACGTCGACGCCGTTGGGGATGACGACCGCGTCCCCTCCGAGGTGCTCGACGAGCGTGCGCCGTGCGTACTCGCTCACCGCGATCCGCGCGCTGATCTTCTCCAGCGCCGACTGGAGGATCGGATACGCCGCGATCATGGCGCGGGAGCGGGGGTTGGAGGTGTGGAAGGTGGCCACGATGGGGCCCCGCGCCGCCCAGCAGGTCAGCAGGGCGAGCGAGGGGGCGGCCGGCTCGTGGATGTGGAGCACGTCGAAGTCGCCGTCGTGCACCCAGCGGCGGACCCTCGCGGCCGAGAGCAGCCCGAAGTTGAGCCGCGCGACGGAACCGTTGTACGGGACGGGCACGGCGCGGCCGGCGGAGACGACGTACGGCGGGAGCACCGTCTCGTCGTCCGAGGGCGCCAGGACGGATACCTCGTGCCCGAGACCGTCGAGGTGCTCGGCGAGGTCCCTGATGTGGAACTGCACGCCCCCGGGGACGTCCCAGGAGTACGGGCAGACGATGCCGATCCTCATGACGCCCCCTCGGGCTCGCCGGAGGCGTGCGCCGGCTGCTGCCGCGGCTCCAGGTCCGGGACCCAGAACCGCTGCAACATGTGCCAGTCCTCCGGGTGTTCGGCGATGCCGGCGGCGAAGACGTCGGCGACCGACTGCGTCATCGCCGCCGCCTTCGCCTTGCGGTCGCCCTCCTCGGGCGCCTCGACCGCCCGGTGCACCTTCGCCTTCATCACCGGGGTGCCGTCGTACCAGAGCGTCACGGGAAGGAGGACCGCGCCGGTCTGCAGCGCGAGCATCGCGGGGCCGCCCGGCATCCGGGCCTCGGCGCCGAAGAAGGTGACGGGGACGCCCGAAGCGGAGAGGTCGCGGTCGGCGACGAGGCACACGAGGCCGCCCGCGCGCAGCCGCCGAGCGAGCGTGCCGAACGCCGAGCCGCCGGTGTGCGGCAGCACCTCCATGCCGAGCCCCTCGCGGAAGCCGACGAACTTGTCGTAGAGCGTCTCGGGCTTGAGCCGCTCGGCGACGGTGCTGAGCGGGATGCCCAGCCGGCTCACCGCCCAGGCGCCCGCCAGGTCCCAGTTGGCCATGTGCGGCAGCGCTATGACGACGCCGCGGCCGCGCTCCAGGCCCTCGGTGAGCACGTCGAGCCCGTCGGCGTCGACGGCGGCGGCCATCTGCTCCCTGCTGTAGACCGGCAGCCGGAAGGACTCCATCCAGTACCGGAGGTAGGAGCGCATGCCCGCCTTGGAGAGGCGGGCGAGCTCCTCGGCGTCCGCCTCGGGCGCCACCCGTGCGAGGTTCGACTCCAGGCGGAGCACCCGCTTGCCGCGCCGCTTCCACGCGGTGTCGGCGATCCGCTGCCCCAACCGTCTCGCCGTGGGCTCGGGAAGCTTCCGCACCCCTGCCCAACCGGCCCCGTACAGGCCGGAGGTGAGCCGGTCCTGCCATCCGCTCACGCGGTCCTCCCCTCGGATGCGCCGGGTCCGCCGGCACCGGGTGTCTCGACGGCCGCTTCCGCCTCGGCCGCCTCACGGTGCACGGTGACGACGCGCTGGCCGAGCGTCACCGCGCTGCCCACCGCGACGACCCACAGCGCGACCGGCAGCAGCACCTCGATGTAGGGGACGCCGAAAGTGGTGTGGAAGCCTGCCAGGCCGGCGAGGACGAGCGTGATGACGAGCCGCTCGGCGCGCTCCACGAGGCCGTTGACGTTCACCGGGAGCCCGATGCTCTCGCCGCGCGCCTTGGTGTAGGAGACGACCTGCCCGCTGGCGAGGCAGAAGAGCGTCACGGCGCAGAGGAGCAGGCTGTCGCCGCGTCCCGCGTACCAGAGCGCGATACCGCCGAAGATCGCCGCGTCGGCGACCCGGTCGAGGGTGGAGTCGAGGAACGCGCCCCAGCGGCTGGAGCGGCCCAACTGCCGCGCCATGTTGCCGTCGACGAGGTCCGAGAAGACGAAGGCCGTGATCACCACGGTGCCCCAGAAGAACTCCCCGAGCGGGAAGAAGACCAGCGCACCCGCGAGCACGCCGCCCGTACCGACGAGCGTGACCGCGTCCGGGCTCACCCCCAGGCGCAGCAGCAAGGCGGCGAAGGGTGTGAGGACACGCGTGAAGAAGGCACGCGCGTACTTGTTCAGCATGACGGTCCCGGGTGGTCGTATCGAACGTCGTGTGGAGGCCGGCGGGGCGCGGGCGCCACCGGCGCGCCCATGGTAGTCACGCCGTTGCGCACTCCGGCGAAGGGACCGCTCTCCCCGTCGGCGCGACAGCCGTGAACTGCACGTCGCGCGCGGGCTGCAGGACGGTGGTGCGCGACGTATGGACGGCCCCGCACCGCGGTGGAAAGCTCGAACTCCAGCGCAGCCACGCGGAGACGGCCACGACGTGGTGCGCCCCCTCCGCGTCCGCGCACCGCCGCGCACCGCGCCCGAGGCGTCCACGGCAGGCCCGGCCGCTGCGTGGCGCGGTCCGGCAGGCGACGACCGGAAGGCGGAGGCCCATGGGCGAGAAGCGGAGCGCACGTCCCGGAGCCGCCGGCAGGGAAGCGGAGGCCGACGGTCCCGCTTCCGTCCGGAACGTGGCGCTGATCGGCCCGAGCGGTGCCGGCAAGACCAGCCTCGTGGAGTCCCTCGCCCTCGCGGCGGGCGCCGTCGAGCGCGCGGGCCGCGTCGCCGACGGGACCGCCCTCTCCGACCACGACGAGTCCGAGCACCGGCAGCACCGCTCGGTCCAGCTCTCGCTGACGCCGCTGAGGTGGGAGGGCTGCCGCCTCAACCTCCTCGACACCCCCGGATACGCCGATTTCGCAGGCGAGTTGCACGCGGGGCTCCACGCCGCCGACGCCGCGCTCTTCGTTGTCTCCGCCGCGAGCCCGCCGGACGGCACCGCGCGGATGCTCTGGCGCGAGTGCGAGGGCGCGGCGGTCCCCCGCGCCCTCGTCGTCACCCATCTCGACGCCCCGCAGGCCGACTTCGAGGCGACGGCGGAGGCGTGCCGGAGCCTTCCCTCCGACGGCGACCCCGGCGCCGTCGCGCCGCTCCACCTGCCGCTCGCCGCGGACGGCGCTCCCACGGCGCTCGCCCGGCTGCTCTCCCGCCGCGTCGGCGACTACGCCGACGGCTCCCGCGTCGAACGCACGCCCACGGCCGGGCAGTTGCCCCGGATCGACGAGGCGCGGGGGCGGCTCATCGAGGCGCTCATCGAGCAGAGCGAGGACGAGGCGCTCATGGAGCGGTACCTCGCGGGCGAGGAGTGCGACGAATCCACGCTCGTCGCCGACCTGGCGGAGGCGGTCGCCCGCGGGAGCTTCTTCCCCGTCCTCGCCGCCGGCCCCGCACCCGAGGGCGGCGGGCTCGGGCTCGGTGCGCGGGAGTTGCTGGAGTTCGCCGTCGCGGCGCTCCCCGGACCGCAGCGCCGGAGGCCGTTGCGCACGCGGGCGTACGCGGGCGGCGACGGGACTGAACTCGCGTGCGACCCGCAGGGTCCGCTCGCGGCGAGCGTCGTGCACACCTCCACCGACCCGTACGTCGGCCGCGTCTCGCTCGTCCGCGTCTTCTCCGGGACGCTGCGCCCCGACGACGCCGTCCACGTCGCCGGGCCGACGTACGGCGCAGAACCGGGGGCACGCACCTGCGAGGAGCGGATCGGCGGCCTCTCCACACCGTTCGGGGCGCGCCAGTCCTCGGTCGCGCGTGCCGTCGCCGGCGACCTCGTCAGCGTCGCCAAGCTCTCCTCGGCCGAGACGGGCGACACCCTCTCCGCCGGGGGCGCGCCGCTGCTGCTGGAGACGTGGCCGCCGCCCGAGCCGCTGCTGCCGACCGCCGTCGAGGCACACGGCAGGTCCGACGAGGACAAGCTGTCGCACGGGCTCGCCCGGCTCGTCGCCGAGGACCCGACGATGCGGCTGGAACAGAACCCCGAGACGGGCCAGTTGGTGCTCTGGTGCCTCGGCGAGGCCCACCTCGACGTCGCACTGGAGCGGCTCGGCCGGCGGTACGGCGTGCACGTCGACGCCGTCCCCTACCGGGTGCCGCTGCGTGAGACCTTCGCCTCGGCCACGTCGGCCCGCGGGCGCCTCGTGAAGCAGTCGGGCGGGCACGGACAGTACGCCGTCTGCGAGATCACGGTGGAGCCGCTCGCCGAGGGGGCGGGGATCGAGTTCGTCGACGAGGTCGTGGGCGGCGCCGTGCCGCGGCAGTTCGTCCCCTCCGTGGAGAAGGGCGTCCGCGCGCAGGCGGAGCGCGGCGTTGCCGTCGGCCGCCCGCTCGTCGACCTCCGGGTGCGGCTCACCGACGGCAAGGCCCACCCCGTCGACTCCAGCGACGCCGCGTTCCAGACCGCCGGCGCCCTGGCGCTGCGCGAGTGCGCCGGACGTGCCCGGGTCCGACTCCTGGAGCCCGTCGCGGAGCTCACGGTCCACGTCGGGGAGGAGTACGTCGGCGCCGTCATGAGCGACCTGTCGGCGCGGCGGGGGCGGGTCCTCGGGACGCGGCAGGCGGCCGACGGTTCCGGCGCCGCCGTCAGCGCACTCGTACCGGAGAGGGAGCTCGGCCGGTACGCCGTCGACCTGCGCGCCCTCTCCCACGGCACCGGGCGCTTCTCGCGCAGCTACGCGAGGCACGAACCGATGCCGCAGCAGCAGGCCGCGAGGATACTCGAAGCCGACCTGGACGAGGGTTGACGACCGGTAGGCTCGGTTCCCTCACGTGTGCGGTGCACGGCAGTTGGGCAGTGGAAGGGACAGCCGCGACAGGCTCCGCGGCTGCGGCCGGCGCCGGGGCCGCACGCGAGCGAACGCGCGAGTGGTGGGGGTCAAGTGGCCGGTTTCGACGATCTCAGCGAGCACGACATCGCGTCGGACTTCTCCCCCGGCGCGCAAGTGCCTCTCTCCGGTGCCAGCGGGCAGACGGCGGCGACGCAGGCGCTCGCCTCGGCCGCGTACCGCGACGGTCCCGTCGACGCGCTGGTGGAGGCCAACAGCGAGGCGAGCGTGAAGAAAGCACGCATCTCGCTCTTCGAGCCCAACCTCGGCGAGGCGTTCTCCCGGGCGGTGCAGACCCGCCTCCTCGGCGGGGCGCGGGCCCCGCTCATCCAGTCCTTCGGCCTCGAGCCGCAGACCGTCGTCGAGCACTGCCTCGCCGCCACCCGCGTCCGCAAACAGCGGGACACCCAACTCACCTTCGTCATGGTCCTCTTCGGGCTGCTCTTCCTCCCGGGTGTGCTGCTGTGGCTCGGCGCCTTCCAACTGCGGCGCACGCTCGCTGGCGCGCAGAACAAGCGGGCCGGCGCGCTGGGGAAGCTGGCGCTCGGCGTCGTCGGGGTGGGCGCCGTGCTCCTCGTGATCAGCCTGCCGTTCAACGGGTTCTGGGCCTGGTATCTGCGGCTGATGCTGGTCGCGCCGGTGGTCGGCTGGTTCTGGGCGAAGCGGATCTGCGAGCGGTACGCACAGGACCTGCGCGGCAGATGGTCGGGGCTCCTCGGCGGGGGCGTCGGGGTGGGCGCGAAGATCCCGGAGGCCGTCCCCCAGGACCCGAACGACGCGGGCGCCGAGAGCATCCGCCTCGGCCTCGCCAAGGTCTCGGCCGAGCAGGCGAGCAACGTCGTCTTCTACGCAGGCCCGAAGGGGATACTCGGGATGGGCACCCGCTGGGGGAGCTGGCAGCTCGCCGAGGAGCTGGCGCCCGCCAAGGCGGACGGCGAGATCTACCCCTTCCGCAGCTGGGACATCGCCAAGGCCGTCTACGACCAGCTACGGATGCTGGAGCGCGGCCCGCTCCACACCGGCGGCTTCCCCAAGCCCTCCATACGCCACTGGATCGTCTCGCCGATCGGCGAAGGCGCCAAGGCGGTGAGCCGGCCGGAGGGGCAGGAGGTCGAGGGGTACCGGATCAAGCAGTTCGAGATAGAACGCATCTGCAACGAGCAGCAGTTCGGCGCGGGCGACCGCCACTACCTCGGCGTGCAGTTCGTGCTCTGGGACGGCCAGTTGGTGATCACGATGCTGATCACGGTCACCGTCCTCCACCACACGCTGCGGATCGAGGTGACGGGCCACGCGCTCGGCCCCGTCCACCCGCTCTTCACCACCAAGCCCTCGGCGCCCAGCAAGGAGGTCTCCAAGAGCATCAAGTTCTGGGAGACGAAGAGCGTCAGCCTGCCGCTGGTGGAGGCGAAGGAGGTGGTGCGGCTCACCGCGCGCGCCCCGCTCACCTGGTTCCCGCCGGTGCTCGACTTCCTCGGCGGAAAGCTCTCCCTCCCCGAACCGTTCGGCCTGCGGCACGCCTGGGCCGACAAGCCCTGGCGCCACCGGTTCATGGCCGACGACGCCCTGCGTGCCGCCACTCCGGTGCTCCGCGTCGTGCACTCCGCAGCCCTCAAGGTCCTCGCCGAACACGGCTGCGACACCAGCAGCTTCGGCGCCAGGTCGCTGAGCCTCGGGGGGCAGGTGCAGGCGGCGGAGCCGAAGAAGGCCGACGCGTACGACGCCTGAGCCACGACGCGGCAGGGCCCTGCCGCGTCGTCAGACCCTGCGCCAGCCCTCGGCCAGCATCGTCCTGGTGTCGGCGAGGAGTTGGGGCAGCACCTTGGTGTGGCCCACCACCGGCATGAAGTTGGTGTCGCCGCCCCAGCGCGGCACCACGTGCTGGTGGAGGTGCGCGGCGATCCCGGCGCCCGCCTCCTTGCCCTGGTTCATGCCGATGTTGAACCCGTGCGCCCCCGAGACCTTGCGCAGCACCGTCATCGCCCGCTTGGTGAACTCGGCGAGCTCCGTCGTCTCCGGGGACGTCAACTCCGTGTAGTCGGCGACGTGGCGGTAGGGGACGGCCATCAGGTGGCCGCCGTTGTACGGGTAGAGGTTGAGCACGGCGTAGACCTGGGCGCCCCTGGCGATCACCAAGCCGTCCTCGTCGGACTTGGCCGGGATCGAGCAGAAAGGGCAGCCGTCGTCGGGGCCGGGTCCCGTCGGCTTGTCCTCGCCCTGGATGTACGCCATGCGGTGCGGTGTCCACAGGCGCTGGAACGCGTCGGGCGTCCCCACCCCGATCTGCTGCTCCGGCTCGCTCGTCATGCCGGCCAGCATATTCGGCGCGCGAGCCCGGACACGACGAGGGGCGGCCCGGCCCGGACCGCCCCTCGGGGTTGCTCAGTTCTGGACGCGGCGCCCCACCACGTCGGCGATCTCCGCGATCGCCTCGTCCTGCGGGATGCCGTTCTTCTGCGAGCCGTCCCGGTAACGGAAGCTGACCGCGCCGGCCGCCACGTCCTCGTCTCCGGCGATCACCATGAACGGCACCTTCGCCTTCTGCGCGTTCCGGATCTTCTTCTGCATGCGGTCCGCCGAGGAGTCGACCTCCATCCGCAGCCCCTGTGCCTTCGCCGCTGCGGCGAACTCGTCGAGGTACGCGACGTGGTCGTCGCCGATCGGGATGCCGACGGCCTGCACCGGTGCGAGCCAGGCAGGGAAGGCGCCCGCGTAGTGCTCCAGCAGGACGGCGAAGAACCGCTCGATGGAGCCGAAGAGCGCACGGTGGATCATGACCGGCTGCCGGCGCGAACCGTCGGCCGCCGTGTAGGCGAGCTCGAACCGCTTCGGCTGCTGGAAGTCGACCTGGATCGTCGACATCTGCCAGCTGCGGCCGATCGCGTCCTTCGCCTGCACGGAGATCTTCGGACCGTAGTACGCGGCACCGCCGGGGTCCATCACCAGCTCGAGCCCCTGCTTCTCGGCCGCCTGGCGGAGGGTCTCCGTCGCCTCCTCCCACTCGGAGTCCTCGCCGATGAACTTCTCCGACTCCGGGTCCCGCGTGGAGAGTTCCAGGTAGAAGTCCTCGAGCCCGAAGTCCCTGAGGAGGCCGAGGACGAAGGTGAGGAGGCTGTCGAGCTCCTCCGGCATCTGCTCCCTGGTGGTGTAGATGTGGGAGTCGTCCTGGGTGAAGCCCCGGGAGCGGGTGAGCCCGTGCACGACGCCCGACTTCTCGTAGCGGTAGACGGTGCCGAACTCGAAGAGTCTCAGCGGCAGTTCACGGTAGGAGCGACCGCGAGCGCGGTAGACGAGATTGTGCATCGGGCAGTTCATCGCCTTGAGGCGGTAGTTCTGCCCGTCGAACTCCAGCGGCGGGAACATGGACTCGTCGTAGTTGGGCAGGTGCCCCGAGATCTCGAAGAGCCGCTCCTTGCTGATGTGCGGCGTGTTGACGAAGTCGTACCCCGCCTCCTCGTGGCGGCGCCGCGAGTAGTCCTCCATGACCCTGCGGACGATGCCGCCCTTGGGATGGAAGATCGCGAGCCCCGGGCCGAGCTCCTCAGGGACGGAGAAGAGGTCGAGTTCGGCGCCGAGCTTGCGGTGGTCCCGCTTCTCGGCCTCGGCGAGGAACTCGAGGTATCCCTTGAGCTCCTCCTTGCTCGGCCACGCCGTCCCGTAGATCCGCTGAAGCTGCGGATTCTTCTCGCTGCCGCGCCAGTAGGCGGCGGCCGAGCGCATCAGCTTGAACGCCGGGATGAGGCGGGTGCTCGGCAGGTGCGGGCCGCGGCAGAGGTCCTTCCAGCACAGTTCGCCGGTCTTCGCGTCGAGGTTGTCGTAGATGGTCAGCTCGCCGCCGCCGACCTCGGCCGAGGCGCCCTCCGCCGCGTCCGCGGCCGAGCCCTTCAACCCGATGAGCTCCAACTTGTACGGTTCGGACGCCAGTTCCTCGCGTGCGTCCTCGTCGGTGGTGACGCGGCGCGCGAAGAGCTGCCCCTGCTTCTGGATCTGCTGCATCCGCTTCTCGATGCGCTTGAGGTCCTCGGGGGTGAACGGCTCGGCGACGTCGAAGTCGTAGTAGAAGCCGTCCTTGACCGGCGGGCCGATGCCGAGCTTCGCGTCGGGGAAGAGTTCCTGCACGGCCTGGGCCAGGACGTGTGCGGTGGAGTGGCGCAGAATGGCGAGACCGTCCTCGCTCGCGAGCTCGATCGGCTCGACCTCCTCGCCCTCCGCCAGCGGGTGGGCGAGGTCCCGCAGCTCGCCGCCGATCCGCGCCGCGACGATCGCACGCTCGCCCTCGAAGAGCTCGCCGGCCGTCGTGCCCGTCGTCACCACGCGCTCTTCCCGCTCGGAATCGCGTAGGACGGTCACACGGACATCTGACACCGGTCTCTCCTGACTCTTGTGCGAAGCGTAGGACGAGCGTCGTACGCGCGGAGAATCGTACCGAGGAGAACACCGCGGGCGCGAAACGGATTCCGTCCTCACCTCTCGCCGTGCGCACGGCCGCCGGCGTCGGAGCCGAGCAGCGCCGCGAAGCCGTCCAGTCCCTCCCGGAGCCGGGCAAGGAGCGCGCGCCTGCGGTCCGCGCCGGCCTCCACCGGCGAGAGCCCGTACGCCCCCGCGAGCTCCCGGAAGCCGGTCCTGCTCTCCAGCCGCCCCTCCACCACGACGGGGACGCCGGCGAGGTGCACACGCACCTGCGCCATGTCGGCCCCTGCGAGCACCCGCAGACGCACCGCCCTCTCCCCCGCCCCCACCGGCGGGGGACGCACCACAGCCTCCGTCAGCCGGACCGGGACCGAGGGCTCCAACTCGACGTAACGCCGGGCTCCCGCTCCAGCGCCGTCAGGTCGGCCGCGGTGAAGACGGCGGCAGCGGGACGGTCGTGCAGCGCACGCGAAGGAGCCGACCCGCCTGACGACGGATCGGCTCCTGGAA
>NZ_AJTQ01000027.1 GCF_000262345.1 Streptomyces xiaopingdaonensis | reverse complement strand
ACCTCTTCGGTGTGAACGAAGCGCTCTTCCGCTGAGCTAATCGCCCCTGCGCGTACGGCTCTCGACGCCGCCTTCCGCGCGGTGACACGACGGGAACCTTACCGTGCCGCCGAGCCATCGACCAAACCAGCGGTCGAGCCGCACCAACACGGCCCGGGACATGGGGCGTTGCCTCCCGACGAGCCGTCGGAGCCCTCAACTCCCCAGCACGGCAGGCGACTTCACCGAGCCCGCACGGACGTGAACCGGGGCCGAGGAAAGACTCCCTCGGCCCCGGCACAGG
>NZ_AJTQ01000026.1 GCF_000262345.1 Streptomyces xiaopingdaonensis | reverse complement strand
ACCTCTTCGGTGTGAACGAAGCGCTCTTCCGCTGAGCTAATCGCCCCGGGCTGCGCGGACAACGTTACCCCATGTCAGCGGGTGCTCCGCACCGCGCTCAGGCGCCCGACCGCGAGGCCGGCGCCGGCTCCTCGTCCGCCTGCTCCGGCCCGCTCTCCCGTCCGTTCCTCGCGTGCCGGCGCTCCCGCACGCGGCGCCGCGCACGGTTCGCCCAGCGCCGCAACTGCCGTTTGGTCCAGCCGGTCACACGCTGTGCCCACGCGAACTCGGTGGCCCAGAGCGCCAGCCCGGCGAAGATCACCAACCAGCCCGGACCGGGCAGCACGAGCATCGCCACCCCGGCAGCGACCACGGCGAGGCCGACGACGAAGACGCCGCCCCTCCAGCAGAGGTGCAGGGTCCTGGAACTGCGGACGAAACCGGGGGCGCGTGATCCCCGGGGCGTCCCGTCACTCTCCGCGTTCATGTTGGGAAAGCTACCGGACTCCGTCCTTCACCGGAATGGATGCACACCGAAAACCAGTCGAGAGCCATATAAAGCCGCCGATTTCCGACAAAACACTCAGAGGGGTTTACAACCGGCCCGTAGGTGGCATGTCGATGTCGCCGACGTGCGAACCCCCGAGCGCACACTGAGCGAAAGGCCCTGGCGCTTATGAACACTACGGTCAGCTGCGAGCTGCACCTGCGCCTCGTTGTTTCGAGCGAGTCATCACTGCCTGTACCCGCGGGCCTGCGGTACGACACGGCGGACCCCTACGCCGTACACGCCACCTTCCACACCGGAGCCGAGGAGACGGTCGAATGGGTCTTCGCCCGCGACCTCCTCGCCGAAGGTCTCCACCGCCCCACGGGCACCGGCGACGTCCGGGTGTGGCCGTCCCGCAGTCACGGACAGGGAGTCGCCTGCATCGCCCTCAGCTCCCCAGAGGGCGAGGCACTCCTCGAAGCACCGGCACGCGCGCTGGAATCGTTCCTCAAGCGGACGGACGCCGCCGTACCCCCCGGCACCGAGCACCGACACTTCGACCTCGACACGGAGCTCTCGCACATCCTCGCCGAGAGCTGAGACCGCCGGTACCCAGCCGTCCGACTCGGGGCGACGGCTGGGGCCCGGCACAACCGCACAACCGAGGCGCCGTCCTCGCGTATCCCACACGCGAGGACGGCGCCTCGGTGCTGGCAGCGGCTAGGCTCTGTGCGCACCGGGCTCGGCGTCCCGGGGCGGTCCGCGCGGGCCGCCGGGGTGCCGCCCGCCGATCCGCTGCCGAGCAGGAGCGAGAGACGTGCAGATCAACCACGACACCCGGGGCGCGCTCGACTACGTAGTCGACCTGCTGAACACCGCGGCGGAGGAAGCCGCTCCCGACACGCTCCAGAGCGTCGCAGCCCTTCGCGCGTACGTGGAGCGGAACGGCGTCAGCGGGGTCGGTGAGCTCGGGGCTGCCGACCTGGCCGCGGTGCGCCGGGTGCGGGACCGGTTCGCCGAGATCTTCGCGGCCGAGGACGCACGCGCCGCGGCGGAACCGATCAACTCCCTCGTCGCGCAGGCCGGTACGACACCGCAGCTCACCGACCACGACGGGTACGACTGGCACGTGCACTTCTTCGCGCCGGGCGCCTCCCTCGCCGACCACCTGGCGGCGGACGGCGGGATGGCGCTCGCCTTCCTCGTCGTCTCGGGCGAGCGCGACCGGCTGCGCCGGTGCGAGGCGCCGGGCTGCGGACGCGCCTTCGTCGACCTCTCCCGCAACCGCTCGCGCCGCTACTGCTCCAGCCGCACGTGCGGCAACCGCCTCCACGTCGCCGCCTACCGCGCGCGGCAGCGCGACTCGCGCGCGACCGGGGCCGGCGTCCGCGCCTGAGGTCAGAGCAGAAGGTCGTGGGCCCCGGTGAGCCCCAGAAGTGTGGCGATCACGGCGAGGAAGAGCATCAGTGGTGGTTGCGAGAGTGCGTAGAGGCAGCCTCGTGGCTTGCCGGGGTGCGCGGGGGGCGGTGGCCCCGGCTCGTCGAAGCCGAGGTCGGGATCGGGCGTGGTCTCCATCTCGCCGCGATGATGTCGCAGCGGAAAGGGGCGAAGCCGCTCAACACGCTCTTGCGGGTACGGAGTTCGCCTTTGGGTCGCGGCGGGGGCTGCCCGTCGTGTAAAGGGGGTCCGTCAGATGCCGTGCTTCTTGAGGATCTCCTCGATGTCGGAGAAGTCCTCGCCGCCGGCGGCGCTCGGCGCGCCCTTCTCCTTGCCGCCCGAACCGACCTGCGGCGGCGCCGCGGCCTCGGGTGCTGCGGGCTGACGTGCGGCGGGCGCGCCGGAGGAGCGGCGGGAGGCGAAGTTCGCGACGACGTAGAGGACGACGGCGGCGGCGAGGACCGCGAACCCCGCCCAGACCGTCGGCTTGAGCACCAGGTCGGCCGCCCACGAGCCGACGGCTCGGACGATCTTGCCGCCGAGCCCGACGAGGCCGGCCATCGCGAGCCCGACCGGCAGCAGCGAGACGGCGGCGATACGGGTGGCGACGACGAACCTGCGGCGCCAGGCCGTGAGGAAGGCGACGGCGAGGCCCGCTGCCGAGAGCGCGGCACAGACGGTCGTGGTGAGCATGACTCCATCCTGCCTTGCCGCCCCGCGGCGAGGCCACGCCCCCTGCCCGACCTCGGGGAGATCTCCGGGTCGCCGCGGCTGAGAAGATGGCGGCATGGACGACACCCCTGTACTCGACTTCTGGTGCGACCTCCAGTGCCCCGACTGCCACCGGGCCCTCGCCGACGTGGAGACGCTCCGGGCGCGCTACGGCGCCGAGTTGGAGATCCGGCTGCGCCACTTCCCGCTGGAGAAGCACAAGCACGCCTACGCGGCGGCACAGGCCGCCGAGGAGGCGTACGCGCAGGGCAGCGGCGACGCGTACGCGGCCGCGTTGCTTGCACGCACGGAGGAGCTGGGGCGGGAGGGCGAGGCGATGCTCGTCCGCGTCGCCGGTGAACTCGGCCTGGACGTCGAGGAGTTCGAGACGGCACTGATCGACGGACGGCACCTGCTGATCGTCGACGCGGACCAGGCCGAGGGGAAGGCGCTCGGCGTGCAGGGGACACCGACGTACGTCGTCGCCGGAGAGCGGCTGGACGGCGGGAAGAGCCAGGAGGGGCTGCGGCAGCGGATCGAGGGGCTGGTCGACGGGGCCGGCGGCTAGCCGCTAGGCGAGGTGCTTGGCGTGGAAGACCTCCACGGACTCGTAGCCGAGCGAGTAGTAGAGGTGGAGGGCCGGGATGTTGCCCGCGTGGACGTTGAGGCCGAGGCGGTCGGCGCCTGCTGCGAAGCACTCCGCCTCGGCGGCGAGCATCAGCGAGCGCCCGTGCCCGCTCCCCCGGTGCCCGGGCTCGACGAGGACGTCCCAGACCCAGCACGCCAGCCCCGGCCGCGGTGAGCCGCGCATCCCGACCCACAGGGTGCCCACCGCGTCTTCCGCGTGCTCCAGCACGAGGAGCCGTGCGCCCTCGGTGGCCGGCCCGTCCGGGAGTTGCCGTGCGAGCGCCGCGCGGTACTTCTCGTCCGCCTCCGACTCGGAGAGCCCCGAGGCACGGGTGAGCTCGACGTGGACGACACGGCCGTTCTCGACCCAGCGCGGGTACTCGTCGCGCGTCATCGGACGTGCGCGGGAGCCGGGCGGCAACCGCGGCGCGGCGGCGAGCGGTTTGACGAGGTGCCTGCCGGTCTCGCGGTAGCCGAGCGCCGCGGCGAGGTGGAGAGCTTCGGCCGCTTCCGCGGGCACCCCGCACTCGATCCGCCGGCAGCCCCTGCCCCGCAGCACCTCCTCGGCGGCGAGGAGCGCGATCGTCGCGCGGCCGCGCAGCCGCTCCTCGGGGGCGACATGCAGGTCGGAGACGGCGCCTGCGCCGCGTGCGTACGCGGTGAGCCGCAGGCCGCCTATCCGGCGCCCGTTGTCGAGGATTTCGTACGCCCGGGAGGTGCCGCCCTCCCCCGCGGGCTCCTCGGGGCCGCTCGGCCGAAGTGTCGTCGTCATACGCCCCCCTCGGTGCTTCAGCGCGGGTCGCGGTCGGCGGCGGCGCGTTCGGCGAAGGTGCGCATCGCCTTCGCCGTGACCGGTCCCGGGGACGGGGCGAGGGCGCGCTCGTCGACGCGGGCGATCGCCTGAACGTCGCGGAGGGTCGAGGTGAGGAAGACCTCCTCGGCGCGGTCGAGGGCGTCGAGGGGGAGGTCGGTCTCGTGGGCGCCCGTCCACTCCAGGACGAGCTCGCGGGTGATGCCGGCGAGGCACCCGGAGGAGAGCGGCGGGGTGTGGAGCGCGCCGTCGAGGACGACGAAGACGTTGGAGCCGGTCCCCTCGCAGAGCGCCCCCGCGGTGTTGGCGAAGAGCGCCTCGGTGGCGGCCTGTTGCCGCGCCCTGGCGAGGGCCACGACGTTCTCGGCGTACGAGGTGGTCTTCAGGCCGGTGAGCGCTCCTCGCTCGTTCCGCGTCCAGGGCACGGTGATCACGGTGGTGGAGTCGGGACGGCGGGAGGTCTCTCCGGCCGCGACGACGAGCGTGGGGCGCTCCTCGCCCCGCGCCGAGCCGAGCGGCGAGACGCCGCCCGTGTAGGTGATGCGCAGCCGGCCGAACTCCATCGGGTTCGCCGCCACCACGGCCTCGCAGGCGCGGCGTACCTCGTCCAAGTCGGGCTCGGGCAGGCCGAGTCCGGTCGCGGAGCGGGTGAGCCGTCGCAGGTGGCGGGTGAGTGCGAAGGCGGTGCCGTCGGCGACCTGGAGCGTCTCGAAGACGCCGTCGCCGACGGTGAGTCCGTGGTCGAGCACGGAGACGTAGGCGCTGTCGGGGTCGCGCAGTCGGCCGTCGAGCCAGATCTTCACGTGGGCCATCCTCACCGTGGGGTGCCGGGGCGGTCCGCGGGGACCGCAGGTGCGTGCGCTGCGGCGTCGCCGTCGCGTGGGGCACCGTATGCCTGTACATCCATGCCCGACGCTATCGCGAGCAGGCGGCGTGCCTTCAGTTCGGTCTCCTGCCACTCGCCGTCCGGGTCCGAGCCCCAGGTGATGCCCGCGCCGGTGCCGAACCGGAGCCGGCCGGCGCCGCCCGCGCGCTCCACCCAGAACGTGCGGATGCCGACGGCGAGCGAGCCGGTGCCGTGGTCCGCGTCGACCCAGCCGACGCCGCCGCAGTACGGGCCGCGCGGCACCGTCTCCAACTCCCGTATGAGGCGCAGCGCCGAGCTCTTCGGCGCCCCCGTCACCGAGCCGGGCGGGAAGGTGGCGCCGAGGAGTTCGGGCCAGCCGGCACCGGCGGGCAGTTCGCCCTCGACGGTGGAGACGAGGTGGACGAGGCCCGGGTGCGCCTCGACCGAGCAGAGCGCGGGCACGGAGACCGAACCGGGGAGGCAGAGCCGGCCGAGGTCGTTGCGGACGAGATCGACGATCATCACGTTCTCCGTGCGGTCCTTTTCCAGGAGCAGTTCGGGGTGCGGCGCCGTGCCCTTGATCGGTCCTGAGCGGACGGTGCGGCGGTTGCGGGAGAGGTACAGCTCGGGCGAGGCCGTCGCGACTTCGACGCCGTGCGCGGGGAGGCGCACGGCCCCGGCGTACGGGGCCGGGTTGCCGCGGACGAGGAGGGACGCGAGCGCCTCGACGTCGGCGGCGTCCGGGTCGGGCAGCGGTGCGGTCACCGTGCGGCAGAGGTTGGCCTGGTAGACGTCGCCCGCGGCGATGGCGGCGCGTATGCGACGGACGGCCGAGGTGTAGGCGGCGCGGTCGAGGGAGCTGCGCCAGGCTTCGGGGGCGGGCCCCCGCCACCTCGCCGTGCGCCGCAGCGGTGCGGGGCGCACGTCGCCGAAGCGAGCGCAGACCACCGCCCCTTCGAAGGAGGCGACCACCGCCCACCAGCCCTTCGAGTCGAGCGCCGCCGGGTCGGTCGTGACGTCGCGGAGGTCGGTTGCGAGCAGGCCGTCGAAGCAGGCCATGGGCGCGGAGTCGGGCATCGGACGAGTCTATGGCCAGCGCTGTGCCCGTTCTGTCCTGCTGTGGACCCTGGCTGGGCAAACGGAATTTGAGCTGGGGCGGGAATCCGCTAAAGTTCAACACGTCGCCGGGACGCGCAAGCAGCTCGGCGGCAACGCGGCTCGCGGTGGATCCCGGGAGCGGCAGTGCGGACGTAGCTCAGTTGGTAGAGCATCACCTTGCCAAGGTGAGGGTCGCGAGTTCGAATCTCGTCGTCCGCTCGGAGGGGGTCTCAGGGCCCTACCATGGTGGAGTGGCCGAGAGGCGAGGCAACGGCCTGCAAAGCCGTCTACACGGGTTCAAATCCCGTCTCCACCT
>NZ_AJTQ01000025.1 GCF_000262345.1 Streptomyces xiaopingdaonensis | reverse complement strand
TTCCCTGACACGGAAGAGGTCACTGGTTCAAATCCAGTATCGTCCACGCTTCGAGGCCCCCGGCAGCCGCTGCCGGGGGCCTCTTCTCTGCCGTGCACGTTCAACTCCCCCGCGCCGGACGGCAGTCGGACACGTACGAGGGCCCGGGCAGCTCCCCAGCCGCCCGGGCCCGTTGCCGTCCGCCGCACCCCCGTCCCCACGGGGTTCGGCCGGGAGTCCCCGACCCGGGCCGCTCTCCCGGGCCCGGAGCCGCTCAGGGCCCCAGCATCCCGGCTACGGACGACGCCTGTGCGACCACCGCCTGCACCCCGCCGAAGAGCAGGGCGAGCGCGACGGCCAGCGGAAGGACCATGGCGACGGCGACGAGGGGGTGCCGCCTGCCCGAACGGCGGGAGCCGCTCGCGAACACCGCGAACGCCCTCGCCCTCGCCCGGAGCTGCGTCCCGCCCTCGTACTGCGACATGGTCCACTCCTTCGTGGTAGCGGGGCGGCGGACGTCCTGTCTCGGGGGACGAGTGCCGCGTCCGCCGCTTGTCCACCACACTAGGCCGGACGCAAGGGGCGAACGTCATGCCGGCGTACCGCGTGCGGGCCTCCCCCAGGAGGACCGCGGGCACCGGTGCGTACTCCCCTGGTTGGACCTCCCCCGCAGCGCACCCGGAGGGGCGGGCACCACCCCCGCGCGGGGGCCTGCACCCGTACGCCCGGGGTGAGTTCCCTCACGGCACGTGTGTGACCACCGGGTTCTTCGACGTTGGGAGGCGTCGTGTGCCGGAGCGCTGCGGAGCTCCTCGCGTCGGCGCAGGTGCGGGGGCGGTGTTCCGCCAACCTCCTTGGCGATGTGCGCTCTTGACGGGGCGTGAGCCGGTGCGAGGTGCGCCTTCGGGGGCCTCCGTGAGCTGGGTTTCCCACCGTATGCGCGGTCCTGACAAACCGTCCGGGCGGTGTGCGCGGCCTGTCGTCGGTCTCCGGAAGCAGTCCGTAAGCTGGGCCCGTCAGACGGACCGGGTAGCGGAGTGGGGCCTGCCCACCGGAGGTTAGGAACGAGATGGCGATGATGCGGCTCCGGCGCGAGGACCCGCGAGTCGTCGGCTCGTTCAGGCTCCACCGGCGCCTGGGCGCCGGCGGCATGGGCGTGGTCTACCTCGGCTCCGACCGGCGCGGCCAGCGCGTCGCGCTGAAGGTGATCCGGCCCGACCTCGCCGAGGACCAGGAGTTCCGCTCCCGGTTCGCGCGGGAGGTCTCCGCCGCGCGGCGGATCAGGGGAGGGTGCACGGCCCGCCTCGTCGCCGCCGACCTCGAAGCGGACCGGCCGTGGTTCGCGACGCAGTACGTGCCGGGGCCTTCCCTCCACGACAAGGTCGGCGAGGAGGGGCCGCTGCCGCCGGCCGAGGTGGCCGCGATCGGTGCCGCCCTCGCGGAGGGGCTCCTCGCCGTGCACGAGGCGGGGGTCGTCCACCGGGACCTGAAGCCCTCCAACATCCTGCTCTCACCGAAGGGTCCGCGGATCATCGACTTCGGTATCGCCTGGGCCACGGGTGCCAGCACCCTGACGCACGTCGGCACCGCCGTCGGCTCGCCCGGCTTCCTCTCGCCCGAGCAGGTGCGCGGGGTGGCGGTCAGCGCGGCCACCGACGTCTTCGCGCTCGGCGCCACCCTCGCGTACGCGGCGACCGCCGACTCCCCGTTCGGGCAGGGCAGTTCGGAGGTGATGCTCTACCGCGTCGTCCACGAGGAGCCGCAGCTCGACCACGTGCACGCCGCGCTGGCGCCGCTGCTCCGCGCCTGCCTCGTCAAGGAACCGGAGGAGCGTCCGGGCGCCCTTCAGCTCTCCCTGCGCCTGAAGGAGATCGCGGCGCGGGAGGCGCGTGGTGTCTCCGAGCGGCCGCCGCAGGCGCGCGGCGCACCGCCGCAGCAAGCCGCGCGGCGCCCGGCCGCGCGGGACGGCCGCACCGAGGAGCATCCCCGTCCGACCTCGGAGCGCCCGGTCTCCCGCGGCGGCCCCCCTCGTCGGACGGGAGGCGCGGGGCCGGGGCGCGGCGGTCAGCCGGTGCGCGGGGAGCGGCCTGCTGCGGTCCGGGAGTCCGAGGCACGGCGGCCGAGGGCGACGACGCGCGGCGTCGAGGCCGGGCGATCGGAGCGGGGGCAGGGTGCGCGGGCCGAGCGGCCGCCGCAGCGAGGGCGCCGGCCGGGTGCGAACCGGCGACTGCTCCGTCAGCGGCTCGTGGTCTTCGTGACAGTGACGCTCCTCGTCGCGCTGGGGATAGCCGTCGCGCAGGGGTGCCAGGGGCCGGCCCAGGGGCTCGGTCGCACTCCCGGCGCCGAAGTGCACGCGCCTCGTGGGGCGTTCGACGCCTCCGGGTGAGCGTCGCGCGTCGCCGGGGGCGGCAGCGCATCCGAACGCCCAACGGCCTAGCCCGGGTTGCGCGGCACGGCTGCTCCACGGGGCGGCAGAGCGCGCGCACCCCAACGCCGGGCCGGCCAGCCCGAGTTGCCGGCGCCCGCTCAGGCCCGGGTGAGCGCGTAGAAGGCGACGGCGGCCGCTGCTGCCACGTTGAGCGAGTCGACGCCGTGTGCCATCGGGATGCGCACCGGTTCGGAGGCGGCGAGCGCCCGCGCGGTGAGCCCCGTCCCCTCGGCCCCGAGGAGGAGGGCAGCCCGCTCGGGCCGCTCGTCGACGACGTCCTCGATCGGCTGCGACCCCGCGCGCGGGGTGAGCGCGAGGAGCCGGAAGCCGGCCGAGCGGAGGGCGTCGAGCCCGTGGGGCCAGCGCTCCACACGTGCGTAGGGCACGGCGAAGACGGCGCCCATGGAGACCTTCACCGAGCGGCGGTAGAGGGGGTCGGCGCAGTCCGGGGAAAGGAGGACGGCGTCCATGCCGAGGGCCGCGGCGCTGCGGAAGACGGCGCCCACGTTGGTGTGGTCGTTCACCGACTCGAGGACGGCGATCCGGCGTGCCCCGTCGAGGAGTTCGGCCGGCTCGCGCTCCGGGGCGCGCTCCATCGAGGCGAGCGCGCCCCGGTGCACGTGGTATCCGGTGACGGCCTCGGCGGTCTGCGGCGTCGTGAGGTACACGGGCGCGGTCGCCGACTCGACGACGTCGCGCATCGGCCCGAGCCACTTCTCGGAGAGGAGCATCGAGCGCATCGCGTAACCCGCCTCCAGGGCACGGCGGATCACTTTCTCGCCCTCGGCGATGAAGAGGCCCTCGGCGGGCTCGCGGGTGCGGCGGAGCTGGACGTCGGTGAGGTCGGTGTAGTCGTGGAGGCGGGGGTCGTCCGGGCTGTCGACGGGGAGCGGCTCAGCCATCGTGCGGCCCGGTGAGGCCGACGCGGTCGCCCACCGGTACGACCCCGCCCACGACGACGACGGCGGGTGGGCGCACGTCCTGGGCCCTCGCGCGCTCCTTCGCCGTGGCGAGCGTGGCGTCGACGCGGCGCGCGGTGGCCATCGTCCCCTCCTGGAGGATGGCGACGGGCGTCCGGGGGTCCTTTCCGTGGGAGAGCAACGTGTCGGCGATCGCCCCGAGTTGCTCGACCGCCATCATCAGCACCAGGGTCCCGCGCAGACGTGCGAGCGCCGCCCAGTCGACGAGGGAGCGGGGGTCGTCCGGCGAGATGTGCCCGCTGACGACGGTGAACTCGTGGGTGACGCCGCGATGGGTGACGGGGATCCCGGCCGCCGAGGGGACGCTGATCGCACTCGTGATCCCCGGCACCACGGTGACCTCGACGCCCTCGGCGGCGAGTTGCTCGGCTTCCTCCATGCCCCTGCCGAAGACGAACGGGTCGCCGCCTTTGAGCCGGACCACGAACTTCCCCGCCTTCGCGTGGTCCACGAGCGCGCTGTTGATCGCGGACTGCGCCATGGCGCGGCCGTACGGGATCTTCGCGGCGTCGATCACCTCGACGTGCGGGGGGAGTTCGTCGAGCAGGTCGCGCGGGCCCAGCCGGTCGGCGACGACGACGTCGGCCTGGGCGAGGAGGCGCCGGCCGCGCACCGTGATCAGGTCCGGGTCGCCGGGCCCGCCCCCGACGAGTGCCACGCCCGCCGGACGGCGGGGGCGGTGCCGCGGTGCGTCGAGCGCGCCCTCGCCGAGGCCCGCGACGATCGCGTCCCGTACGGCTGCCGACCGGCGCGGGTCGTTGCCGCTGAGCACGGCGACGGTGACGCCCTCGGTACGGCCGGAGGCCGGGGTCCAGGCCGTCGCCGCTTCCGCGTCGTCGCTGCGCACGCACCAGATCCTGCGGGACTCGGCCTCCGCCGAGACGGCCTCGTTGGTGTCGCGGTCGTCGGTGGCGACGAGGGCGTACCAAGCGCCCTCCAGATCGCCCTCGCGGTACTGGCGGCGCTCCCAGGCGAGCTCCCCGGCCGCGGCCATCGCCTCGACCGACGGGGTGGCGGACGGCGATACGAGCAGCACGTCCGCGCCGGCGCGGAGCAGCGCGGGGAGCCGCCGCTGCGCGACGGTCCCTCCGCCTATCACCACGACGCGTCGGCCGGACAGGCGGAGCCCGGCGGGGTAGACGGGGGTCTCGGACATCTCGAAACGTCATCCTTGTCGGCTGGTTGCGGGGCTGCGGCGCGGACGGTCCTGCGGCATCACACCGGCGCTGCGCAGCGGGAACCGGCCGCTGCGGCACCGGAGCGGCGGGGACGTCCCACAGCGTAGGCGGCTCGGCGCGGACGCGCTGTACCAGGGATCACGCAGGGAAGGACGCATGGAGGAGGGCGCCGGAACACCCGGCGCCCCCCCGCGGTCTTCGGTCAGTCCTTCTCCGTGACGCCGGCCGAGTCGAAGGTGGCGACGTCGTGCATGGTGCGGGCGGCGCTCTGCACGAGGGGAAGCGCGAGGAGCGCGCCCGTGCCCTCGCCCAGGCGCAGGTCCAGGTCGACGAGCGGGCGCAGGCCGAGCTTGGTGAGCGCCGCCACGTGGCCGGGCTCCGCGCTGCGGTGGCCCGCGATGCACGCGGCGAGGGACTCGGGGGCGAGCGCCCGTGCGACGAGCGCCGCCGCGCCCGCGCTGACGCCGTCGAGGAGCACCGGCGTGCGGAGCGAGGCGCCGCCGAGGATCAGGCCGACCATCGCCGCATGCTCCAGGCCGCCGAAGGCGGCGAGGAGCCCTAGCGGGTCCTCGGCGTCGGGCTGGTGCAGCTCCAGGGCGCGGCGCACCACTTCGACCTTGCGGGAGTGCGTCTCGTCGTTGATGCCGGTGCCGCGTCCGGTGGCCTCGGAGGGGTCGACGCCCGTGCAGGCCGAGATGAGCGCCGCCGAGGCGGTGGTGTTGGCGATACCCATCTCGCCGGTGAGGAGGGCGCGGTTGCCCGCGGCCACGAGGTCGCGGGCCGTCTCGATGCCGACCTCGACGGCGCGGGCCGCCTCGTCCCTGGTGAGCGCGGGGCCCTCCGTCATGTCGGCGGTGCCGGGCCGTACCTTGCGGGGCAACAGACCTGGGGCCGAAGGGAGTTCGGTGGCGACTCCCACGTCGATCACGCAGACCTCCACGCCGACCTGGGTGGCGAACGCGTTGCAGACCGCTCCCCCGCCGAGGAAGTTGGCGACCATCTGGCCCGTCACCTCCTGCGGCCACGGGGTGACGCCCTGCGCGTGGACGCCGTGGTCGCCCGCGAAGATCGCCACGGCGGCGGGCTCCGGGATCGGCGGGGGGCACTGCCGCGAGAGGCCGCAGAGCTGCGCGGAGATGATCTCCAACATGCCGAGCGCGCCTGCGGGTTTCGTCATCCGCTTCTGCCGCTCCCATGCCTCGCCGAGCGCTTTGGCGTCGAGCGGGCGGATGGCGTCGAGGGTCTCGGCGAGGAGGTCGTGCGGCGCGGCTCCCGGGAGCGCGCGGCGGCCGTAGGACTCGTCGTGGACGACCCAGGAGAGGGGGCGGCGCTTCGACCACCCCGCCTGCGCCAGCTCCGGCTCCGGCGGGAACTCGTCGACATAGCCGACGCAGAGGTACGCCACCACCTCCAGGTGCTCGGGGAGTTCCAGGGCGCGGACCATCTCGCGCTCGTCGAAGAAGCTCACCCAGCCGACGCCGAGGCCCTCGGCCCGCGCGGCGAGCCAGAGGTTCTCCACGGCGAGCGCCGAGGAGTACGGGGCCATCTGCGGCTGGGTGTGCCGGCCGAGGGTGTGCCGGCCGCCGCGCGTCGGGTCGGCGGTGACCACGATGTTCACCGGGGTGTCGAGGATGGCCTCGATCTTGAGCTCTTTGAACTGCTTGGCCCGCGCCTTCGGCAACGTCTGCGCGTAGGCGGCGCGTTGGCGCTCGGCGAGCTCGTGCATCGTGCGCCGCGTCTCGGCCGAGCGGATCACGACGAAGTCCCACGGCTGGGAGTGGCCGACGCTCGGGGCCGTGTGCGCGGCCTCCAGGACGCGGAGGAGGACGTCGTCGGGGATCGGGTCGGAGCGGAAGCCGTTGCGGATGTCGCGGCGCTCGCGCATCAGGCGGTGTACGGCCTCGCGTTCGGCCTCGTCGTACCCGGGGGCGTGCTCGGTGGGACGGGGCTCGGGGGGCTCCGCGGCTTCGGACTGCTCGGCCGGGGCGGACTGCTCGGCCGGGGCGGACTGCTCGGGCTGCCCGAACTGCGCGGGCTGCTCGGCCGCGGTGTCCGCCGCGGCCGGCTCGGGCACGGCCGCCGCCTGCGCGTGCTGTTCCGCCTCGGTGGACGGCACGGCGCCCGCCGGGCCGTCCTCGCTTATCGGTGCGGATGCGGGCACCGGCTGCGCGGGCAGCATGCCCTCCGCGCCGGGTGCCTGGGGTTCTGGGACGCCGCCCACGGGGGTCTCCCTGTCTTCGGGGATGGCGGACTCGGCGGGCGGCATCGGCGCGTCCGCTGCCGGCTCGGGCCGGGCGTCGGCAACAGCCGTGCGGTCACGGGGCGTTGCGGGCTCAGGCGCCGTGGCCTGCGTCTGGTCGCTGCCCGCCGGCGCGGCGCCGGGGGTGGGCTCGGGCTCGGCGGGGGCGGGTGCTTCCGTTTCGGTGGCGCCCGCGGGAGCGTCCGTCATCGTCTCGACGAACGGGGCCGCCGGCTGCTCGGGGAGGCTGGGGCCACCGGGTGCCGGCACCTCTGCGGCCTGCGAGGGCGTCGCGTACGGCTGCTCGGCCGCCTGCTGGATGCGGGCCGCCATGGCATCGCCGTCCGGCTGGCCCGGGATCGCCGGGCGGTCCTCGACGGGCTGCTCCTGCGGGGAGGTGGACTCGCCCTGTGCGGGGGCGGGTCGGGGACTCTCGTCGGGGGAGGCTTGCGTCTCCACGTGCACGGGAGCGGTCGTTCCTGACCGGGCGGGGGCGGGGTCCGCCGCCTCGGGCCCGGGGTCCGCCGCCACGGGCGCGGGATCCGGCTCGGGTTGCGCGGACGCGGCGTCCTGCTGGACGGGCGCGCCAGGGGCAGCGGCGAACTGCACACCGTTGATGCGGGTGTCGGCCGCCTGCGCGCCCTCGGGCACGGAAGGTTGCTGCGACGCGGGCTTTGGAGCGGAGTCGACGGCTGCTTCCTGCTGCCCGACGCCGACCGGCGTTGCCTCAGCGGGCGTTGCCCCGGGGCCGGCACCCTCGACCGGAGTCGCGGGCTCGGGCGCGGCGGGCGGCACCGGTGCTTCCGCGGGCGTGCCGGCAGCGGGCGTGCCGCCTGCCGGGGTGCCGTTGACGGTGTCGACGGGTGTGCCGCCCGCCGGGGTGCTGCTCCCCGGAAGGCCGTCGACGGCTTCGCCCGGGGCGCCGTCGGCCGCGTCGGTCGAGATGCCGTGGGCAGGGGTGCTCGGTGCGGCGGTGCCGTTGAGGTGCGTCGGCTCCGGCGGCGTGGCCTCGTCCGTCCGAGTGTCCTGCGCACCGTGGCCGTTGACGTGTGTCCCCTCGCCGCCGGCTCCCTGCGCCGGGCCGGGCGCGGGGGGCTGCGGTGCGAGCTGCTCCGTCCACGGCGCCGTCTGCGGTGGCATGGCGCCGAGTTGGGGGCCCGGAAGCGACTCGGAGCCACCGGCGGCGGCCGTCGTACCGGCGACGTCGAGGTACTCGGGGCCGAGGGTCGGCGGCCCCTGGGGCGCGGCCGACTGCGCCGCCGCCGGCTGCTGTTCGGGCTGCGGAGCCGCGCGCGGGGGCGCCGGACCGCGATCGGAGAGGCTGCGGACCGTGCCCGACTGCTCGGGTACGGGCGGGCCGAGGTGGAGAGGGCGGCGCCGGTTGTGCTGCGCGCGCTCCTGCGCCTCCGCGTCGGGCTGCTCCTCCGTCGACGGCCCGGCTGCCGGGGCGGGACCCGGCTCCTCCTGCGGAGCGGGCTGTTCGGCGACGGCCGCGTACGCCGGCTCGCCCGGGCGGACGGCGCCGTAGTCGAGGTGGCCGGAGTCGCGGCCGTCGGCCTCGTGCGGTTCGGGGTGCGGCTGGGGGTACTGCGCGGCGACGTACGCCTCCACCGGGTGACCGGCGGGGTGCGGCTGGGGGTGCGCCGGGTGCGGCTGCGACTGCGCGACGTGCGGGGGCTGTTCGCCCCACGCTCCCGGCATCAGCAGCTCCTCGTCGCCCTGCGGCGCCTCCCCTGCGGGAGCGCCCGGGTGTACGTCGGTCTGCTGCATGAAGGTGTACGTGCCGGGCGCCGGGGACTGCTGCCGCACCTCCGGCTGCCCGCCTGCGCTCTCCGGCAGCCCCTCGCCCGGGACCTGACCGGTGTCAGTCATGCGTACCCCTCGCCCATCGCTCCTGCTCCTTCCCACGCGGTGGAAGCCCACCGCGCCCCCGGCGCGGCCGTTGCGTCAGGGCCTCCCGAGACCCGTGACGCCTCGGGGCCCGGACTCCGGCCTCGGTCGGAGAACGAGCCCGCACGGGGATGCGGCACGATCCTCCGACCGCACCATCCGGACAAGGACGGACGAACCGTCAACCCCGAACGGCGGCACAACAGTCCATCAGCCTACCCGCAGCGAGGTGGACCGACGGCCGAGGGTGGGAGTGAAACTGCACTTCGTCGACGTCGGACACACATCGGAAGCGGGCGGTTCAGATACGGACACCGGTCAGCACGAACACAACCGCGCGTTCACTTTCCGCCCACAACTCGGTGTCCAGCTCCACCGATTGGAGGAGCGCGCACTCCACCGCGAACCCGGCGTCCGCCAGCACCCTGCCGACCGCCTCGGCCTCGTCCCGGGTGGCCGCGTGGGTGGCGATCCGGGCCGGGCGGCGGTCGGCGACCGCGGAGACGGCCGCAGGACCGCCGACCGCGACGCGCACCACATCGGGCTCCGGCAGGTCCTCCAGCACGTGCGGCGCGGGGCCGTGGACGGTCTGCAACTGCACCCCGAACCCGCGGGCCGCCGCAGCGGTGCGCGCGCACGCCTCGGCGTCGGCGTCGACGGCGATCACCGCCGCGCCGAACCGTGCGGCCTCGACGGCGAACGCCCCGCTCCCCGAGCCGATGTCCCACACCAGGTCGCCCAAGCGCGGCCCCAGCCTGGCGAGTTGGGCCGCGCGAAGCTGCACGGACTCGCCCGGGCCGCTCGGCGTCCCCGGGTAGCTGGTGGCAGGCAGCGCCCAACCCCGCGACTGCGACGGGTAGCCGGCGTCCTGCCCGGCGATCCACCCGCTCCGCGTCGGCGCCCTGGACTCCGCGGGCTGCCCGGAGGGCCCGTGCCCGCCGACGACGATCACCACGTTGGGGTCCCGCCACGCGTGGTCGACGACCTTCTCCGAGGTGAGGACGGAGACCTCCTCGCGGTCGGTGCCCAGCCCCTCGCAGATGACGAAGGTGCGGTGCACGCCGCCGAGGAGCAGCGCCAGTTCGGCAGGCCCCGCGCCCGGAGAGGTGAGGACGCCCACCTTCGGGTGGGCGCGGCAGACGTTCACCGCGCGGCGCAGCGTACGGGAGTTGGCGACGACGAGCTGCGCGTCGTCCCACGGCATACCGGCGCGCGCGAAGGCGGCGGCAGCCGAGGAGACCGCCGGGATCACCTCGACCTCCAGGCCGTGCTCGGGCGCGCGCAGCGTCCGGACGACGCCGAAGAAGCCGGGGTCGCCGTCGGCGAGGACGACGGCGCTTCCGCGGTGCCGCGCGATGCGGCGCGCGGCGAGCGCCGTGCTGCCGAGGCGGATGCGCTCGGCCTCGGCGGGGACTTCGGGGAGCGCCAAGTGGTGCGCGGCGCCGGCGACGAGGGTGGCAGCGCCGAGCGCGTGCCTGGCGGCGCCGGTCAGCGGCGAACCGTCCCACCCGAGGACGGTGACGCGGTCGGCCATCGGCGGGTATCTCCTGGGTCGTCGCAGGTGGGCCCGTCGAGGTTACCCCCCGTCTCCCGCCGGGGCCCCACCCGGACCTCGGCGGGAGGACGCGGCTCAGCTCCCCGAGCCGGCCCAGTCGGGATAGGGCGCGTAGCCGCCGGCCTCGGCGAGCTGCTCGAACGCGCCGTCGAGGTCCTCGGGGAGGAGGCTCCAGACGATGAGGTCGGTACGGATCTCCGCCCAACCGCCGTCCTCCGTACGGCTCCTGGCTATCCACGCGTTGCGCAGCACGCCCTCGCTGACGCAGCCGAGCTTCTGCGCGACCTGCTGGGCCGCGGTGTTGTCGGCCGGGGTGCGCACCTCGAGGCGTTCGAACTTCTGGTCCTGGAAGAGCCATTGGGCCACCGCGAGCATCGACTCCGAGGCGTACCCCTCGCCGCGCGCCCAGGAGGCCGTGAGGTAGCTCGCCTCGGCGGCGAGGATGCGCCAGTCCGTACGGTCCAGTGCGACCAGGCCGACGAGCCGCTGCGTGAGGAACTCGGTGACGGCGAAGACGATCCCGCGGCCTTCGGTGCGCGCGGCGGGGGCCCGGTGGTCGACGAATGCGCGTGCCTCGGCCTCGGTGTACGGGACGGGGTGCGAGGTCCACGCCGTGATCTGGTCGTCGGCCATCATCTCGGCGAGTGCGGGTGCGTCCGCCTCCTCGAACGGGCGCAGCACGAGGCGGTCCGTGCTGATCGAGATGTCCGGGAAGGTCGATGTCATGCGCCGCTCCATACCGTCGGGGTCCGGGGTCGATCACCCCTGGGGTCTGCGTCCGGGCGCCTGCGCCGGTCGGGCCGGGCCGCTCCCCTGCGGATCGCAGCAGTGCACAGCATGCAGCATGACGCGGGGCTTGTGCAGCGCCGGGCCCCGCTACCTGCGGGTATTCCGCGGAGCGAAGAGACTTGTCGATACGCGGACTTGCCCCGTACGCGCACCGGCCGGTCCCACCCGCGGAGGGCGCAGGAGACCGGCCGGACGGGCGGAATCGATCAGGAGGAGACGGGACCGAAGACAGGGACGATCGCGCCCTTGTACTTCTTCTCGATGTACTGCTTGACCTCGTCGGAGTTGAGCAGCTTGGCGAGCTTCTTCACCCGCGGATCGTTTTCGTTCCCCTTCTTGACGGCGAGGAAGTTGCTGTACGGGTTGCCCTCGGCCTCCTCCGCCGCGAGCGCGTCCTCTTCGGGGTTGAGGTCGGCCTCGAGCGCGTAGTTGCCGTTGACCACCGCCGCGTCGACGTCCGAGAGGGCCCGGGGCACCGAAGGCGCCTCCATCTCCTTGAACTTGAGGCCCTTCTTGTCGGCGATGTCGCCGAGCGTGGCGTCCTGCCCCGCGCCCTTCTTCAGCTCGATCAGGCCGTGCTCGTCGAGGAGGTGGAGCGCGCGGCCCTCGTTGGTGGCGTCGTTGGGCAGCGCCACCGTCTGACCGCTCTCGAGTTCCTCGACGCTCTCGGCCTTGTCGGAGTAGAGGCCGAGCGGCTCCAGCTCGACGTTGACGACGGGGACGATGTTGGTCCCCTTCTTCTTGTTGAAGTCGTCGAGGTACGGCTTGTGCTGGAAGAAGTTGGCGTCCACCTCGCCCGACTCGGTGGCGTTGTTCGGAAGGACGTAGTCGGAGAACTCGCGGACGTTGAGGTCGAGGCCCGCGTCCTCCGCCAGGTCCTTCTTGACGAAGTTGAGGATGTCCGCGTGCGGGGTGGGGCTCGCGGCGACGGTCAGCGGCTTCGAGGAGTCGGCGTCGGAACCGCCGCTGTCCGGGTCGGAGGCCGTGCCGCAGCCGGTGAGGACGAGGCCGAGGACGCCGGCGGCTGCCAGGGACGTGGTGCGGGTGGTGGACTTGCGCACGAAGAGTGCCTCTTTCTGTGTGAATCTGCCTGCCCGAACGAGGAGTTCGGATCTGCGGGTGTGCCGCCCTCAGGCGGCCGAGGAGCGCTCGCGGCGGGTGAGGAACCGCACCACCGCGTCGCCGAGCAGCTGGACGAGGGTGACGATGACGATCAGCGCGGCGACCGTCGCGAGCATCACGCCCGTCTCGAACCGCTGGTAGCCGTACTGGAGCGCGACCGCCCCGAGTCCGCCGCCGGAGATCGCGCCGGCCATCGCCGAGTAGCTGATGAGGACGATCACGGTCGTGGTGAGCCCGGCGACGAGCGAGGGAAGCGACTGCGGCAACAGCGCCTTGAAGACGATCGTCGGCGCACCGCCGCCCATCGACTGCACCGCCTCGACGAGACCCCCGTCGACCTCGCGCACGGCGGTCTCCACGAGGCGTGCGAAGAAGGGAATGGCGCCGATCGCCAGCGGCACGATCGCGGCCGAAGGACCGATGAAGGTGCCGACGAGCGCACGGGTGACGGGGATGAGCGCAATCATCAGGATGATGAAGGGCAGCGAGCGGCCCACGTTGACGATCGCGCCGAGCACCTTGTTCACCACGGCGTTCCGGAGCAGCCCGCCGCGCTCGGTGAGGACGAGCAGCACCCCGATCGGCAGCCCGACGAGGACGGCGACCAGCGTCGACCAGGCGACCATGTAGACGGTGTCGATCACGCCCTGCCACAGCAGCGGCTGCATCTCGGCCCAGCTCATCGCCGGCCCTCCTCGCTCGACTCGGCGCCCGTCGCCGGGCGCTCCTCCGCGTCCGGGCCCTGCACCGAGGCGCCGGAGAGCACCGAGGCCGGCTCGGGCCCGTCGACGACCGTCACGGTGAGTCCCTGCTCGCGCAGGTAGCCGATGGGCACGACGTTGTCGTCGAAGCCGCCGGGCAGCGCGATCCGCATCCTGCCGACCTGCTTCCCCCCGACGGTGTCCATCGCGGCCCCGAGGATCGAGACGTCGATGTTGTAAGTACGGGAGAGCTTGGAGACGACGGGCTCGGTCGCGGTGCCCCCGTGGAAGGTGACGTCCACGACGGTGCGGTCGTCGCCCGAGGAACCCCCGCCGACGGGGAAGAGTTCCCCGGCGAGCTCGGAGCCCGGTGTCGCCAGCAGCTCCGAGACGGTGCCCGACTCGGTGAACCGGCCGTTCTTCATCAGGGCCGCCGAGTCGCAGACCGACTTCACCACGTCCATCTCGTGCGTGATGAGGAGGACGGTGAGGCCGAGCTTGCGGTTGAGGTCGCGCAGGAGTTGGAGGACCGAGCGCGTCGTCTCGGGGTCGAGCGCCGAGGTCGCCTCGTCGGAGAGGAGCACCTTCGGGTCTCCCGCGAGGGCGCGTGCGATGCCGACGCGCTGCTTCTGGCCCCCCGAGAGCTGCGCCGGGTAGGCGCGCGCCTTCTCGGAGAGGCCGACGAGGTCGAGGAGTTCCAGGGCCTTGCTCCGGCGCTGCTGCCCGCTGTAGCCGAGGATCTCCAGCGGCAGCTCCACGTTCCCCCGCACGGTGCGCGAGGAGAGCAGGTTGAAGTGCTGGAAGACCATGCCGATCCGGCTGCGCGCGGCCCGCAGTTCGCGCCCGGCACGGGACCGCTTGCCGGCGAGCGCCGTGAGGTCCTCGCCGTCGACGGTGACGGTGCCGGACGTGGGGCGCTCCAGCAGGTTGACGCAGCGGATCAGGGAGGACTTCCCCGCTCCGCTCTGGCCGACCACGCCGAAGACCTCGCCCTCGTTCACGTGGAGGTCGACGCCGTCGAGTGCGGTGATCTCGCGGTCGCGGGTGCGGTAGACCTTGGTGAGGTCCTTGGTGGTAATCACAGGGTTTCCGTCGTCGTGTGTGGGTGTGCCCGCGCGTGAGGAAGCCGGCGCGTGGCACGGCTGCCCGGCAGGGGCGGCTGGCTGAGCTCGGGGGCTTCCGGGCGCTTCGGCGCCTGTCGGGGGTGCGCGCGGTGCGCGCTCAGGACTCGCTTCGGGGCGCGGGTCCGCTTCGTCCGGCTCGGGTGAGGGCCCTCAGTGGGCGCACATTCGACGCATCGCACGGCGACAACGAGCACCGGGCGCCATCTTCGCCTCGGTCGCGGGGGTGCGGCAGCTCGTCGCGTTCATGCGTGTCAGTAAACCAGAAGGAAGCCGCTCGGTCACCGGCTCGTGGACAACGATGTCCGCATCGTGGACATGCGCCGGTGCGCAGCCCCGGTCAGGCCGCCGCGGAGATCTCCACGCCGACGTTCGTGACCTGCACGGACAGCCCCGAGAGGTCGGAGACGACGAGGTCGGCCTTGAGCTCGTCGGCGCCGTGGGTTGTGGCCAAGCCCACGGTCCACATTCCGGCGGCCCGGCCGGCCTCCAGGCCCGCCGGGGCGTCCTCGAAGACGACGCACTCCGAAGGCTCGCGCCCCAGCCGCTCCGCACCGAGGAGGTACGGCTCGGGATCGGGTTTGCCGCGCGTGATGTCGTCGGCCGCGACGAGCACGGGCGCCTCGATGCCGACGCGGTGCAGCCGCGCCGAGGCGAGCTCGCGAGTGGCCGAGGTGACCACGGCCCACGCGTCACGGGGCAGCCCCCGCAGCACCCGGGCGGTCCCCGGCAGGGATTCGACGCCGCCGCCCCGCGCGACGTCCTCCAGCTCCAGCGCGGCGATCCGCGCGAGCGCCTCGGGGACCTGCTCGGGAGGGAGGAGGTCGGCGACGATCTCCGCGGCCGGGCGGCCGTGGAGCCCGACGCGTGCGTAGTCCTCGGCGGTGACGCCGTACTCCTCGGCCCATCGGGTCCAGCAACGCACCACCGAGTCGAGCGAGGAGACGAGTGTGCCGTCGTTGTCGAACAGCAGGCCGGTGCCGTGGATCTTCATGAGCAGCCAGGCTACTTCGCTGCTCGCGCCCCGCCTCGGGTGGGGCCCGGGCCCGGGCGCAGGCGGCGGGCCGCGGCTGCATAGACTCGGCGCATGCTCACCCCGCTGACGGTCGCGCTGGCCGTTGCCGCGCTGGCGCTCGCCGCCTGGTGCGGCTGGGCCGCCTACCGCGACCAACCCACCAAGGACTGGCACTTCGCCGGCATGGCGGTCGTCTTCGCGCTGGCGCTGGTGCAGTTGGTCGTCGGTATCGTGCAGTTGGCGCGGGGCGAGCACCCCGACGACGGTGCGGTGATCTTCGTCTCGTACCTGCTCGGCGTCTTCGCGTGCATCCCCGTCGTCGGACTGCTCTCCCTCACCGAGCGGACGAGGTGGGGCTCGCTGACCGTGGTCGCAGGGGCGGTCGTGCTGGCCGTGCTCCAGGTGCGGCTCTACGACATCTGGGGAGGCGGAAGTGGCGCCTGACCACTCCGAGGGCGCGGTACGCGCCGAGCACGGGACGGCCGCGGGAAGCACGGACGCGGCGCGACCGCGGCGCCGTCTCGCCAGTGGACCGGGGCGGCTCCTCGTCACGCTCTACGGGATCTTCACGGTCGGGGCCGCCTCGCGTTCGCTCGTACAGCTCACCACCCGCTTCGACGAGGCACCGCTCGCCTACGTGCTGTCGGCCGTCGCCGCGCTCGTCTACGCCTTCATCACCGTCTCGCTCGTGCGCGGCGGCGAGGGCGCGCGCCGGGCGGCGCTCGTCTGCTGCTGCGTCGAGCTGCTCGGCGTCCTCGCGGTCGGCACCTGGACGCTCGTCGAGCCGGACGCCTTCCCCGACGCCACCGTCTGGTCCGACTACGGCATGGGGTACCTCTTCATCCCCGTCCTGCTGCCGCTCACCGGGCTGTGGTGGCTGCGGCGCGAACACGCTTGAGGCACACAGGGGTTGGCGGC